>JAJRSG010000298.1 GCA_024278915.1 Alphaproteobacteria bacterium
AAAATCTGCGAAGGGAAAACGCCCATGCAGACTCTGGAGGACGGCAAAAGTATCTGGAAGGAAAAGTTTGTAGACCAAATTTGACCTGACAGACGCCACGTCGAATCTGGTAACTGTCAGATCAAGTCTGAACCACTACAACTAAGTCTATGCCGCAAAGAACTTTCAGTAAGATTCACTCTTCAAGCACATATTTCATAACCTTTGAGCGCACGCCAATTAATTCCGCGTGCTGCATATATGCTTCCTGCAATACAATTCGGCTGGCACGTAGAATAAATTACCATAGCAAGCTATTGATTTTATTTGGGAAAAAATGGTGCCCGGGGGCGGATTTGAACCACCGACACGCGGATTTTCAGTCCGCTGGGGCATTCATAATATCAATCACTTATAGGTATTTGCGGCATTCATGCGGCATTGATTTCTAGAGAATTTCACTCGCCATTTGCTCTGCCCGCCTTGCGCGGGACGCTTCGTCGTCCGGAAATAGGTGCCCGTATGTATCGAATGTGACTTGAATTGAGCTATGTCCCATTTCAACTTGAACTTCTTTTGACGTTGCGCTTGATGCAATCAACATAGAGGCATGGAAGTGCCGAAGCATATGAAAATTATAAATTGGTTCTCTCTCATGCTCCGCCAAATGACTACTTTGCGGTGTGACTAATTTGCATTTACGACAGATCGTATTCCAGCATCGATTTATTATGTTGCCATGTGTCTCAACATTTCCCTGCCAATTAGGGAATACTAATTCACCAGGAGGGCATTTTAATTTCCACTGCCGCAAGACACCAACAAGAGCACTTGGGATTGATATACGGCGTTTCCCTGCACTGCTTTTCACTGATCCTATGATGCCCAGTTCATCTGCTCGCTGTAATATACTGACGGTCCCATCCTTGAGATTGATATGCTCCCAATATAGTCCACGAAGTTCTGATGCCCGCAAACCTGTGAACGCAGCAGTCATAAGTAGTGCGTGATAGCGATTCCAGGACTTAGCGATTTGAATGTTAGATGAACGTTGCAATCTATCTGTTTCTTCAAGGATAGTGCGAATGTCATCCTTACTTGGTATTATCACATCCTTTTTATGCCGTGATGCCATTGAGACTGAGACGGCCTTCGCAACATTTTGCGCAACCAAGCCTCTTGCCTGCGCCTCTGTTATGATTGCTTTAAACGATGTCAGTATTTTCTTCGACATAGCGCGTGAACGGGTATCAATCAGAGCATCTCGAAATGCTGCTACTCTTGGCGTCGTCAGCTTCCCAAGTTTCTCAGTACCCATCAAGGGCTCAATATGAAGACGCACATGGCTGTCGTATGAACGAAGTGTGTGAGGCTCCACTGGATCGCGGCCATCCCTGCCCCGTGCGCAAGAGCGCAACCATAATTCAGCCGCATCTGCAACGGTGATACTTTGACTTTCAGGTGTATGAATGCCATCAGCAACTTGTGAGCGGGCGTTAACCAACCAGGCATCCGCATCCTTCTTTCTAGCGAATTGCTTGCGGCGGCGTTTGCCTTGCTGGTCACAATACGAGACCTCCCAGGCAGAACGTTTCTCGCCAGCCGGGCTTATCCAGGATCGTTTGCTTATAGCCATAGCTATTCCTCTTTCTTAATCGGATTGGCAAGTTTCTGCCGCCGGTGCGCGGCCTTCCTGCATTTGTCTGAACAGTAATGAGCGCTCTTCCTGCGTCCCGTTCCCGTGCCATACGCGAACCATGTAGGGCAGACGGCGCACCGTCGGAGCATTAAATTTGATGAGATAGCCTGGGCAAATTCCAGCCATAAAACTGAATAAAAATCGTGAGGAACCATTGACAGAATGGGTGGTGAATTCTCGGCCCTGTTATGGCGCAGCTCGGGCGATAGCGCTCCAAGCACATCATATTTACTCTCAAAACCCTCAAGCCTCGGGGGATTCCCGATGCTCTTGTTAAACAAGTGAACAAGATCCACATAGTCATTGCTGGACTTCGCCAGCTCCCACATTTCCACGGCAGATTTCATGGCTTGGGCATACTCCTGAACAAGCCGTACATGGCAGTTCTCAAGGCTGTAAATTTCCCCCTCGTTTACGTCATTTACAGTTAGCGCCCCGTATTTTGTGACGAACGCCAACGTATTTGACTCAGAGCCAACGCAATCGGCCAGTTCAAGAAAACTTGCGCCGCCAGATTCATCCAAAGGATTAAACGTCAATCGCCTCTGGCTGTTTGGGATGATGAAGGCATCGCCAAACTCAAAATATTTAAACAAAGGATCATTGTTTAAATTGGCATGAGAGCTTCGGTTTTGCTTCCACCAAAAAGGAGCCGTTTCGGATGGTGCATATTCAATAATTCCGCTCGGCGCATAGACCACATACTCAGGCTTGAGGACTTCAACTGAGTAACCGTCAGGGCACTTTTCCCATTCAAACCATATAAGTTCAGGCATTGATCAATCTTTCTGGTTGGACGTTAAATCGACGAATGTTAGATGAGTCACGTTAAATTATTTATTGTCGTCCCGTCAAGTGTTATATTGCCCTCACATCAAGCTGATAAGTAGGAGGTTTAACAATGACAGATAATAGCAAAACCACACCCCAAGTCCTGAGCGTCCCCAACGCAGGCCGAACCTATCTTAATTTAGGCCGCAATGCTTCTTATGAAGCAGCGCGCCGTGGCGATATTCCGACAATCAAAATAGGGCGGAAATTGGTCGTTCCAATTCGCGCAATGGAAAAGTTGCTCGATAACGTTGGAGCGCCTCAAAACCCACTTAACTCAACAACAACCCAATAAGGAAATATAAAATGGCTAAAATTCATTTCGTTCTTCAAGGCAAAGGCGGCGTTGGAAAATCCTATGTTGCCTCGCTGTTGGCCCAGCACTATCTGGATAATGATATCAAACCGCAGTGTTTTGATACCGATCCCGTCAACAGAACATTTGCCAGCTACAAGGCATTTAATGCGCAGACCCTGGACTTGCTGAACGAGGGGAATATTGACCCCCGTCAATTCGACGGCTTCGTTGATGCCTTAATCAGCGCGCCCGATGACGCTGTGGTAGTTATCGATAATGGCGCGTCAACGTTTATTCCGTTGTGTGCTTACCTAGAGGAAAACGATGTCATCGGCTATCTGGTAAACCGAGGCCATTCGGTCATGTTCCATTCCATCGTGACCGGAGGCCAGGCCCTGATCGACACCATGAACGGTCTTGAAGCCTTGTTGGTAAACTTCCCCAATATTCCGGTAACGGTCTGGCTTAACGAGTACTTCGGTAAGGTTGCCATGAACGGCACACACTTTGAACAAACCAGGTTGTTCAACAATCCGAAATACAACATTCATGGCATGATTACGATTTCGGAGCGGAGAAAAGAAACATTTGGGTATGACCTTGAGCAAATGCTGAAACATCGAATGACGTTCAAGGAAGCCATCAGCTCTGACAGTGGCACGATCATGTCCAGGCAGCGACTGGGCATGGTCAGGAAAGATATGAACGAGCAGATTACACAGGCAAATTTATAGAGCAAAAATGATAAAGGAAAATCGAACATCTAGTGTTAAGTCCCACCTCACGCCGAAGGAGTATCAGGACGTGAAGGCCTGGGCGTGGCGTGTGGGCCTGACGGTTTCCGATTACATTCGACATGTCATCGTCAATCATAAATTACCCAAGGGCGCTATCAATGCCAGGTCAATCGGTGAACTCTACAAGGTCAATGCGGACCTGGCACGGCTGGGAAATTTGCTAAAGATGGCCATGAATGACGACGAGAATGACGACAAGCCAGTGGAAGAATTACAGATGCGTATAGAAGAAACCCGTCAACAACTCAAATCCAAAATAGAAGAGCTGTAGCACAGCTTGCCTCATTGATTGCCAAGCGTGTTAAGAGGACCAGCAACAGAAGCTATAAGAACCTCGCCGAGTACATTGCCGCAGCGCGTGACCCAGGTGAGAAGCTGGACGATCTATGGATCGTCAACAACAACGGCGGAGGCGAACTGCACGATCTAAGCCACGCCATACGAGACATCGAGGCAACCCAGGCGCTAAATTCAAGAACCAAGGCAGATAAAACCTATCACCTCATCGCCTCATTTCGCGATGAGAAACCATCACCGGAGCAGTTGCGCGAGATCGAGCAATCCATCGCCAAGGCTCTCGGATTTGAAGATCATCAACGCGTTGTAGGGACGCACCAGAACACCGATAATTTCCACATGCATATCGCCTATAACAAAATTCATCCAGAAACCCTGATACTCCACTCGCCGTTTCAGGATTTCAAGGCGCTATCAAAAATCTGCCGTGCGGTCGAGCAGAAATATGATCTGAAGATCGATAACGGCATGGAGAAGGAGCAAGATAAAAACAAAACAAAGCCCAACAAGGCGGCCAAAGATTACGAAGCCCACACCTGGCAACAGTCCCTGGATGGTTACGTCAGAGAGCATGCAGGGCCGTTAAATAGAGCCCTGGCCAGAGCAAACACCTGGCAGGACCTCCACGAAGGCTTCGCCGAATACGGGCTTGAGATTAAGCCCAGAGGCAACGGCATGATCATCAAAGCCATCAACAAAAAACAAGCGGTCAAGGCCAGCACCCTGGAGCGCAGTTTTGCAGCTAAGGCAAAGAAAAAACTCGGCCCCTACGTCGCACCAGACAAAACCCGGCAGCGAGAGCCCAAAAGAACCTACCAAGCGAAACCCCTAACCCAGCACCGGGCGACAAGGAAACTGTGGGGGCGATATCAATCAAAAAATTCCTGGACCGGCAAAGCGTTCAGTAGCTGGAAAGTGTTCCTTCAAATCGAAGCCCTGAACGACCCATTGGCCATTGCGATTGTTCAAGCGCAGAAAGAATTGTTGAAGATGTTGACGCGAGGTAGCTCTCCATACAAAAAGCCAGCTCAACAGTCATTTGGAATGGATTGACCCAGTAATTTAAAACAGTTCATTTTACGCAGTACACCTCCCTACAGAGTAAAGGCATTGACTCTTTCGATGAAAATTGATAAACACTCTGTACGTCACCCTACTGCAACAGAAGCGTATTATGATCAATATTTGTGAAATTCAAACAGGGTATACCGCCAGAGAGCGGCTGGAACCTGCTCAAGCGGATGGCCTTATGGCTATCCAGCTTCGTGATGTCCCTGCCGATGGTGGTCTGGCTCCTGACACACTCACCCGTTATGAACTCGGTGATATTCCGGAACGCTACATTGCTCGCGCCGGTGACGTGCTGTTTCGTTCGCGTGGCGAGCGTAACACTGCGGTGGCGATTGATGAAAACTGGAGCGGTAAAGCCGTCGTTGTTTTGCCGCTTATATTGCTGCGCCCAAACAGGCAACACGTCGTCCCGCAATATTTGGCGTGGATTTTAAACCAGCCAGCGGCACAAAGACATTTTGATAAAGCAGCGCGGGGAACGGCTATGCGCATGATCCCCCGCTCAAGTTTCACTGACTTAATTATCGACCTGCCCCCGCTGGAAGAGCAAAAGAAGATCGTGGCGGTTGACGTCCTCTCCCAGCGGGAACTGGAACTGTCAAAACTATCAGCTACGAAACGCAGAACCCTGACAACCGCAGTATTAATACAGCAAGCACAAGCCGCTGGAACTCAGCAGCACATTGAAGGAAAAACAGAATGACCGACCAGCTAACCCAGGATCAGATAAACCAGACCGCATGGGCCGCTTGCGACACCTTCCGGGGCGTTGTCGATGCCGGACAGTACAAGGATTACATCCTGGTCATGCTGTTCTTAAAATATATTTCCGACCTCTGGAACGATCACATTAAAACTTACAAAGAACAATACGGAGAAGACGAAGAACGCATTCGCCGCCGTATGGAGAGAGAACGCTTCATCCTGCCGGAGGGGGCCAGTTTTTACGATCTTTACGCGCAGCGCACAGAGGCCAATATCGGCGAGCTAATCAACATCGCCCTGGAACAAATCGAAGACGGAAACCGGGCCAAGCTCGAAGGGGTGTTCCGCAACATTGACTTTAACTCCGAATCAAATCTGGGGCGAGTCAAGGATCGCAATCGCCGCCTTAAAAATATGCTGGAAGATTTTGCCAAGCCCGAACTTGATCTGCGGCCCTCTCGCGTGTCCGAAGACATCATCGGCGAGTGTTACATCTATCTGATTTCCCGTTTCGCCTCGGACGCGGGCAAAAAGGCCGGAGAGTTCTTTACCCCGGCAAAGGTTTCCTCGCTGCTGGCGCGTTTGGCGGCACCAAAACCCGGTAATACCATTTGTGATCCGGCCTGCGGGTCTGGCTCGCTGTTAATCCGTGCCGCCGATCAGGTCGGCTCCGACAACTTCGCCCTGTATGGACAGGAAGTAAACGGCGCAACCTGGGCGCTGGCCCGCATGAACATGTTTTTGCACGCCAAGGACGCCGCCCGGATTGAATGGTGCGACACCCTGAACGGCCCGACATTGATCGAGGGTGATCAGCTAATGAAGTTCGATGTGGTCCTCGCCAACCCGCCTTTTTCGCTGGACAAATGGGGGGCAGAGGATGCCGCCGACGATAATTACAATCGGTTCTGGCGCGGGGTGCCGCCCAAATCGAAAGGCGACTACGCCTTCATCACCCATATGATCGAAATCGCCAAGCGCCAAAGCGGGCGGGTTGCGGTAATCGTCCCCCACGGCGTGTTATTCCGGGCCGGTGCCGAAGGCAAAATCCGCAAAGCACTGATTGAGGAAAATCTGCTCGATGCGGTGATCGGCCTTCCAGCCAACCTGTTCACCACCACGGGCATTCCGGTCGCTATCTTGATTTTTGATCGCTCACGAGAAGAAGGCGGCGCGAACGAGGCCCGCAAGGACGTGTTGTTCATTGATGCCAGCAAGCAGTTTTCCCCGGCTAAAACCCAGAACATTATGGACGAATGCCATATCAAAAAGGTTCTGGAAACACACCAAAATCGGGCTGTGATCGAAAAATATTCCCACATCGCCACCCCGGAAGAAATTGCCGAGAACGATTATAACCTCAACATTCCGCGTTATGTGGACACGTTCGAGCCAGAAGAGGAAATCGACGTGCTTGCGGTGCAGAAAGAGATCGACGACATCGAATCCGAACTGGTTGACGTTCGCGCCCGCATGGCTGGCTACCTGGAAGAATTAACGACATGAGCAAGCGTCCTAAAAATAAACCGGGCAAAAAGCTGACCATCCGCAGCAGCACGACTGAATTTCTGATCTTTATCGGACAAAGTGGCGATGACGGGATCGAGGTTCGCTATCAGGATGAAACCATCTGGCTGACGCAAAAACTGATGGCGGAATTGTTCAGTGTGGAGCGCTCTGTTATCACCAAGCACCTAAAAAATATATTTAAAGACAACGAGTTAGATAATGATTCAGTATGTGCAATTTTTGCACATACTGCCGCTGACGGCAAAACCTACGACACGCAGTTTTATAATCTGGACGCAATTATATCTGTTGGCTACCGGGTTAATTCGGTTCGCGCCACCCAGTTTCGCCAATGGGCCACCCCCATATTACGAGACTTCGCCGTCAAAGGCTATGTGCTGGATAATAAACGCATGGAAAACGGTACGTTTCTGGGCGAGGATTATTTCGAGCGACTGCTTGAAGAAATTCGTGAAATCCGCCTCAGCGAACGGCGGTTCTATCAAAAAATCACAGACATCTACGCCACCGCCATGGACTACAACAAGGGCGCGCCGACCACCCGCGAATTCTTCGCCAAGGTACAAAACAAGCTGCACTACGCCATTCACGGTCACACCGCCGCCGAACTGATCAAAGATCGCGCCGATGGCGACAAACCGCACATGGGCCTGACCAGTTGGGAAGCCGCCCCGGAAGGCAAAATCCTTAAAACTGATGTGGTCATCGCCAAAAACTACTTGAATGAAGACGAGCTTCAATCCCTGGGCCGCATCGTCAACGCCTACCTTGATCTGGCCGAAAACCGGGCCAGACGGCAAATCCCCATGACCATGGAAGACTGGGCCACACGCCTCGATAAATTCCTCGAATTCGACGAGCGGGAAATCCTCACCAACGCCGGAACCATCAGCGCCAAAATAGCCAAAGATCACGCCCAAAACCAATTCGAAAAATACCGCCCCACGCAGGACAGGATGTTTGAATCCGATTTTGACAAGGAAGTGAAAGAGATCGAGCAGGCGTCAAAAGGTCGGAAGAAAGGGGGCGGGGATGGTTGAGGGCTGGAGTAAAACACCAATAGGGCAGGTGATTAGAATTGCTACAGGGCAAGTTGACCCAAAGGATGAGCACGTTAAAACTCTATTAAGCGTTGGCCCTGAAAACATTAGAATCGGTGGCGGTATAAATTATGGCAGTTTGAAAACTGCACATGAGCTTGTGCAAATCTCAGGGAAATACGCATTTGATCAAGATGCAATTCTTTACTCAAAAATCAGGCCAAATTTAAACAAAGTTGGGCTTCCTGAATTTCAGGGAATATGCAGTGCTGACGTTTACCCGATTTGGGTGAATGATGTAAATGTTATTGATAAAGCATTCCTTTATCACATTTTGACATCAGAAAAATTTGTTGCGGATGCTTCATCACGTTCATTTAGAACAGGCCTCCCAAAGATTAACCGCCCAGACCTAGAAAGTATTACTATCGACCTCCCCCCTCTCCCCGAGCAGCGCAAGATTGCCGAAATCCTGCGCACATGGGACGAGGCGATTGAGCAATCCTTGCAATTAACCGTTTTACGCCAAAAGCAATATAAGGGGTTAAGGGAGCGTCTTGTTGATTGGTTGTCTAATGAGCGAACTCCATTGAGGGGAGTTCTCGAACCTGTCAGTCGCCCGGTCAATAAACCTGTTAAAAGTTATCGTGCTTTGAGCATTCGAAGTCACGGAAAGGGGGCATACATTCGCACGGTTGCCGATCCAAATACCGTTGCTATGGACACACTTTACCAAGTTAAAGTCGGGGATTTAATTGTTAACATTACATTTGCTTGGGAAGGCGCGATCGCATTGGTGACAGAAGAGCAAGACGGTTGTTTAGTGTCCCACCGCTTCCCCACATACCTTCCTGATGAAGAATTAGTTTCTGCACGTTATTTACGGCACTCATTACGAATGCCACGGTTTACATATTTGTTAACAACAATTTCACCAGGCGGGGCCGGGCGCAACCGCGTGCTTAATAAAACAGATTTTTTAAATCTTGAAGTACCTTACCCTAAGCTTTCTGAGCAAAAGAAGATTGCTCAAATTTTGGATGATGCAGAAACGGCAATCGAGAGGGAGAACAAGTATCGCGAAGCCCTGAAACGCCAAAAGCGCGGCTTGATGCAGAAATTGCTAACAGGTGACTGGCGGGTGACGCCATGAATAGTGATGATTTAATTGCAAAGCAGGAAGAAGAGCTGGAGCGTCATCTTGTCGAACTGGTGGAGGAATGGGCCTATACCGTAGAATGGAATAGTGAAGACGAAATTTCCGGGGCGATTGCCGATACGAACTCAATATATGATGACCTGTATTTTGATGGCGTTCAGGTCTGGCAAGTCGACAGTGGAGTTTATTCGTTCAGGCTGCATGGAACGTATAGTGGTTCTCCCCGCAAAGATGATGTTCCATTCTGTGGCGATACAATAGCTTTTTCCGCAGAAGGTAAAATTAGATACGACGAAGACTTTGAGGAATGGGACATTTCCGATAATTTTAACGTATCCGCCGGGGTGGAAGACTGGCGGGATGATGACGATGAAACCATTTTTGACCATGGGCCTCCCCCTCCAAACAGCCTTATGGGAATTGCTATGGGGCTAAACACGCCGGGGCAGCGCACATTTAATTCTGCCGATGAGCTGATTGCTGCCCTGTCCGAACTTCCGCCGAAAGCCTGGTATCGGGGGCATGGGGTCGAGAGTTGGGGATTGATGCCTTCCATCGCCCGAGAGGCCAATGCGTCACTCTCACTCGAACGGATGTTACGCCTTGAGTTTGAGAACCAGACAACGTTTCTCGACCCAGCCTCGCACCCCCTTGGCATCGGAAAATGTAATTTCCTGATGCAGCACCATGGGCTACCCACCCGGCTTATGGACTGGAGCACATCCCCCCTGGTAGCCCTTTACTTCGCCGTTTATCAGCCTGAGCACGATAAAAAAGATGCCTGTTTGTGGATGCTGGACCCCAGCCAGTTGAACAATTTTCACAGAGAAAAATTCCCACTGGAATGCGATGGCGATAACGAAAATCTTTTCGAGGAAGTATCTCACAAGGTTCTGGCCATACACGCACCCTACACAGACCTGCGCATGAAAATGCAACGCTCGGAATTCACCCTGCACACCCACTACGGTGCAGTAGATGCAGACATAAAATCTTCCGTATTCCTCAAAGAAAAAATTATCATATCGCACAGAATCAAAGCATCTTTGCGCAATAAACTACAATCCCTCGGCATAGACCGAAGCACCCTGTTCCCCGACCTGGACAACATAGCCCAATCCGTCCGCGACATTTTATTAGAGGAGATAGAATGAAATTCATTTATGTAGATGAAAGCGGTGGTCGTGACCAGGGGGATGTTTTTACCATGTGCGGCCTTATGGTGGATGCTTACAAGCTTCGAAAGAAAACGGCTGATTTTGACCAAAAGCTCAAGGCTTTGTTTGATAAACACCCAGATATACGGACAGACCTTAAAACAATTCGTTTTATTAATGGAAAAGGCGCGTGGCGCGCTGTTGACGCCGAGGAACGCAAAAACTACCTAACGGAGATCTGTCGATTAGCTGTTGAAAATGGTGGCAAAATATTTGGTATTGGTCTTTCTTTTGATGCCTTCGACCAGGCCGCCGCTGCTGGTCATGGACAGCCATTCAGAACTAACTATTGGCTTTCAAGTGCGGTTTTTACAAGCTGCTTAGTGCAAAAAAAGATGCAGGGTGTGAGTAATCATAAAGGACTTACGGTCGTCATCATGGATGACAATAAAAGAGAAATGCCAAATCTCTCTGATGCACTATATCAAGGCGATCCTTGGTTTGATGGGCTGTATCAGATTCAGGGAAAGAAACGCGGAAAAACCGTTTGGATTGATCGAAAAGAAACGGATCGTTTTGATCATATTATTAATACAGCATTTGCAATCAAGTCGGACCACTCTTCTCTCATTCAAGTGGCGGATGCGATCTGCTATGTATACCGACGACATCTTGAGTTAAACGCTGTTGATGAAGAATGGGCGGGAGAGCAGGATTATTATGCTGGCTTGGTAGAAATTTTGGAACAAAATCAGGAAAAACTAGGGCGTTCTCCTAATGAAGCATGTGTTCAATTTTTCAACCAGGCAAAACATCCGGAATGGAATTTATGACTTTCAACCCCGCTGAAAAACATCAGTCCCAAATTCCGGCGTTGCAGATGCTGGTGGCGCTTGGGTTTGTGCCTTTGTCGCAGGCTGATGCAGTTGCGTTGCGGGGTGGGCGGTTGCGTAGTGTGGTGCTTGATGATGTTCTGGCAGATCAACTTCTGGCAATTAATCGCTTTACCTATCGCGGGCGGGAGTATTCGTTTGATCTAGAAGATGCCTTTGAGGCGATCCGGCGGCTAAAGCCGACACCAAACTTGATGAAGGGCTTGCGGGGCACCAATCAGGATATTTACGACACGCTTGTCCTTGGCACCACCATCACCAAAACCATCGACGGCGATTCAAAAAGTTTTTCTTTCCGGTTTATCGACTGGGAGAACCCGGAAAACAATGTGTTTCATGTCAGCGCCGAAGTTTCGGTCGGGCGCACAGCGACCACTAAGACAAACCGTTGCGACATCGTTGGTTATGTCAACGGGGTTCCCTTCATCGTTATCGAGAATAAACGCCCGACCGAAAGCCTGAAAAAAGCGGGCAGCCAGCTTATTGGCTATCAGAACGAAGACAATATTCCGCAGCTCTTCCACTTTTCACAATTGCTGTTGACCATGAACCGGCTGGAAGCGCGTTATGCGACCACGGGGACGCCTCAAAAATTCTGGCAAAACTGGCGTGATGAGGAAGACACGGACGAAGCTATTGCCCCCCTCGCCAATCGACCTTTGAGCGATAGCGAGAAAGACGCCGTGTTCTCCGGAGATTTTGCCGGGGCGCGTACCTATTTCGATGAAATGACCGCCGAGGGCGAACGGGCCGTTACTGTGCAGGATCGCATTCTTTACGCCTTGTGTCGTCCGCAACGCCTGCTTGATCTAGTTCGCCGTTTCACGGTATTTGATGGTGGTATTCGCAAAATTGCCCGTCATCAACAATTTTTTGGCATCCGTGCCGCCATTGAACGGGTCAAGCAATTCGATGTAACCGGGGTAATGCGCAAGGGTGGCGTGATCTGGCACACGCAGGGTTCCGGCAAGTCACTGACCATGGTCATGCTCGGGCGCTCTCTGGCACTTGATAAGGATATCTCCAACCCGCGCATCATCATCGTTACGGATCGCGACGACCTGGACAAACAAATCAAGGGCACGTTTAAATCCTGCGAGCTGGAGCCGGTCCGCGCCAAAAGTGGTTCTCATCTGGTTGATCTGATCCGCAACAAGGCACCGCTAATTACCACGATCATCAACAAATTTGATAAGGCGGCAAAAAGCAGTGATGCCACCGACAAGGATACCAATATTTTTGTCCTGGTGGACGAAAGCCACCGCACACAAACCGGGCGCTATGGTGGGCATAGTCAGTTCGCCATAAAAATGCGCAAGCTGCTGCCTGGTGCTTGCTATCTTGGCTTTACCGGCACCCCGCTATTGAAGAAAGATAAAAACACCCTCTCCACCTTCGGCGGGTTGATCCATAAATATGCCATTGATGAAGCGGTGGCCGATGGCGCGGTTGTGCCACTTCTTTATGAAGGGCGGATGGTCGAACAACAAATTACAGGCGATGTGATTGACCGCTGGTTCGACAAAATCAGCGAGGGTCTGACAGACAATCAAAAAAGAGATTTAAAACGGAAGTATTCGCGCATGAATGCACTGGCTACAACAAGCCAGGCGATACAGGCCAAAGCGTTCGATATCTCGGAACATTTCCGGCAGAACTGGCAAGATACAGGATTTAAGGCGCAACTTGTTGCTCCGTCTAAAGCTGCCGCCGTGCGCTTCAAGGATATGCTTGATGAAATCGATCATGTGAGCTGTGAAGTCGTTATCTCTCCCCCTGATGAGAACGAGGGGAATGAGGCCGTAGACAAGGAATCAAAAGACCTCGTTCGAGTTTTTTGGGCTAAAATGATGGAGCGCTACAAAACGGAAGACGAATATAATCGCCAGATTATTGATGCCTTTAAAGGTTCTGGAGGACCGGAAATTTTGATCGTGGTGTCAAAGCTGCTGACGGGTTTTGACGCACCACGCAACACGGTGCTGTATGTTTGTAAATCCTTGCGTGAACATAATCTCTTGCAGGCCATTGCCCGCGTCAATCGCTTGTATGAAGACGATGAGGCCGAAAAACAGTTCGGTTTCATTATTGACTATGAAGGGCTGCTAGGGGAACTGGACAAGGCGCTGACCACATACAGTGCCTTTGAAGGGTACGAGGACGAAGATATTACGGATGCCTTGCTTGATGTTCGAGATGAAATCCGCAAGCTACCGCAACTGCATGATCAGCTATGGGGCATTTTTAAAACCATCAAGAACAAAAAAGACATGGAGCAGTTTGAACAGTTTCTTGCCGATGAAGCTGTCCGCCAGGAATTCTATGAGCGGCTGCGAGTGTTCAGTCGCTGCCTGCATATTTCCTTGTCGTCAGACAAATTCTATGACGTGTTCGAGGATGATAAAATTGATGCCATGAAGCGTGACTGGAAGCAGTTCACCGAGCTAAAACGTGCCGTACAACTTCGCTATCAGGAAACAGTGGACGTTAAAGAGTTTGAACCCAAGATTCAGAAGCTGCTTGATGATCACGTAGTCGCTTTACCTGCTGAAACGATTATTGAAGCCGTTAACATCAATGATCCTGATGCCCTGAATGCTGTTGTTGAAGAGTCTGGGGTATCATTGGCATCAAAAGCCGACAGGATCGCCAGCGCCACACGGCGGACAATCACCGAGAAAATGGATGAAGATCCTGCCTTTTATACTCAGTTTTCAAAACTTCTTGAGAGAACAATTCGCGATTATCGCGAAAAACGAATTTCGGAGCGAGGTTATTTAAGCAACGTGATCGAACTGGCCAGTAAAATGGCACGCCGGGATCATGGCCACACAATACCTGAACCGATAAGGGGTAACAGCGACGGACAGGCATTTTTTGGAATTCTTGATGGTTCTCTCATTGGGAGTGACGACCAAATAATCAGCGCCGTTGAGACCGCTGAAATTGCACTTGCAATAATTGAAATAGTGAAAGCTCATTATATCGTCGATATTTGGTCAAACGACATCGCCAAAAATAACATGCGAAATGCGATTGATGATTACTTCTTTGATGTTTTGCGGGATGGAAAGGGCCTTTCGCTTTCGGCCATAGTCATGGACGATCTTGAGCAAAAAATCATGAATTTAGCGAAGGCGAGGTTTCCGTGATGATCAAAAGCCACTCAGTCGAATATGGCAAACATCACATAGAATTCTCAATCGTGCGCAGGGAACGTGCAACGTTAGAAATCGCCGTCGAACCTGATACCACAGTGATTATCGCGGCCCCTATAGATGCTTCCCTTGATTCTATCTTTGAAAAGGTGCGCAAGCGTGCGGCATGGGTGCGCCGTCAGCAAAGATATTTCAGCCAGTTCTTGCCTCGAACGCCAGCGCGATCATTCATCGCCGGAGAAACGCACCTTTATCTTGGCCGTCAGTATCGTTTGAAGGTCGAACTCGGCATCCAGGCGAATGTGAAGTTGATTCGCGGGTTCATTACGGTACAAAGTCTGCGCCCCGGCAATGCGGAAAAAACGAGAGAACTTGTAGAGGAATGGTATAAGGCACGAGCGCATATAAAATTCGGTGAAAGACTCGAAATCAATCTCGTCCGCTTTCCCGATCCTGAAAAATTTCGCCCAAAAGGATTGATTATTCGCGATTTAAAACAGCGTTGGGGGTCTATGTCCCCATCATTCCGACTACTCCTGAATAGAAAACTTATCCTCGCCCCGGTAGATGCCATCGATTATGTGATAACGCACGAACTATGTCATATCGAGGAACCACACCACGGTACAACCTTCTTCGAGCTCCTCAATCGCGTTCTGCCGGATTGGGAAAAAAGAAAAGCCCGCCTGGAAAGGGTAATGGCTTAAATCAAAAACCTGTCCCGTCCTGAAATAGGTTCATACCTTGGAGACCTATTATGGGAACACAAAGAGAAAGTTTTAGGGAAACAAGGCGCGGTTCAATCCGGTCTCGCGGATAGTTAGCCGCCATCAGCTAAATGCCTCACCAACGCTTCGCGCAGCGGCACAAACCGCCGCCACATCGCCGGATTTCAGAACGTCAATCGGCCTTTGCGGTGTGTCGAAGAAAGGCGACTCTTCCGTTAAGAAACGCCAGGCCGTTTTAGGATCAGGGATAACGCTCAGGACATCCTTTATGCCGTCAACAACGTCACCCTCACCAAGAATTTGCTCACGGGGAATATGCTTGCCGCGCTTTGAGGTTTCCCAAGCCAGCAACCTGCCTTGCTCAATCCATGTATAAACCGACTGGCGAGCCATCACCAACTTTTTAGCAGCCTGTGACGCCGTGAACGTTTCACCCCTGTCGTTCAAAGGATCATTGACGAAAAACCGCTTTAATCTGCGGGGAACGCTCGCTGGAATTTCAATGTCCGAGCCAGCTACATCCAGAACAGCGGCCCCTTCCAGCGCCGTGCGGATAAGCAGCCGTGCCTGATTAGGGTGCGCCTTTATAAAAGACCGAGCCTTGTCGGACAACTGACTGTAAGCCTCATACCCGACCGCAAATTCCATTTCTTTAATCGCTGGCATCGTGTAAATCCTCTCGCTGGATACGTCCTTGTTATATTATAACAAGAACAACAAGGAATGTCCAGTTTGTCCAGTTTGTAAATTACAGTGACAGGCATCGGCGCTTATTCAGAAAAAGTCCTCAATCTTGCTGGTAGGATCAAATACAAAGCCAGACTTCGGTTTTCCTTCAGGCGGATTTGAGCGCTCTGTAGGACGGACAATTACACTCGATGTCTCTGGAGCCGCAACGGGGGCACGTAGCAGATCATCGCGAATGGACTGAACCTGCCTCCGAAACCCGTTGTAGGTCACTGTAACGCGGCCACTCTTCAAGAGCACATCATAGACCTGTTTAACAGGCACGCCCCTGGCCAATTCATCCTTGATTTCCTGGTGATGTGCAAGAACTTCGACCCTGGCTTGGCCCCAACGAGACATGGTTTATTCTCCATAACAAAAACAACCGAATTAAACCGATTATAACGGAGAATAACCGAAAAGAACAATGAATAACCGATTGAAATTGCTTGAATCTCTAAAAACAACCAAAATAAACTGAAAATAACTGAAGATAACCGAATGTGCACGAAAACAACGAAAAAGAACCATCATTCCATGTCGTCAACGTGGCAGGATAGTAGAAGTGGCCCACTTTCTGCGAAACCGCCACCACTTCAAACCTGTTCGCCTACCAGCGAAGCCTTATTCGCAGCCTACGGTGCTCAACGTATATTTAGGAATGTATTAATCTTATTTGCTGAACTGATTGTTGTGAGTTTCTCCGAATGATAGAGTGAGCTATTCTCGTAAGAGAAATTATTTAGGTAACATGCTTTAATATATTCATATTTCTATGAGGAAGACGTAATGAGCTTTCCGTTAAATGTAAAAGAAGATGCTCTTGTAAATGCTGCCCGGCGTTGTTGCCTTTGCAGGAGATACAAGGGTGTTGGAGTTGAAGTGCATCATATCATTCAAGTAGCAGATGGTGGAGCAAACGAACTTGATAACGCAATTGTGCTATGCTTCGACTGCCACTGTGCCGCAGGCCATTACAACCCAAGACACCCAAGGGGGTCAAAATATCGCCCAGATGAACTGATAAGGCATAGAGACAGATGGAATAAATCTGTTGAAGAAGCTGGCAAGCAGCCACTGGGCGAAGATGAGTTTTCTGGATATTACTCCAGGCATTTAATTTGCCTAGACATCAACGCTACACGTGACCTTATAAAACTCAACAAAGACGAAATCCCTTTCCGTTACGATTATATCATGGAAAATGATGTGCTTCGTTTTATGGCCGGAGTCTTAGATGATGATTTACCATTTGCTTGGGCTGATTCTAGCGACCTAACCGGACATTACTGGGGTGATGGAGCCTACAAGTCGTTGGAAGATTTTTACGAGCAACATCCTGAATTTAAAGGCCAACGTAGTCGTCCACTTGTTGATGAAGATATTATGGATAAAGGACTCGTACCTTCCAAGACGATTCGAAAAATAGTTGATAGTGGCTTTAATCCTGCTGAACTCGGAAACGTTCGTGTGCAGGAATATGGATGTGGTGAGGGGCCAACATATTTTGTTGAAATGAGACGACCTTTGTTTGTATTTGCAGAACTAAGGAATACATCCGCTGAAAGCATTAGGCTGTCGGGATTAATTGTTCGGAATGATCACGATCTAGCATATGTTCAAAAGTTTAATACTTGGGAAGACGGTGAGCTATCCTTAATTCCATATGCAAATCTGTCATTGGAGCCTGGTGAAGTATTGCTCGTACCTGAATGCACTTTGTTAAGTTCAATTAGCCATGACTCAATGGAAACTGAATTCCAGGAATTGTCAGGTGAACGTATGGAGCAAAATGAAATTATCGGGTTTCGTTCATCCACTATTGAAGATGATTTCTACCGGTTTGGGCCAGTTTTAAAACTTGAAGGGTTCGACCTCGAAGTTGGCCATGAAATAAAAAGTGTTCCAATACACAAATTTACCCCTTCAAAATGTTATGTATACTATCGTGCATGGATGTGCGGCAGTTGCCCGCATTTATATGTTTTCGATAACCATGGCAGTTGGCGATATTTAGGTGAAATTCTTTCAGAATATGGTGGCGAGAATTCTGGGAGAGAGGAAATTTTTATTCCTGAAGGTATTTCTAAAATTCATATTGTTGAGACAGATTTTGAAACAAGCCACATTGAGGAAATTGAATTCAACGGCAAATCCTTAATCAAATCACCATTTCTAATGACGCAGGGTGATTCGATTGAACTAGAGATTCACGGAGAAGGCACATTATGTGTAGTTGGTAGATATCAAGCGCGAATTGAGAGGCCACGGAACTATCTCCAATTGCGCCAAAAAATAAGTTTGCGACACGCTTACGAAGTTGCCAACTTTTCCCTGGCTAATGAGAGCAAAGCCATGCTCCATATAGAACATTGATTGGCTCTTATGTCTGATTTTATACTTTGCTCAAATTGTTTTCAGGATCAAGGGCTTAAGATTGATGCTGAGGTTATTGGACAAAATGACGAATCAGCATGTTTAAACTGTAATGAATCAACTGGCCAAAAATTAGATAAGGGTAATCTTCTCACACTTTCTCAGCGATTTTTTGTGTGGGGGAGTTTGCAGCGTTTTGACTATGGCGCTGCGCCTCTCGTTCAGTTTAACTACCAACAAACTACTAGCATAAAAACCTCACCATGGTTAGAACCAGATTTACGGATACTTGAGAAAGCAA
This sequence comes from Alphaproteobacteria bacterium, assembly GCA_024278915.1. GTDB lineage: Bacteria > Pseudomonadota > Alphaproteobacteria > Caulobacterales > Maricaulaceae > Robiginitomaculum_A. The sequence goes on from JAJRSG010000298.1 coordinate 18,746, forward strand.
TAGGTATCGGGTTCTTTCATTATGGCCCAAGGTTTTGGATGTTTGGTGACATTGAACCATTAAAAGAGTTACAAGAAATTGACACAAGGGCATCAATAATTAACCGCGTGATTGACGAATATCCAACAATCACTTTTACACCAGAAAATACCTTCTATCGTGTTCGCATGGCTCCGTTAAATCCTAGGGAATTTCAGGAATACGATAGTCCGCCAAAGCACATCAGTGGGAGTGGACGATTCGATTCAAAAGAACTGTCTGTTATGTATGGCTCTCAAGACTTGCAAGTGTGCATCCACGAATGTCGAGTTTCTGCTGCTGACGATCTTTTTGTTGCAACGCTTGCCCCGTGCTATGATCTGAAACTACTTGATCTAACAGAATTGATTTATGAGGATGTCTCAGAGTTTGAGAGTCTGGATATGTCGATACATATGTTATTTCTTGCGGGGGAGCATTCTTACAAAATCTCTCAAGATATAGCGCTTGCTGCTAAAGCGTCTGGGTATGACGGCATTATTTACCCATCATACTTCAGCCTTTTGCGAACAGGAGCAATGCCATTTGAAACCGTATATGGCATTTCACCCCGACAAATCCCTCAACTTGCTGATCGGGAAAAATCTAAGATAATACCAAACCTTGCTTTGTTCGGACGACCGATTGAACAAGAACAGATAGAGGTGAAATGCATCAACAGAGTAATTTTGAACCGAGTTGAATATGGGATTCACTTTGGTCCTGTTGAGTTTTGAATCTCAATCACAACATATCTTTTCGTTTAAATGTAGTGGTTCAGACTTGATCTGACAGTTACCAGATTCGACGTGGCGTCTGTCAGGTCAAATTTGGTCTACAAACTTTTCCTTCCAGATACTTTTGCCGTCCTCCAGAGTCTGCATGGGCGT
>JAJRSG010000008.1 GCA_024278915.1 Alphaproteobacteria bacterium
AAGCCACGCGGTGATGTCTTTTTTTATTTGTTCAGAAACGTGTTTAAACTTACACATCTCCCGCCACGGCCCTCTGAGCTCTCGCAGCGACGCAGATATATTGGTATGTAAACCTCCAACATACAAACGCAGACACCCTCCCCCGCCTCAAACCTACACTAGCCTGACGCCTGTGACGAGGGAACTAGGCCACTATAAATTAGGTTTAGGGGGCGTGGATAAGATTGTTGAGCACAAGGAATAGTTTCGGTTACTGTCACCGTAACTGGTTAGTTCAGGCGTTAGGACATAGTTCCGATTACTGCCACCGATACGATCCTATTAAAAGATAGTCCTAGTTTTTACTTTAAGGATATACGTCCTCAGGACGCACTAACGCTATACCAGGCATACATAAGTCGTTGAGTTTGTCCGCTAGTTTATTATTGACAACTATATGTCCACTCTCATTTTTATCGCGCGCAATCATAACTTCTTGCATGCAATCAACTTTATGAATAAGTTCTTCTATTCGCTCAAGGTCTATTCTGCCAATATTCCCAATTACTCTAATATTGGATTTATCCCTATCAACACAATCAACATATCTTGTGACATTTAATAGTTTGAATTCGTCTGTTTCCCCATCCTTTGTTTTTACAGTAGTGTCGAAAAATTGAACATCTTGTAAAGCATAAGTGTTTAGTACATTTACAACTTCTGGAGATAATAATAAACTTCCAGAGTTATTACACAGACAACCAATCCCTTGCAACTTATTGCGGTGTGCTTTTAGCTCAAATATCAAGGGTTTTTTCGATTGTTTAAGGGCTTTGCCCTGAAAGAAGTCAAACCGATCCCTTGAAACATCTCTTTGATAGACACCAATCAAACTGCTAGGGTAATTATCGGGAATTTCCCACAAATACGTCATTCTTTATTCCTCGTATCCTGCCCATTGCCGATAATGCTTGTTTAGTATACGCAAGCCGGAACGTAAAGCAGCTCTTTCAGGTTGAATAATTGTGTGAATGGCGGCTTTATATTGTTTAGTCGTCCAACCATTTGCTTTCCCGATTTCAACAAATCTAGTCATTTGCCTAGCTAAATTTTTGCTAACTAAATTGAGGTGTCTACCGTTATGTATTGACCGGGTAGGATGTGTACCTGCTGTTTTAGGTAAGAAAGATTTATTGACACGTGACTCTAAGTTAAAGCCAGATAACTTTAACAATTCATGGTTACGGTGACAGTAACCGAAACTATTCCTTATACGTCAACAATCTTATCTACGGTTTTGTCAAGTTAACGAGGTAGGTGAGTTTCGGCCTATGTTCTTTATCTAAGCGTACACTAATGTCGTTACAACTCCCCAACCAAACCTACGAAATACTGTCAGCCAATACCTCTATGCACATGTTTAGCATTGTGATTAGAGGACGGGATGTGTAGAAGGGGAAAAACAATAATTGGGGGTCCATGTGATTGCTGAAATTGGTCAGATAATGCTTATTCTTGCACTGTTACTTGCCTTCGCGCAGGCAATATTGCCCATGGTCGGCGCACAACGGCGTGACGCCCGATTAATGGCATTTGGTGATCGGGCCGCCGTAGCTCAATTCATCTGCATTCTAGTGGCCTTTATGGCCCTTACCTATGTATTTATTGTTTCGGACTTTTCGGTCAAACTTACCGCCTTAAATTCGCATACGGACAAGCCACTCCTGTATAAAATTAGCGGCGTTTGGGGCAATCATGAAGGCTCTATGCTGCTTTGGGTATTAATCCTGAGCATTTACGGCGCCCTTGTCCCCGTATTCGGGCGCACCCTGCCCGCTGGATTGAAAGCAAGAGCGCTCTCTGTACAGGGTATGATCGGAGTCGGGTTTCTTGCCTTTATTCTCTTTACTTCCAATCCGTTTTTACGCCTGAACCCTGTCCCCATGAATGGTCAGGGTTTAAACCCGCTCTTACAAGATCCGGGTCTCGCATTTCACCCCCCCTTTTTATATTTGGGTTATGTGGGTTTCTCCATGGCATTTTCATTCTCGGTCGCCGCCCTCATCGAAGGACGGGTTGATGCGGTATGGGCGCGTTGGTTACGCCCTTGGGTGTTGGTTTCGTGGTGTTTCCTCACGATCGGGATCACCATGGGCAGTGTGTGGGCCTATTATGAGCTTGGCTGGGGCGGCTGGTGGGGATGGGACCCTGTTGAAAATGTATCCTTCCTACCGTGGTTAGTCGGCACCGCCTTGCTACATTCCATACTGGTTCTCGGCAAACGTCACACCATGGCCAATTGGACAATTTTACTTGGTATTACAGCCTTTTCCCTTAGCTTGATCGGGACATTTGTTGTGCGCTCAGGCGTTCTCACCAGCGTCCATTCCTTTGCCGTTGATCCGGCACGCGGCGTATTTATTCTTGCCTTGCTCGCGATTGCAACAGGGGGAGCGTTGATCCTCTATTCATTACGAGCCCATACATTGCGCAGTAATGCGGGGTTTGATTTTGTCTCTAAAGAGGGCGGATTGGTACTCAATAATTTACTGCTAATCGTCGCGACGATTACCGTTTTCCTTGGTACATTTTACCCGCTTTTAATTGAAGCCTTTTCTGATGATAAAATTTCGGTTGGCGCCCCTTATTTTGATATTTCCTTTGCCCCCGTTATGATCGTACTCATCTTGTTTATGGGCATTGGGCCATTGGTAAAATGGCGTACTGACAGCTTTGCCAATTTACGACCGCATTTACTAAAATCGGGTCTCCTCATTTCTGTTGTTGCTCTCTTGGTTTATCTCTTTGGCAAATCGGTATTAGGAGCCCTCTCTATGGGCATTGCCGTTTACTTGTTTTATAGCACCCTCGTTGCCTTTGGTAAGAAAATCGGGTTCGGCAAACCCGGTGCATGGGTACGCGCCAAAGCGCAGTCACCTTCCGTATATGGGTTTTTAATCGCACATTTAGGCATGGCCATCGCAATGGCAGGAATTGTTTCCATGTCGGTATGGGCGGAAAAAGACGTGAAGATATTAAGTATCGGGGACAGTATGAATGTCGGAGCCTACACCTTCACCCTTGAGAAAATGGTACCGGGGCGCGAGGTGAATTATCAATTCGTCAAAGGGGATGTGAGCGTTTCAAAAAACGGCAAAAAAATTGCTACCCTTCACAGCGCCCGCCGTTTTTACTTTGTGCGTGAAATGGTCACTTCGGAAGCCGGTATTCAGGTTCGTTTTAACCGGAACCTTTATGTGGGAATTGGTGATGGCAGTCAGGAAAAAGGCTGGGTTGTTCGCGCCTATATTCACCCAATGGTTTGCTGGATATGGCTTGGTGCCTTGATGATGGCTCTCGCCGGATTTATTTCGCTCTTCGAGAAACGGAGGCAAATATCATGAAATTTACCCTAAAAGGCCTCTTTCCTCTTTTGGTGTTTTTCGCCCTTTGTATTGCCTTTGCCTATGGCCTGACCAAAGACCCGCGTGAACTCCCGTCACAACTCATAGACCGCCCGTTCCCACAATTTTCCTTACCGGATTTAATGGACGAGACACAATTACTGGACAATAGCTATTTGCAAGGACAGGTAACATTGGTCAATATTTTCGGTTCCTGGTGTGTGGCATGTGATCAAGAACATCCCATGCTTGTAAAGTTATCACGCAATGGAGAAGTTCCTATCTTGGGCGTAGATTGGCGCGACACGCGTGAAGACGGCTTGCGTTGGCTTGCCCGTGGCGGCAATCCCTACACACGCGTTATCTTTGACGCAGAGAGCAAATTGGCCATTGACCTCGGGGTAACGGGGGCGCCAGAAACTTTCCTTGTCGATAAGAAGGGACAAATTCGCTATAAGCATATTGGTCCGATCACAGAGAAAGTCTGGCAAGAAACCTTAAAGCCTTTGATTGTTTCTATGGAGGCCGAACAATGAGAGCCTTCTTGGTATTTGTCTTACTCTTTACCTTCACTGTTTTCGGACAAGCTACTGCCCAACAATCAGCCGCTAATGCGTCTTTATCCGAACAGGAAATTGAAAATCGAGCACACAAAATAGGCGAGTCTTTGCGTTGTGTCGTTTGCCAAAATCAATCTATTGACGAATCCAACGCGCCCTTGGCCGCCGACATGCGCGTAATGGTGCGTGAGCGGATACGCGGCGGCGATACAAATGAACAGGTTATCACCTTTATGCGAGACCGCTATGGTGATTTCGTCTTGTTAAAGCCCCCTCTTCAAGCCAATACGGTATTACTCTGGCTCGCTCCCTTCTTTCTTTTGGTGCTTTTTTTGGTATGGTATGTAGTGCAAGCCAAGCGGAAAAGAATGGCACCTACGGCAAGTCCATTAAGCGATGAAGAACAACAGCAGTTTCAAAAACTATCACAAAATCAAGGCGGTAAATCATGATTTGGTTATTCATGGGAATTATGGTTTTAGCGGTGTTACTATTCGTGACAAAACCACTTTATATCAAACAACTCCCACAGACCGAATTGGATCGGGAGCTTGCCGACTACCTTGAACAAATTGCCGAAATTGATCGTCAGATATCAAAGGGGGAGGATACAGAAGCCTTAGAGTCAGCAAAAACAGATTTACAACGTGCGTTGATTGCAGGCAAAGCCCAAGCACTTGCTCCCGATCAAGGCCCTCCTCCATTATTACTGGCTTCAATGTTCGTGATTTTTGGGTTCGCAGCCCTTGGCCTATATTCCATGCTCGGGCGCGCCGAACTGACACAAGCAGGTGCCTTACAAAAACCTGTGCTGTCTGCGGCACAAGCCATGCAACAAAATGCTGATCCCCAACACGAAAACAATATGTCTTTGGAACAACTTGTTGTCCGTTTGGAAGAGCGCCTACAAGCCGATGGTAACAATCTGGAGGGTTGGACACTTTACGCGCGCAGCTTGATGAATTTAGGGCGCTATGACACCGCCTTAAAGGCCTATGAAAAAGTCATCACCCTTTCCAATAACAACCCTCAAGCCATATCAGAAATGGAGCAAGCCAAAAGCTTTATAGCAGGTCAAAACCAACCCCGAAATGCGACCCCAGGCCCGAGCCAAGAAGACATTGCAGCCGCAGCCGACATGAGTACAACCGACCGTAGCGCAATGATTAACTCAATGGTGGACAGGTTATCTCAAAAACTAAAAGACGATCCAAGAGACCCTAATGGCTGGATTAGGCTATTACGGGCACGGGGCGTTTTAGGGCAAAACGATCTTGCCGCCGCCGAAATTAAAACCATGGAGGAAACCTTCAAGGATCAACCAGACACCATCGCCAAGATTTTGACCGATAGTGGTTGGCAATAATAAAACACAGGTTTGTTACTCTCCTTATACGCTAAACTCTAAAACGTCTTTCCACTATGAATTGCATTCATTTTAAGCTATAAATTGCCTATCTTGATAACAACAACATAAAGGGGCAGATTATGAGTGAGATTAAAGATAAAGACTTAGCAGCATTTATGAAGGGCGTTAAACGTCGAAATCCGGGGGAACCTGAGTTCCATCAAGCCGTGCACGAAGTGGCGATGGATATTATCCCATACATCCGTAATGACGAGCGGATCAAGAAAATGCAAATCCTAGAGCGTATGACCGAGCCGGACCGTATTATTTCGTTCCGTGTGATTTGGGAAGATGACGAAGGCAATATTCGCGTAAACCGCGGTTACCGCGTGCAACAAAATAATGCGATTGGTCCTTACAAGGGAGGCATTCGTTTTCATCCAACTGTAACACAAAGCGTACTTAAGTTTTTGGCCTTTGAACAAGTGTTTAAAAACAGCCTAACCGGACTACCCCTTGGTGGCGGCAAAGGCGGGGCAGACTTTAATCCAAAAGGAAAATCCGATCGGGAAATCATGCGGTTTTGTCAGGCTTTCATGACCGAGCTTTCCAAATACATCGGCCCAAACACTGATGTGCCCGCAGGCGACATTGGCGTCGGTGGCCGCGAAGTTGGCTATATGTTTGGCCAATACAAGCGACTAATGGACCGTTTTGAAGGTGTGTTAACGGGGAAAGGCATTGAATTTGGCGGCAGTAAAATCCGCCCCGAAGCTACAGGTTACGGCGTTGTCTATATGATGGAGTGTATGCTGGGAACCAAAGGTGATAATCTGGAAGGAAAAAGATGCGCTGTTTCCGGTTCCGGAAATGTCGCCACATTTTGTGCCGAGAAACTTCTCGAACTGGGTGCAAAAGTTATCTCGCTATCAGATTCCGGTGGTACAATTTATGTGGAAGACGGTCTTACAAGTGAAAACCTACAATGGGTCATGGACCTTAAAAGCAAGGGTGGCCGCATGTCAGAATGCGTGGATGGTTTTGGTGCCAAATACTACGAAGGTAACCGCCCATGGGCACTGCCTTGTGACCTTGCCTTCCCATGTGCAACGCAAAATGAGATTGAAGCTGCCGATGCCAGAGCCTTGGTGAAAAATGGCTGTATTGCAATTTCAGAAGGCGCAAATATGCCAAGTGATCCGGATGCGATTGAAATTATTCGCGAAAGCCCTGTCATGCACGCCCCATCCAAAGCGGCTAATGCAGGTGGGGTAGCTGTCTCTGGCCTTGAAATGAGCCAAAACAGTCTCCGTATGTCATGGACACGCGAAGAAGTTGATGCCCACTTGAAAAACATCATTACCAACATCCATACCCAATGTGTCGATAAAGGGAAAGCTGATGATGGGCATGTGGACTACTTCAAAGGTGCAAATATTGCAGGCTTTGATAAAGTTGCGAATGCCATGCTTGCATATGGTGCTCTATAAAAACCAGAACATCGCAAGATAAATTTTATAAGCATAAAAAAACCGCTCGTTATGAGCGGTTTTTTTAATCTATATTTTATAACTTAACTTGCATCTACCCTATCTCTAAAAGTCAAGGCACGAAGGATAGCTTGGCTCCCCTGGAAGACATTGACTTGGCCCTGGTGTAATCTCTTGGAAATGATCTTCATCATCTGGCCAATCCATATTTTCAACAGGATCAAAAAACTCAATCGGATCTATTTCAGGATCATCAATATCACGTTCCAAAAACCCATCAAGCGCAAATGGTTTGTAACTTTTACCACCTTTAGGTTTCGTGCGAAGACGGCTACTAAAAATATCAAGCAAAGCATCATTCACAAAGCCTGCTTCCATAGGAGACGCATCCTTGCTAGGTACGAATATCATTGCCCCGCTTCTACGAACAATCACAGTTTCACCGCCAGAAGTCACAGAAATTTCACCTTTTTTGTTTTTACCAACACGGCGCGGTCCTGGACCACGAAGAATAAATAATGTTGCGCCTGGATCAACCACAGTATCAGCAGGAATAATGCCCTGTTCAATCGCAAAGCGAATAGCATCAGCACCAACAATACCTTCAACCATAGTGCCCCGAACGCCCATACTGGCAACCGGTGTGTCAATTTGGACGGCCTCGGATCCGGATTTAGAGATATTGCCAGACATAAATCTAAACATGCCTTTAGCAACATTTGCAGTCATTGCGTTTTCATTTTTCTCAGGATCGTAAACAAATTTATCAATGGTGAGCAGACAATCTGCACCAACAGTAAAAACGGTCTGGTCTTTCAAGAGAACTTGTAAGCTACTAAGATGCCGAGAGTTAATTTCATCTCCAATCCGAATAGGATCTTTGAGAGCCGCCTGAATAGCGGCAACTTCACCAGCATTTTGTACGGTCACATCGCCTTTAACAGCAGAGTTAATACCGATAATTTCACCAGCAGCCCAAGAAGTACTATTAATGGAAAGCATGGCCAATGCGGCGACACTTAAGAGTATGGATTTATTGAATTTCATGTTTTGCCCCTAAAAATCAAAAATAAATTTAAATTCTGCGCCGAAGTTCTCGTAATCCAAGCCGGCTATATTTGAACCACGATTTATGTAGTTCACACCGCCTTCTACGGCCATGTTGTCGACATTGATACCGAGATCACTTAAGGCAGCACCTACGCTGATCTTACCACTAATGTGGTCATCATCACGCTGTACTGCCGGTGCGATCGTATCATAACTGAGCATACGGTATTGCGCACGCCCCTTTACATAAACACCACTATCAAATTTGCTTCTGAAATTTGCACCAAAACGAATACCATCATAAGCAAATAACGGATTGGCTGCCTTCTTATTATCATAGCCGATTGAAGCGCCAACGGTCGTTTGCCCACTTAACTTGCGTTTAATTGAAGCCAAAATTGTATATTTGTCACCAGACCTTGTTGTTTCCGCAAAGGTGAATGGCAAATCTTTATAGTCTTGGTCATAATACGCACCAGAAAGAGTGACTTTGGTATCAGCACTCAAATTAGTACTTACACTTAGCTTCGGTCCGATTTGTGTTAGGTAATCACTCCCACTAATAAAGACCTTCAACGCTTGCGCGTCTAGCGACCAACTCAGATTATTTGCATTACCGCCAATACCAACATTACCGCCAACCGTATCAAAATCAGCATTACTGAAAGTATCATGCCTTAAAGTTTGGCCGTTAACACCTGCCCGAAACTTCAAACCATTTGCCCCCATGGGTGCCGAAAATTTAAAGGTACCTTGTAAGAAACCTGCAATATCACCTTGGTTTGTTACGGCTAAGGTGGAATCTACTAGCGCATTACCCGCATTATCATCCCAACGAGCACCGACGACGATGCGGCCTGAAAAATTGCCTTCCCCGCTATTATTGGCTGTGCGAGTTTTCCCAAGTTCACCTCTATATAACGCCACTTGCTCACGCTGGGGTGCCGTTAATGGACGATCATCTAACAATTTAAGCTGCTGTTCAGCTCCCTGCACATCATCAAGTTTGTGAAGGACAAGCGCATAATAAAGTCGTGCAGAATCCCAATCAGGTTGCGCAAACAAAAGGCGCTCCAATGTACCGGCCGCCGCAATATAATCGCCATCCGCGGCCTGTTGCCGTGCATAATTTAAGTTAAGTTCCTGATTGTCAGGTTGGGCGTATACTTGATCAAAAGTGATACGTGGCCCGTTATATTCAGCGGCTTGTGTCGCTAAAGAGATTGCGCCCATTGATATGAACGCAAGAGTTGTGATGCCAGCACGCCCAATAAAAAGACAGCTCGCCTGAGAGAGTAAATTAGTTTTGTTCAAGATTTCGCCCCTAGTTAGCAATGAAAAAGAAATATTTCAGTGCAATTTAATACTGCGCGAATCCTAGTATACAAAAGTTCAAGGTTCAAGAAGAAAATTTCCTACCAAAAAAATTATTTACTTGAACTCACGCCAAACTTGGCCGATTATTTCGTGACGGGGCAAATTATGAAATTTTCACTACCCACATGGCTACACCTTAGCGCAAAGCAGCGTAAGACAGTGATCCCAACCCTAATTGGGCTACTTGCCCCCCTTTTCATTGTTGCCCTTTATATCGGCACCCCCAAATTTTTCACGCAAAGTACAGAACTTCTCTTTGATGCATACCAGCGCTTAAACCCACGTGAATACAACCCGAATACAGGGGTTCGGATCATCGATATCGATGAAGAAAGCTTGAAAAGACACGGCCAATGGCCATGGCCACGCACAAAAATGGCAGAGTTCAACCAAAACCTTACGGATGCAGGCGCTGCCGTGATTGCTTACGATATTGTATTTTCCGAGCCAGACAGAACATCGCCTGAAAACCTAGTTAAAGTTTTCAAGAACAATCCCAAAGCACAAGGAAATTTCGAAAATGTGCAAGCCTTGACGAGTCATGACCAAGTATTTGCCGATGCGATTAGCCGCTCAAATGTTGTCACAGGTTTCTTTCTTATCAACGACAAAAATGACCTCCGCCCTGTTCGCAAAGCAGGCATGGCCATCGGTGGGACGGATCCGACCGGTGCCCTTCCTCAATTTACAGGCTCAATTCCTGCCTTGCCCATTCTCGAAGCCCAAGTGCGCGGCGCAGGTACGGTTAGTTTTCAACCAAAAGCAGATGGCATTGTTCGTACGGCTCCCCTACTCTCCCGTCTTGGAGACACAGTATATCCTTCCTTATCCATCGAAGCCCTACGTGCTGCACAAGGGGCTGGCGCTTACAAAATCAGAGGGAATGACGCCAGCGGCGAAACAAAATCAATAGACAAACAAGTTGTTGCCTTACAAGTTGGTATATTTGAAGTACCGACAACCAAAAGCGGAGAATTTCGCCTTCATTTTACAGAGAACGTCCCAGAGCGAACCGTGCCTGCATGGCAGGTGCTCGCCAATGACCCAGATGACACCGCTTGGAAAGATAAAGTCAACGGTCACATTGTTTTTGTTGGTACGAGTGCGGAAGGGTTAAAAGATATTATCGCCACACCTGTTGAAACAAGGTTAGCGGGTGTGGAAGCTCACGCACAAGTCGTCGAACAAATTCTAGGCGAACAGTTTCTTAAAAAACCTGACTGGATGGCTGGAATGGAAATTGTTTCTTTCTTGTTTCTAGGTCTTTTTTTGGCACTAGTCTTACCCCGTCTCAGTGCGGCTAAAGGCTCCATATTAAGTGCTGTCTTGGCGGTTGGCGTATTTTATGGGTCGTTCTACGCCTTTAAAGAACAGCATGTTCTATTCGACCCCGTTTTAGTCCTAATCGGCATATTAACTTCCTACCTCGTCATCACCCTTTCTTCATTTTATCTGACTGAATCAGAACGCTCCCGAATTCGGTCTGCATTCTCAATGTATCTATCACCAACGATGGTGAAAAAGGTTAGCGAAGACCCGGGGCTTCTAACTCTTGGCGGCGAAGAACGAAATATGACCATATTATTTTTAGACATTCGCGGGTTTTCAAAAATTTCCCACGGGTTGGAACCAAATGAAATCACAACTTTTCTCAATATCTTCCTCACCCCGATGACCAATATTTTGCAAAACGGACACGCGACAATCGACAAATATATTGGGGATGCTATCGTCGCGTTTTGGAACGCCCCATTGGATGACCCAGAGCATGAAAAAAATGCGGCGAAAGCTGTCATGAAAATGATGCGCAACCTTGACGCATTAAACGAAAAATACATGGCTCAATCAGAAATTAAATGGCCCGATGATGTCCGCATGGGCATTGGCTTAAACACTGGTATCTGTTGTGTGGGCAATTTGGGGAGCGAGCAAAGGTTTTCATACTCTATGATCGGCGACGCAGCTAATCTGGCTTCCCGCATTGAAGGCCTGACCAAGCAATATAAAGTTCACGTCCTCGTCGGGAATAGTACCGCCGAGAAAATCGGTGAATTTGCCATTATCGAAGCGGATCTCATTCAGGTGGTCGGACGACCAACGCCCGAGCGTGTATTTATTTTGGCAGGGGAAGAGAAAGAAGCGGCAACCGAAGATTACAAAGCGCTACTGCCCATACACAAAAAATTCCTAGAGGCTTACCGGGAGCAAAACTGGAAAATCGCCGAGAGCTTTATCCCCGAACTGGAAGCCTTAGCCAAATCTCTTGATTTTCATGGGTATTATGATGTGATGCGCGACCGGATCGCCATTTACAAGAACGATCCCCCGCCCAAAGATTGGGGCGGCGTTTATGTGGCAACAAGCAAATAAGAACAAACAATAAATAACGCCATAAATTTATGTATTGGTGCAAACCTACCTTTACGCCCTGCTTGCATATGGTTAGGGTGCGCCAAAATTATTGGAGTTTTCATATGCGTATTCTTAAGCCTGCACTTTTATCTGCAACAGCCCTCTGCCTTGTATTAGGAGCCTGTAATGCCCCAAGTTCAAAAACGGAAATACCAGCGGCAGTCAGCACAACTGACGCCACACAAAAAATCATCAAGCATGACAAGTTTACCTATGCCAATTATGATCAAGTTCGCGTCACCCATCTTGACCTTAATCTGGATGTAAACTTTGATGAAAAAGTTTTAGAAGGCACAGCTACTCTCGACTTTAAACGGGTTGGCGCAGGCAGTAATGAATTGGTTTTAGATGCCAGAGATTTATCAATCAAAGACATTGCCGTTAAGGACGCATCTGATGAATGGAAACCTGCTAAATACACATTGGGGGAAGCCGATGCCATTATGGGTTCAAAACTGACAATTGAAATCGGAGATACCGCTACAAAGGTTCGCATTGCCTACCGCACAAGCCCAGAAGCCGAAGGTCTACAATGGCTATCACCTGCGCAAACAGCAGGAAAAAAGCACCCTTACCTTTTCTCCCAAGCTCAAGCACTCAACGCGCGTACCATGGCACCTGTACAAGACACCCCTGCCGTCCGCATGACATATACCGCTACATTACGGGTACCTGATGGCTTATTGCCATTAATGAGCGCGGAACAAGGTGCAAAAGACGAGAACGGCGAGTACCATTTTAACATGCCACAACCAATTCCGTCCTATTTACTTGCCATCGCCGTCGGCGATATCAAATTCAAGGCGATTAATGACCATATCGGCGTTTATGCAGAGCAGTATATTTTGGATGCGGCCACCGAAGAGTTCTCAGAAACCCCTTTGATGGAAGCATCGAATGCTAAACTTTATGGCCCTTATCGTTGGGGCCGATATGATTTAATTGTCCTCCCACCAAGTTTTCCTTACGGTGGGATGGAAAATCCACGCCTATCCTTCATTACCCCAACCTTGGTTGCTGGCGATAAAAGCCTAACCAATGTAGTTGCTCATGAACTCGCGCACTCTTGGTCTGGTAACCTTGTCACGAATTCCAATTGGCGTGATGCCTGGCTCAATGAAGGCTTTACTTCATACGTTGAGAACCGGGTGATAGAAGACCTATATGGCAAAGACCGCGCTGTGATGGAACAAGCGCTCAGCTTGGAAGACTTAAAACGTGACATCGCTGGCGCTACGCGGCCTGAACTCACACAATTGAAACTCCCTGCGGACATGGCCCATACGGACGAAGCATTTTCCAATGTTGCCTATGTCAAAGGCCAGTTTTTCTTGATGTTTTTAGAAGATCGTTTCGGGCGAGACAATTTCGATGCTTTCTTAAAAAGCTATTTTGACCACTTTGCCTTCCAAAGTGTCACGACAGAAGATTTCATTAAATATCTTCATGATGAACTTCACGCTCAACAACCTGACGCTTTAACAAAGGCGGAACTCAAAGAATGGATATATCAACCGGGTCTACCCAAAACGGCGGCTAGCCCACAATCTGATGCCTTTGAAAAAGTAGCCGCGCAACAAACCGCATGGCTTGCTAACAAAATTTCCGCTGCAGAGATTAAAACCGGAGAGTGGTCTACTCATGAATGGCTGCATTTCCTTAACACATTACCTGACGGTTTATCACAAGACCAATTTGCACAATTAGACAAAGCCTTCTCTCTGACGGGGACACAAAATGCCGAGAAAGCTTTTGCTTGGTACATGCAGGCCATCAAAGGGGGGTACCACGCGATTGATGCCGATTTAGAGACCTTCTTCATGACGGTTGGTCGTGGTAAGTTCATTTATCGTCTCTATGGTGAGCTGGCAAAAACACCAGAAGGCAAGGCGTGGGCGATTGATGTCTTTAGCAAAGCTAAAGCAGGATATCACCCGATTGCCCAGCGACGAATTAGCGACATTCTAGCGAAGTAAACAAACGACTTACGGAGTGGGTAAATACTGAAACACATATGCGCCGTCTTTAACATTGACATCTGGCGGCGCAGCATGTGTTTCAAACCAATCCCACCCTTGTTTTAAGTTTTTCCAAAACTCATGGTTAGGGTTTCCTTGAGTTTTGGCCATATTAGTATCCGTCATTGGAAAAGGAAAGCTATGTACGCGGACAACGTCTTGTCCATTTTTCATGGCGGCATAAACTAGTGTATATATTTCCTCAATCCCTGCATCCGTCATGGCATAACACCCCATCGAAACACAATTTCCATGGATCATGAGATAGTCTCCTGTGCGCCCTTTCTTCCGGTCATACGTGTTGGGGTAGCCAAGGTTCAGGCTAAGATGATAAGATGACCACGGGTTAAGACGGTCTCCTGTTAGGTAGTAAAACCCTTCCGGAGATTGCCCGTCCCCATATTTTATTTTCGGACCTTGAACCCCAGAGGCAGCACAAATTTTACGTGTTTTATAGAGCAAGTATTCACCATCAACTCGTCCAATGTAAATTTCGATGATACCATCAGACAATACCCCTGCCGAGGGGGCGCCAGATTTAATGATGCGCAAGAAAACTGGGTCCCCAAGCTGTAAACCAACAGACAACAGATCAGTCTTCAATAAGGGAGAAACTTGATTGATCACCTTTGTGCTGCGTTCTGATTGAGCAATCGTTTTCGCGTCAATTGTTTGATAAAAACCAAAGAATAATACTAAAAAAATGAAGAGTTTTATAGCCACAACATAAATGAACCACCAATTGTGGCAAAAATAAGGCACATCTGTTCAGCTAGTATTCAACGCAGATGTTTATATATAAGTTTGCGTGCGTCCCCGCTGTCCAATTCTCCCCCTTGAGATTGGTCACGAAATGATGTGATCGGCAGTACACGTAGCAAGGCGGATGAAGACTGTTTTCTCTCTCTCACAGTCTTCTCCGCTTTGTCTTTTTATAATCGCGATCCCTAACAACAAAAAACCTAGACCCCATATTGATCTAGGGCCTAGGTTCTTATGACTAATGATAGTCCCCACTCAAAGGCGGGGTAATCTACAATTATACGCTTGCCTTGGCATCCGCAGGAATACGAAGCATTTGACCAACATAAATTTTATCAGGATGTGATAGCATTGGCGTATTGGCTTCATAAATTTCCATGTAACGGCTACCTTTACCGTAATATTTTTTAGAAACAGCCCAGAGTGTGTCCCCGCTGACAACTTCGTGGAATTGTGATGCTGCGCCGCCGTCATTGCTGCCAGCTTCATCATTAACTTCGCTAACACCATTTACATTACCAACAGCAAGAATGATTTTTTCCTTCATTTCTTGAGATACCGCATTACCACTGATGGTAACTTTACCCTCATCATCAACATGAATATCCACACCTTCAGAATCCAAGCCCAAATCATTCACTTCTTTTTCAAGAACTTCTTTGCCTTTTTTCCCTTTAAACATGCCTTTTAATTTACGCCCTGCTGCTTTGGCAAATTTCATTGGTCCAAACATTCGATTCTCCTTATATGGTTTAAGATGCGCATATTATGCCCCAATTAGCCCTAATTGTATAGAACCCACATCAGTTATGCTGCCAAAGTTCAATTTTTATACCGGCAGGATCGATAAACCAGCCAAATATGCCGTATCCTTCATCATTGATATCGCCAATAATTTTTGCACCACCCGCACGAGCCTTCTCAATCATCCCCGAAACATCATCAACTCGCAAGTTAATCATAAACCTCTCAGTTGACGGCTCAAAATAATCTGTTTCGTTCTTAAATGGGCTAACAAGCGTAAAAGCCTGATTGTCACTAGGCCACTCCATTGAATTATAATCTGAAACCTCAACTCCCATGTGGGTTTTCCACCAGGCTGTATATGCTTTTGTATCTTTGACTTTAATGAAAATACCGCCAACACCTAAGATTTTTGCCATACATTCCCCTATTCATTCCTTATTCAATAAATTGTATGATAAACAGGATATTCGCTACACTCAAGCCTTGGCCTTTTGCCAGAGACATTGTATAGAGCGGAAGAATCTATTTGGAGGCATATGATGATTGCACTTTCAGACTTTATTTTTTCAGGTGTCCGTCTATTCGGGCTTTTCGTAATTGACCCTGCTTTATTGGCATTTTTAATTGCCGCCGTTCTTTTCGGTGGTTTAAACCTGCTAGAATACAAAAAATTCTGGTAGGATACTTTTTTGCCAACGGTCCTTATCCCATTCTTGTTCTTGATAGCAGGTGTTATTCTCTTGCTATGGGCAGGAGACTGGCTTGTACGCGGTGCAGCTGCACTCGCCAGTAAATGGGGTATCCCCCCTCTTATCGTTGGCCTTACCATCGTTGCCTTTGGTACCTCAGCCCCTGAACTGGTTGTTAGCATTCAAGCTGTTTTAAGTGGAGCAAGTGAGCTAGCGATCGGCAATGTAATCGGCTCAAATATTGCCAATGTATTGTTAGTTCTGGGTGTGCCTGCAATTATCATGGCAATTCCGACAAATGTAGCGGGTGTTGCTCGAAATTCTGCCGTGGCAATCGTGGCGACAATCATCCTTATCATATTAATGTTCATGCCCGGCCCGCTTGTTTTTTGGCAAGGTGCCGTATTATTTGGCGGCATCGTCATATACCTTATCTGGATGTTTGCTCTTGCCAAATCTGGAGTAGATGATCCGGCTCTTCACGACATGGCTCATGCTGACGAAATGGAAGGGTTGCCACAAAACATGGCGCTTACTGTGTTTTTCATTTTATTCGGTATTTTCGGCCTTGCGTTTGGCGGCAATTTAATTGTCGGAAACGCGACCATTATTGCCAAGTCCCTTGGCGTCAGCCAAGCCATGATCGGACTTACCATTGTTGCTATCGGAACTTCATTGCCTGAACTCGCGACCGTGCTTGTTGCCGCGTGGCGGCGACAAACTGACTTGGCAATCGGGAATGTGCTAGGTTCCAATGTATTTAATATTTTCGCTGTCATGGGAGCCGCGGCTCTCACAGGCCCCGTACATATTCCAGATGGCTTTTTGGTATTTGATGTTTGGGTAATGCTTGCAGCGATTGTCGCCCTTACTATGTATATACTTCGTCGGACCCCGATCAGCCGCAAAACAGGGATCATTTTCCTACTTGGGTACGCCCTATTTATAGCGGCAACGATCAAGGCATCACTTGGCGCATAAGCTTAGGCATGATAACCTAACCATATGACAAAATCAGTACTCATCACAGGTGCCGGCAACCGCATCGGTAAAGCGTTAGCAATTGGCCTTGCCCAAGACGGCTGGACAGTCGCCATCCATTATAACCGCTCCAAAGACGCAGCACTTTCCCTCGCCGAACAACTAGCGGGAAATGCCGTCACCATTCAGGCAAATTTGAATGTACCAACCGAATTAAACTCATTAATTACCCGTACAACGACCGAATTAGGGCAACCACTGACCGCCCTAATAAATAATGCCTCCACCTATACGCCCGACACAGCTGAAACATTTAATTCAGGGCTTTACGATCATCATATGCGCGTAAATGTAAAAGCCCCCTTACAGCTAGCACAGGATTTTTTTCTGCACTTGCCCAAAGATCAAAAAGGAACAATCATCAATATGATTGACCAGAGAGTTCACAGACCTAGCCCTGACTACTTCACCTATGCCTTATCAAAATCTGCCCTTTACGCCGCCACAAAAACTCTCGCCCAAAGCATGGCACCACGCGTTCGTGTCTGCGGAATTGGCCCTGGCCCGACACTACAAAACACGCATCAAAGCAAAGAAGAATTCGCTAATGAGGTAAATTCAACGCTTTTAAAAATTGGATCGCCCCCTGAAACAATTTTACATGCTACCCGCTTTTTACTCTCTGCTGAAGCCGTCACAGGTCAGATGATCTGTGTTGATGGTGGAGAGCATTTAATTTTTTAGGAACAATCATGTCTTATAGCCCCAGCACAAAAATATTCGTAGAAAACCTAGAAGTGCACGCCTCCATTGGCGTGCATCCACACGAATACGAAAGTACACAGCCAATCATTATTTCGGTTGAACTGGATATGGGGCAATTACCGGCACCTGATGAAGACCGTTTGGCCGAAACACTAGACTATAGTTTGGTTGCCGATACAGCGTGTGAATTTGCCCAAGAAGCCCATGTGCAATTGGTCGAAACGCTCGCAAACCGAATTGCCCATTGGGCACTCGATACAGATGCGCGCGTAAAATCCTGTACGGTAAAAATAGCGAAACCACATGCATTGATTAATGCTGAATTCGCCGGTGTTGAAATATGCTTAAGTCGCAATGGGTGAAACCAGTAGTCAAAAACTAACTGGCGCACCACGAATTAGTGCCTATGTGAAAACATTATCGGCAGCCCCCGGTGTATACCGCATGTTTGATGAGCAGGGCGTGCTGCTTTATGTAGGGAAAGCCAAAAATCTCAAAAAGCGGGTGCAAGCCTATACAAAATATGATCGCCACCCTGTGCGGATTAAAAGAATGATACGCGCCACCACATCAATGGAATTTGTCATTACCAAGAGCGAGACGGAAGCCCTGTTGTTAGAAGCGAGCCTGATTAAAAAGCTAAAGCCTCGCTATAATATCTTACTCCGTGACGACAAGAGTTTCCCCTATATCCTAATGCGTACAGATCACCCCGCCGCCCAATTAATGAAGCACCGCGGCAAACGCTCTAAACAGGGCCAATATTACGGGCCATTTGCCTCCGCCCAAGCAGTCAACCGCACTCTTGATACTTTACAGCGGGCTTTCCGCCTACGTACATGCTCTGATAGCGTATATGAAGGTCGCTCGCGTCCCTGTATGCTCCACCAAATCAAACGCTGTGCGGCGCCCTGTACAGGGGAAATCAACTTGCAAGAATACGCAAATTTAAATCAGGAAGCCTCTGATTTTCTTTCTGGTAAATCTGAAATATTGCGAACAAAACTCCAAAATCAAATGGCCGAGGCATCGCAAAACCTAGCTTTTGAAAAAGCCGCTGAAATTCGAGATCGTTTGCAAGCCATGGCCTTTGTCAGTTCAGGAAAAACCAATGTCACACCCACCACATTCATGGAAGCCGACATTGCCGCTATTCATATGGAAGGCGGACAAGCCTGCGTACAAGTATTCTTCTTTCGGGCGGGCCAAAATTGGGGGAGCAATGCATATTTCCCCCGACACAGCAAAGATCAAGAAGAAGCTGATATTCTAGACGCGTTTTTAGCTCAATTTTACCTTGGCAAACCCATCCCGAAGCAAACATTTGTCAATCAAGACCTTCCGAATAAAGCATTATTGGAAACCGCCCTCTCGGAAAGAAAATGCGGTAAATTTTCTGTGTTAAAACCTCTGCGAGGGGAGAAATTCCACATTGTTGAAATGGCGCGTAAAAATGCCAGTGAAGCTCTTGCTCGCAAAATGGCAGAAACGGCCTCACAAAAGAAATTATTACAAGGTCTTGTTGATATATTTGACCTGGATAATTTGCCATCACGCATTGAAGTTTATGACAATAGCCATATTCAGGGAACAAATTCCGTCGGCGCTTTTATTGTCGCTGGTATGGATGGGTTTTTAAAACGTGAATACCGTACCTTTAATATCAAAGATGTAAAAACCGAACCGGGCGATGATTACGCCATGATGCGCGAAGTTATGCGAAGACGGTTTTCGAGGTTAATGAAAGACCCGGAACTGATTTGGCCAGACCTGGTGTTAATTGATGGCGGTAAAGGGCAATTAAGTGTCGTCACCGAGGTCTTGACAGAGCTAGGTGTATTAAAACGTACCACCCTCGTTGCCATCGCCAAAGGCCCAGATAGAAATGCGGGACGTGAAAGCTTTCACATGAACGGGCGACCAGAGTTCACACTCCCCCCCCGTACACCTGTCTTATATTATCTTCAACGACTTCGCGATGAAGCCCACCGTTTTGCGATTGGGTCTCATCGGGCTAAACGCAAAAAACAGATGCACCAAAACCCGCTAGATGCTATTAGTGGAATCGGACCAAGTCGTAAAAAAGCACTTTTGGCGTATTTCGGTTCAGCGAAAGCAGCTTCACAAGCGTCTGCGGAAGATTTAGCAAGAATAGAAGGGGTGAGTAAAAAACTTGCCAAAACAATTCATGAATACTTCAATGAATAATCGAAGCAATCCAGCACACATCAGTGGCGCACTAGCCGACGGGCTGACCTTGGTTCGCGTCATCCTCACCCCAATTATTATGTTCATTATTATCAAAGCATGGTCACCAAAACCAGATGATCCGATGGGGTTTGTCTCCCTGAATCTCAACCTTGTATTGCTGGCCTCTATCTTATTTGCCATCGCCGCAGTCACAGACATTTTGGATGATTATGTTGGAGGTAGTTTGCGAAAAAACGGACGCTTACTGGGTTGGTTTGACGATATTGCAGATTCTTTTCTTATCATGGGCACCCTCGCCGCCCTCTTGTGGGTAACGAATAAAGCAGGGCTATTACATTGGAGTTTTGCCGTGCCCTCTTTTGTATTGATTGGGCGCGACCTTTTCCTTGGTATCTTCAAAGGGATAGAGTTTTCCAAACAAGGTTTTTTGGAAACCCGTTTAGGGGATATGAAAAGCGCCCTAGCCATGCTCGGCACATGCATTTTGGTGGCTTCCCCTTGGCTTTCAAATTTGATTGATAATATCCGCGCTGGCAACACAGCTGAAGGGGCGCTTAAAGTCTATGACAGCGCCTCGCCCCTTGCTTGGAATTCAGGTTTGGTTATCCTTTGGGTCGCGGCCTTGCTTTCGCTCATAACGGCCTACCAACTCCTCACCTCAAAAGTTGGAAATTCAAAATGACATCATCCCAAACTCGACACACATTTTACTGGCTCCCCAATGCACTTACCCTTGGTAGAATTGCCCTCATCCCAGTTCTAATTTGGGGTATTTTATCCGTAGGTCATAA
>JAJRSG010000299.1 GCA_024278915.1 Alphaproteobacteria bacterium
CCCAAAGCTTTCACCGCTGGCTCATTCGCATGGTAAATCGTACCATCAACCCGCACCAAGGCACTGGGTTTACTGTCGGAATTGATAAATTTCATAGAACCTGTCGCATAATCAAACCGCCGCCCTTGTCTCTCCAACAAATCAAATGCGTGTTGAAAATGGGTAGCAATATTATTCAGATTTTCCAGAGTTTTTGGATCGGCCTCTTGGCCGTCTTGTGGTAATTGGCTTAATGTATGGGCTCTGGCATTCAAAACGTCAGTGAAAGCAATAAAACGTTGTGGCTCGACAGCCATTGAATAAGCAAGATTTATCAATTCCTCATTGGAATTTTTATCCATTGTTTTCGTTGCTAATGTCATGGTTCCCCTGCAGTCAGCGCCCAGATTAGCAAATCAATCATAAAATAGCCAATATTTTCTACCTTGATACCCCATATGGTGTATTTTTCCCTTGTAAAGAGTATGGCATACAGATGTCGTAGTCAGACTACATTAAATATGCATAAAACGGGGCGTTTATGGCACCTACTTGTGACATCAAACTGGTACAGGTAGAAACCACGGCATTTTTAAGTAGTTAAATTGATCCTGGGACGGAGAACATTTCCCTGTAGCCGACCCAGGATCGTTTTAGCTTTATATCCTCGTTACTTTATTGCCGCACAACTTGTTTGCCCTGTTTTCGGAGCAAATCAACGACGCTGTCTTCTCCGGCTAAATGAGCCGCCCCAATAGCGATCATAAATGTACCTGGTTCGCGTTCCATCAACTCGTCTATTTCTTCGGCCCAGTTCTGATTGCGGTCGATCAATATCCGCTCCAACAAAATACGTCCGCCGACAGCTTCTTCATCACTCATCAAATCAGCAATACCCGCAACGTCACCTTCCGCCCAATCTTCAACCAAATCATCGAGCAAATCAGGTGTTTCTTCAATCGCTTCCGAGCCAGCAACTAAAAACTGGATTTGACTATCTTCAGGTAAACTCGCCAACATCCGAAGCTGCTGTTCCGCCGTTTCAAAATGGCGAATAGGCTTACCCACTGTATTCGCTTTTTTGGTCAGGACAGGGTCAACGCCACTTTCAGCGCGGTACCCTGTTTTTATCATTTGCATCTGGGAGAGAGCAATGGCGGCGAACCACGGCTTCATCCGCGTTAAAGCTTCTGGCGGCAAACCCACAATTTCTGCAGCTTCCATGACTTCTTTTTCATCATCGTCATTCAAGACATCCATTAATGTTCGACCATCTGCATAAAACGCAATCGACGGTAATAACGCAGCCAGTTTTTGCTGGACGGATTCACTCACATCGGCCTCTTGGTACAAAACCTCACTCGCACTAAAAGCACGGGTGAAGGCGGGTGTCTGCCACTTCATTTCCGGTTTTAATACGTGTACTGTACCAAACAGATAAATATTCGTATCTGCATCTTTTACTAACCAAAGGGCAGGTCCCGCCTCTGTCTTTTTCTCCAGTTTGGTTTGCGGGCCACATCCGGTAAGAAACACAGACAGTGCCAACCCGGCCACACACGACTTTATAAAAGTTTTCATATTTCCCTCCGGTAAACCCTAATTATTTGGCAAATCAAATCGCCGTACCCGTTCCACATCATAGCCTAGTTCTTTTAAACGGTTTGGTAGACCGTCATCGCCTAACATATGCCCGATCCCAACCACCACTAAGGCCGTCTCATCGCCTTGCATGAATTTATCAAGGATTTTACTCCATTTAACATTTCGATTGGTAAAGAGCGCTGCATATACTTCCGGAGATCCAGCCTGTGCTGGCAATAATAGTTCCCGTTCCAGTGTTTCTGTATCCCCAACCACCCAAGCTGCATTTACCGTTTTGATATCATTTGCGAATGTATCCATGTTTTTCACCGTATCACTTAAATCACTCAATTGTACCCAGTCAGGTAAAAGAGCTACGGCCTCTATATATGTGCGCATGTCATCAAAAGTTTTAATCACTTTCCCCGCATCTTTTGCCTTAGTTCTCAACACTGCATCCACAGAGTTTTTGGCTAATAGTCCCGCCTCTTGCGCTGTCGCAATCGAAAGAATATCTGCCACCAACCAAGGTTTAAAAATCTCCAACTTATCAGGAGAAAG
>JAJRSG010000300.1 GCA_024278915.1 Alphaproteobacteria bacterium
GTTTAGAAATGCTGGGTATTGTCTTATCTAGGCGCGGGCAAAGGTTAGAAGCTGTCAACTTTTTATCCCGCGCCCTTGAAATCAAGAGGCGTACGGTTGGCGTAGAAAACCTTTACTTCGCCTATGGCGTTCATAACCTAGGTAATATCTTGATGAACCTTGAAAGGTATGGTGATGCCGAACCATTGTTAGTCGATGCTGATATCGGGTTTCGGGCTAATCAAGGTGAGAACAGTCCCTTTGCTGCTACGGCCTTGGTATATGCGGCAAATGCAGCCTATGTACTCGGGAATGACGATGTCGCAATTGACAGATTACGCACCGCCATACCGCGCCTTAAATATGCTGAAAACAATACAGATGAAACCTATCTATTGGCCCAGTTAACACTGGCAAAAATCTATATTCGTAAGCAAGACTATAAACGTGCACAAAACACATTGATGGGGGTTTCTACATCTGCAACGATAGAAAACATTAATTTGGCACATGCGTATGCGCTTCAAACTTACCTAACATACTTGCAAAACAACACAGAGCGTGACGCCTTAACTCTCGCGGCACAATCTTTAAAAAGCACAATATTGTCATCCCAATACATTAATGAAACGGGTGATTTGAGTTTTGAAATACAGCCGCCAATGGAAACCGTCATGGAAATTTCCGCAAGTCTTCAAGAACCGGAACTTGCTATGGAAATTGCTGAACTTATTCTTTCGTCCAAAATGAGCAAAGCTTCCAGACAGTCCGCCTTACGCGTGACCGCCAATGATGAACAACTTGCGACGTATCTCAGAAAGCTACAAGATGCGCGAGCTAATTTCACTAAGGCTGACAAAGACCTCCTTATCGCTCGCTCAAAAAATAAAGATATACAGACGGAAATTACACAATTTAACACAGCCAAAGATGCTGTCGTTCTGGCTAGCAATCAGCTGTCCCAAGCCTACCCAAGATGGGCAGAACTCAGCCCCGATAGCAATATTTCTCTACACACTATTCAAAAAAACCTCATGCCAACCGAAGCTTTAATCGGCATTATTCCTGTTTTTTCACAAACCTTTACAATTCTAATCACCAAAGAGACAGCTCAGCTTGTGCAACTAGGTGGCACACGCCAAACACATGAAACTCTCGTAAAAGAAATAAGAGCCTCCATCCAATCAGATGCATTTAACCGCACCGCTGCCCATAATTTATATAATACCCTTTTACCAAAATCTGTTCAAACGCCCCTTATCGGAAAAGACCATTACCGGATTGTGACATCTGGTGCATTCACCACCTTGCCCTTCTCAATATTGATTACCGACAACGGCCCCGTCAGGCCGAAATGGCTTGTACAGCAAGCGGCAACTACAGTTGAACCCTCACTAAATATCAAGCCAACCTTTCACAAAAACATAGCAACCAATGTCAAATTTCTTGGCATCGGCAGCCCCAATCCTTTCCTCAGGAAACATGATGTTGTTAATGCAAACCCCATAAACTCGGCACAAAGTTCTGGTGGCATTAGCACTTATTTTCGCGGAGGCGGGGTCGATTACCAAGCCCTTGCAGACCTACCTGACCTGCCTGGGTCTGCAGCTGAAATTAAAGATATCGCCAAAGCACTTGCCGCTGGAAATTCAAAAATCCTTCTCGGTAGAAAAGCGAATGAAGAAGCCCTAAGCAAGTTAAATCTTGCAGATTATTCTGTTATTGCCTTCGCCACTCATGCGCTTGTCGCTGGAGAAATGGACGGCATTGCAGAACCGGCCATGGTGTTAACACCACCCAAAAATCCCAACGACATATTCGACGGTGTTTTAAAAGCATCGGAAATCGCGACATTCAATTTAAAAGCTGATTGGGTAATTTTATCCGCGTGTAATACCGCCGCTGGAGACGGGGCAGACGGTTCGGGCTATAGCGGCCTTGCCCGCGCTTTTTTATACGCAGGGGCAGATAGTTTATTAGTATCACACTGGCCAGTACGAGACGATGCAGCTGCATACCTAACGGTTAACACGGTGCAAAATACACAAAACGGCATGAGTAAGTCCAAGGCACTGCAAAAAGCCATGTTAGACCTTATGGAAAATGATAATATTGACCAATCATCTACCCCCAATATTTGGGCACCCTTTGTTGTCGTCGGAAATTAAGTTCTCTTACCTTCACGAAGCAAACCATCTATCATTTGCCCGAATACTTTCAGATCAATCTCGGGAATTTTTTGCCACGGTTTATTTGCATAACAAAGAAAGAGACCAAAACCAGAAAGACCAAGCATAGGAAATAAGGCTTTCATTAGTTTTTGACTACTGACACCAGTCATGATGGCCAAACCAAGTAAGCCGATCCCCGCCAGAAAGCTTAAAGCTCCGATTATAAAATACACCCAACGAATGCGGCTTGGTTCTCCGATAACAACCGAAAGGTCAGGATTTGTCTGTTTTAGCTGTTCGATAAAATTATGCGTAAATTGATAAAAACTTCTCAAATCTGAATTATGTTCAACTATTTCGCCCTGCGGTAAAGTTAGGGAAATATGAAATGTTTCACCACGATCATAAAAAATATCCAGTCGCCTGAATTCATAATTTCGAGCGCCCATAACATTATACCGTAAGCCCGTCATTTCAGAGAGCTCTATGACGGTTGTCTCACCATTACTTTCTATAATTTCCAGACTCTTGTCCAGCACCTGAAAAGATTTGGCTTTACGAAGTAAGGCGGGCTTAAAGCTATAAGTCTTCTCGGCTTGGGTCATTTCAACATTTCCATCGGTACGTGTGGCGCCGAGTATGTGTCGGGTTTGTTCTTCACAAGTAAATTAATTAAAATCGGGATCAATAATATGATGATAGCAATACGGACAATCGAACTAAGGCTCGGCACACCAGTTAAAGATAAAAGTGGTGCAAGAAAAAAGATAAAGACCATGACAAGAAGCGTTATCAACAGATTACCAACATAGGCCGCACGGGTAGAGCCCTTATAAAATACAGTTTGACTGTCTTGTGGAAATCCCGCGTGAAAAGCTAATACAAAATCTTTAAACCCATCCTTTTGAAGTTTGAAATTTAGCGGGCCTTTATAATCTATATTGGTGATAGAAACTGGGTAAGGCGCATGAATAAGTAGCCCAACACGACGTGTTTCTGCACGGCTTGGCTCATAGCGCAGGCGCACACTTTTAATTTTTCCCCAAGGAATATTGCCATTACCACCCTTGTCATCCGACCAAACCAGACCGCTTTCTGCCACTTCCCAAGTAGTTGTTGGCTTGAAGGCATTTAATCGGTGTGTATATTTCATGGATACGTAGAACAAAGAGGAAGCAAATGTTTTTCAAAACCAGTAATCATATTTTGCATTATTTCATTATATTCAGATGTAGTTTGAAAACCAACTTGTTTACTTGCGTTAACGGCCTGCTGCCCATAATGACAAACCGCAGGTGTTACCTTATTACCATTTTTTTCCATTTCCCCAACTGTCAGCACACCCAAGGTAATCCCTGTATAAAGATAAAACATTTTGACATCCGTATCAGTGAGGCTACCCATTTTATTTTTAATTGATTGAATTTCTTCTAAATTGTCCAAACAAGTAGAAACAATTTGCGAACCATTTTGTGGCGCGCTCTGATACACATCGATACATTTTATACAGAGAGCTCTTTCACTTTCAACGAAGCTCTGATTATAAGCTGGTTCCGCATCAGAAACTCCAGCCAACAACATGGCAGCAATTGCGAGGCCAACAAATGTAATAACTCTCATCTTCCCCTCTTTACTTTCAGTATTGTTGCATCATCTGCCATCACCCAAAACATATAAACAAACCATGTCAAAACAATAGACCCTAAGGTAAGCAATGTTGGGAATGTTTTGCTGCGTTTCATTTTTCTTATTCTATCTTAACGGCAAATTTGAGGCGCAATGTAATTCATACCTGTGATATTGAAATAGTTTTGCCCAAGGGCGATATTGCGGAAAGCTTTATTGCTAAGGTCTTTAAAAATATCGCTATTGGCAAGAACTTCGTTACGGTAAACAGCATAGCTTTTTTTATGAGAAGCAACAAAATCTGTACCAGGTAAAATTCTGCCTGAATTTTTTTCTAGGAAGGCAACATATTTTTTTCGCATTTTCGGGTCAGCAAAGTAATTATCATTAATGACACGCCATGTAATATCCAACATCAAATTTGGCGACCTGTCGAGCACATTTTGCATGTAGGCAATATGTTTATCCGGGTTTGCATGTGATAACTCTTTAGACAATCCCATATGTACCCAGACAATTTTATTGTCGGGATAAAGCCGTAGCGCCTCGTCCATCAGATAAGCGTATTTATATGGATCCGCATCATTACCAAGGTCTGAATGAATAGAGATTGGAATATCTCGTTCCCGTAACACCTTCATAAACGGCGCCCATTTTGCAATCTTCTCTTTAGGTGTTGCCGCATGCCCATTGCCAAACAATGCCTGCTTGACCATGTTCACCTCTCCCATCCATGTGAACATATTTGGGTATTCTTTATCCATGATTTTGATCTGCTCAACAACATTCTCTGGGTTGGCAAGGTCTGGGAATGTCATAGACAAAGTCATCACCGTGCCCTCAGGATCTACGTCCAAATAATTCACCGCATTGACAAAATCATTTTTCATACTCGGCAAAGCTGGCGTGCCGACACAGTCCAAATAATATTCACAGGTAGACGTGACGGGAAGACTTTGACCAATACCAAAGACATTGACGAACAACACGCCAGTATCCAGAAGATACTGATTGATTTCAGGCATGGATTTCGCGGCCCCTCCAAAAGGTCTGAAATGATTATGAGCATCAACAACAAAGGTTTCTCCCATACGCTGACGGTCATAACATTGTTCATTATCGCTCTTGAACATGTCTAGGGTGCGGGAAGCCGCAGGTAATTTTTCGTGTTCGGGTGAAACTGCCGAAACACTCGCGCATCCAGATAGGGCCGTTAACCCAATCATTGCCAAAATTTGTTGTTTCATCATACGCCCCTACCCCATTTAGCGAGCGAATGTTAGCATATGCGAGCATCAAAACTTAGTGACAAACCCTGTCATGTTAGACCTAGTCATAATACTTTGGGCCAGAAATTTCCCACGCACTTTTATAACGATAGGTATATGGATTTACATATGGTTTGGGCTTGTAAGTACTATAAGAGCCCTTCGATGAAGACGAATATGTTGAGGCACTAGAATAGCCATAACTGCTAGAGCTGGAACTATTATAACGATAGGATTGAGAATATTGGCTATTAGCATTCCTTGCCGCCACAGTGACAAGCGACGAAGCCATACATAGACCAGTGAGCGTACTGGCAACCATAAACTTCGAAAATAATTTTACTGTTGATCTCTTTTTTACGAACCATACCGCTATTTTTACAAGTTGTCACACCGCGTAAAATAATAAGACGGAACATCCGTATTAGGCGCGTCAGCTTTACCAACTAATTTGAAACTGTCATTAGTAAGAGGGATAATCGTACGTAGGCCTTTTAAGCCAGGTACATCTTTATCAAACTTAAAGATTACAAACCCTTTTTCATCCACTCCCGGTGTAAGCGTTAAGGGCACCGTCTTGCTTCTCCGAAAGGCATCAAAAGGTTTTTTAAATACGGATTTCGGGGCGGTGTAACTTGACACAACGTGCAAATCCCCATCCATAATTCCATACATAAGGACTCCACGGTAAAAATAGCCTGCAGGCAAACCATACCGTGCCATCAAAACATTTTTCATCATCTCTGGTGTCGTACTCGTGAGTTCACATCCACGCATATCAACAACCGAACCGTCTTGATTAATCTGCCCCCAATCCCCTTGCAGCCATTGATGATAAGTCTCTAGCTTTGAAGGCTTGGACGAAGCGCTAGTCGTGCCAGTGAACAAGAGAATAGCAAAACCAGCCAAGACGAATAGGTAAGTAATTTTTATTTTCATCACAAACTCTAATCAAATACTATTTTAGGCGCGTAGGCATAGGTAATCGCTTTTTGCAAATCTTCAGCTTTGATTGTTGAAACCTCTACCCGATACGACTTACCGTCGACATAACGGACAACAGTCAAATGTAAATCATTTCCAGTCAATACAGCATCCATGATTTCTTTAGACTGCGGTTGCGAAAGCAAATATTGCGCCGCTTTATATGCATCTTTCCTTTTGGCTTTATAATCTGTGTTACGTGTTTTTAGCACCCATGTTTCTTTTGATGCCACCGCTTCAATGCGAAGTTCTTGAAATATATCTACAGTAAAGTTCGCCATTGATGGTGGCCGAATATTGGCGGCAAAATGTTTATCACGAAGAAAGCCAATTTGTACGGTTGATCTTGTTGTCATA
>JAJRSG010000301.1 GCA_024278915.1 Alphaproteobacteria bacterium
TACCTGTTTGGATGGCCACTTCGCCGGAGGCTCGAACACTGGCGGCTAAAATAGGGCCGAGGATAATATCGGCACCATCTTCAACAGCTTTGTTGGCGGCGATATATGCACCTTGTGGTGTACCTTCGCTGTCATAGGCCAGGAGCAATACATCGTCTTCTTCTCTGGCAAATAGGGCGAGTTCTGCCGCTTGTAACATGGAATTTGCCTCGTCGCGCAGACGTGATGATTTAGCTGAAAACGGGAGGAGAATAGCCACTCTTTTTAGGCTGTCCCCATCCATGAAGGCAGGGGTGAGGCCCGTAAAGTTGGTTGGCTCTTGGGTTTCTGGCTGCGCCGTCTCGGGGTTTGGAATATCAGTGGTAGGGCGCTCTGGCCCGGGGCGAACAACAACAGGGGGTTGGTAGCTTCCAGGGTTGGTCTGGCCTTGCGGGTTCGTTGGTGATGTTGTTGCACAGGCATTTAGCAAGAAAGCGCCCAAGAACAGCGCAATAAATGTCTTCATGTGTTTTAACAGGCTCGCTTTGAGAACAGAAACTGGATACACTTGCATAAAATAACCTTTAATTTATGGACATGCTTGTGCCCAACGCCTTTGATAACAACTCTAATCACCCTCGCGCTAATCCGCAAGATGTCAATGTATATGCGCCGCACCTGCAAACATTGGCAGAAGGGTTGTATTTAGTGGCGACTCCTATCGGCAATCTCCGCGATATTAGCCTTCGCGCTTTGGATATCCTAGCCAGTGCAGATCTGGTGCTGGCCGAAGATACCCGCGTCAGCCGTAAATTATTTACGCATTACGGCCTTAAAACACCATTATCAGCATATCATGACCATAATGCGGCAAAGCGAGTGCCAAATTTGGTTGAGCGCATGAAAAACGGTGAAGCGATTGCATTAATTTCTGATGCAGGCACGCCGATGGTGTCCGATCCGGGGTATAAACTCGGACGTGCGTGTATTGGCGCAGGGGTAGATGTGGTGGCTGTGCCGGGGGCCAGTGCCGTGTTGGGTGCTTTGGTTGTTTCCGGTTTGCCGTGTGACAAATTTATGTTTGCGGGGTTTTTACCTGCCAAATCAGGGGCTAGACAATCCCAATTTCAGGCTTTGATCGATGTGCCGTCAACACTGGTTTTTTATGAAAGCGCAGGTCGGTTATCGGCAATGTTAAAAGATGCGCTTCAAGTGCTTGGAGAACGACAGGTCGTTGTGGCTCGTGAACTGACAAAAAAATATGAAGAAGTGCTTCGAGGGTCTTTACCGGAAATGATTGAGCAATTGGACGGCGAAAAACTAAGGGGCGAAATTGTTGTCTTGATTGGCCCACCAGCCGCCCAGAGTACATGGGACGAGGCTCAAATCGAGGAAGCCTTGCGGTTACGAATACCGAATGTCGGCGTTAAACGGGCGAGCGAAGAGATCGCTGTTTTGGCAGGTCAAAAAAAACGAGATGTTTATATGTTGGCTCTAAAATTAAAAAATGAAGATTAAGGGGCGCAAACAGGCAGAAAAAAGAGGGCGCCGCGCCGAATGGTTGGCGGCGATGTTTTTGCGGTTAAAAGGGTATAAAGTTCTCGAAACCCGTTTTAAAACAAGCGGCGGGGAAATTGATATTATTGCTAAAATGGGGCAGACCCTCGTTGCTGTTGAAGTGAAACAACGACCAAATTTGCAACTTTCCCATGATGCTCTTACGGCCACAGGTTTGCGGCGAATAGAAAATGCAGCGGCGGCGTACCAAGAAAACCACGCAAATTTACACGAACTTGATTTGCGGTTTGATGCTATATTTGTATTGCCAAATTTGCGAATACATCACCTTAAGGACGCATGGCGTGCCTATTGAGGTGTGAGCGCTGCATCCTCTACTTTGAACATCTGGGCGCGGTCTTTGAAGGCAGAGAACAGGGATTTGTCGGTGCCAGTCATGAAGACTTGCGTGCCAAGGGCAAGCAGGTTTTCGGTCAAGGCTGCTCGGCGGTTTTCATCCAAATGGGCTGCGATTTCGTCCAGAAGAAGAATGGGGGTGCGCAAGGGTTGTGCACGGGCATGGGCAAGAATGAGACCTATGAGGAGGGCTTTTTGTTCGCCAGTGGAACATTCTGCCGCTGGCATGTTTTTGCTACGATGAACAACGCAGAGGTCGCTCTTGTGCACACCTCGTAGGGTGCGCCCCGCACTTTTGTCAAGTGCTCGGTCTTTTTGGAGTTGGGCTTTGATAAACCCATAGACATCGGTTTCTTCAGCTCCGCTTTGATAGAGAGCTTCGGCCTCCCCATCTAATGAAATGACGGCTTTGGGGAAGCTGTCTTCGGCACTGTCTTCGATTTCTGCTTGGAGTTTACAGAGGGTTTGCCAACGGGCTTTGGCGATTTTTGCTGCGTTTTCCGCCATGTCGGTTTCCAAGGCATCAAACCAATAGGCATCATCAATATTATCGGCAAATAATCGCCCACGTTCTGCTCTGGCTTTGTCATAAACAAGGTGGGCGCGGCCATGAGCCGGAGCATGGACCAGACATAAACGGTCAAAAAACTTTCGGCGGTCTGCGGGGGCACCACTAAACAATCTGTCTTGGGCGGGGGTAAGCCAGTTGACGGTGAGGTGGGTCGCCAGATCCGTTCCGCTAGCATTTTTACCGTCGATACGAATTTGGCGACGGGTCGGTGCGTCCGGTATTTGTCCGGTGCCAATTTTTACTGGCTCAAGAAGATCATCAGAAGCGCCCGTTAACACGGCAGATACAGCCCAATGGTGGGAAGTTGTATCATTTTCCCGTCTGGCAATATCTCCAAGCTTTGCTCGTCGTAAGCCACGTCCAGGCGAGAGGAGGGAAACAGCTTCTAGCAGGTTGGTTTTACCTGCGCCGTTTTCACCAAATAACACAACCGGTCGCCCGTCAAATTGGGCGGCGAGATTTGGGTAGGAGCGAAACTGGGTTAAAAAAAGCTTTTCTATAAACGGCGTCTTGGCCACAAAGATTTTATACCCGTAATGGCATCAAAACAAACAAAACCCCGTCGTCGTCCGGGTCTTTGACCAGAGCAGGCGCGGCTGGATCTGCGAGTTGAAAATGAATGTCTTGAGCGCCAATTTGTGCGGTAACATCCAAAATGTATTTGGCGTTAAAACCGATTTCCAGCGGCTCACTGTCATAATCAACCATCAGGTCTTCATTAGCATTGCCGTGTTCGGGGTTATTGACGGCAAGGGCAAGGTTGTCTTTTTCCAAGGTCAATTTAATCGAGCGGGATTTTTCAGCAGAGATGGTCGCAACCCGATCAACAGCAGCGGTAAAGACTTTGTTGTCGATAACCAATTGCTTGTCATTTGCTTTCGGGATGACGCGGTCATAATCGGGGAATGTCCCGTCTATTAGTTTGGAAGTCAGAACTGCGGAGCCGACTTTAAAGCGAATTTTAGCGTCTGATACAGAAAGCTCAATCGCGCCGTCATAGCCGTCGATAAGGCGGCGAAGTTCAGCCACAGTTTTACGGGGAATAATAATGCCCGGTAAACCTTGTGCGCCAGCAGGGAGAGGCATTTCAGCCAAGGCCAGACGGTGACCATCGGTGGCGACGGTACGAAGTTTGCCTTCTGCGGCGTGGAAATATATGCCGTTGAGATAATAGCGGGTTTCTTCTGTGGAGATGGCAAAACGTGTTTTGTCAATCAAGCGGGCGAGGGCAGGTGCTTCCATAGAAAAATTATGAGTGAACCCGTCTGCGGTCATTTTTGGGAAATCGCCCGGCGGTAATAATGGCAAGGTAAAGTGCGAACGGCCTGCGTCTACTTCGAGACGCCCGTCGGCGCTAATCATCAGGGAAACTTCTGCGCCGTCAGGGAGCTTTCTGGCAATATCATACAGGGTGTGGGCGGGCGCGGTAACGTCGCCAGGAGCTGAGATATTGGCACCTGCTGCTTCGGTAATTTCAATGTCCAAATCCGTTGCGGTGAAATGAATGCTGTCGCCATCGGCGCTCATTAAAACATTCGACAAAATCGGAATTGTATTGCGGCGTTCCACAACATTTTGCACATGACCAAGAGCGGAGAGCAAATTTGCACGTTCCATAGAGAATTTCATAACGGACCTATTTATTTAACGAGTAGTGATTCTACTACCACTTATACATCCTTAACCATAGTAGAAAACCCGGCAAGCCCCAAGTGTTTTTTCGCCGTGTGGATGGATGTGTGGGTAAGGAACAGCATATTGAACAAGCGAGCCATGATTGCTAACAAAATGAGGCTTTGTCTGGCTGAAAATTAGCTGTTTCGCATGTACAAGGTGTTTGTTTACTAAATGTGTTGCCCTATCGTTACTCACAACTAAATTGCTCAAAAGGCTATTACGAGAGTGGATATGAAGGGGTTTATTAAAAACAAGGTGTGGAGTAATATTAAGTTTTGTGGCGATAGGTTGGGAGATTGTTGCTAATAACTTAATGGATTGAATGAAATCGGCTATTTTATCTTGATGTATTGAATATTTAGGTATAATGCTGAATAAACTAGAAAATATGTAAAAAAAATACAAAAAATAGAGTTTAGATAGAGGTTTGGATGTTGGTTGAATTTTCTGTATCAAATTTTAGATCAATTTCAAAGAAAATCACTTTTTCTGCGGTAGCCAGTTCGGGTGCAGTGAAGAGTTCTCGTTTAACTGTGGATACTGGTAATTCTCTTGCGCCATCACTGTTAACTAGTGCCGTCACTTTTGGTCCAAATGCCTCTGGTAAATCATCATTTATACGGTCAGTTAAGTTCTTCAAAAATTTAGTCAAACACTCGGCTCAAGATCGGACGCATGGGGACAAAATCAATTACTCACGTAATAAACTTGCAAAGGGTTTTGTAAAAAAACCTAGTGAGTTTGAAATTATTTTTATCCATAAAAATGAGTTGTTTCAGTATGGGCTTAAGATTAATAATGATAAAATTTTGGAAGAGTGGTTGTTTGCAAGGCATTCAAAGCATTTAAGCCGAACTAGAAATGTTTTTTATCGTAAATTTGTATCTAAAAAAGAAGGCTATTTTTGGGATGTAAATGATAGCCAACTTCCAGGAGAAAAAGAAACTTGGAAAAAGGCAACAAGAGATAATGCGCTCTTTCTTTCAACAGCAGTACAGCTGAATTCAAAATATTTACAAAAACCCTTTGAGTGGATTTGTGATTATCTAGAAATTATTGGAGCAAATGAACGAGTAGCACACAATTTCACCGCTAAGCTTTTATTTGAAAAAGAAGATAAAGGTCAAATTTTGGATTTAATGGAGGCATTAGATTTACACATAACAGGCTTCCGAGTTGAAAGCCATAAAATGAAACTTCCACAGAGCGCTAAAGATATGTTTTCTGAAAAGTTGCTTGAGAAATTTTCTAGAGAGGCAAAAGATCAGCGTGATTATCGTGTGTTTATGGAGCACAAAAATCAAAGTGGGGAAGTCATTGAGCTTTCCTTGAATGAAGAGTCTGATGGAACCCAGGTTCTATTTGGCTTGGCGGGGGCAATTTTTGATGTATTGGAAAATGGATATACGCTCTTCATTGACGAGTTAAGCAATAGCTTGCACCCCTTGGCGTTAAAAGGGCTTGTAAGTATATTTCATAATGAAAAGTTAAACAAAAGAGGTGCGCAACTATTTTTTACAAGTCATGAGACATCAATTATTTCGAAAAATTTTATGCACAAAGATCAAATTTGGTTTATTGATCGCCTAGATGGTGTCTCGACACAACTGAGGCCAATGTCAGATTATAGCGTTCGTGAAATTTCAGCCTTTCAAAGATCATATTTAGGCGGAAAATATGGTGCCTTGCCAAATATTAGAGAGCTAGATAATGTCGGCTCGTAGCGACAAATTACACTCAAAAAGAAAAGCAAAAACCACAAAAAATTTAAAACGTCGTGCTGCTAGCTTGGTTCCCAATAAGAGGATGTTACTTGTATGCGAGGGTGAAGTAACCGAGGTCGAGTATTTTAAACACCTGAAATATTCACTAAAATTAGCAAATATAGATATTGACATATGCGGTAAAGAGTGTGGTTCTGCTCCAACTTCAGTGGTGAAATATGCTAAAAGTCGCGCTATGTCAGAAGGGCCACACACAGATGGTGGATATAATGATGTGTTTTGTATATTTGACAGGGACGCGCATGTTGATTTTGAAAAAGCGAAAAGTCAAATACTTGAACTAAACAAGCCAAATTCTAAATTTTACGCTGAAACTATGTATGCTGTTTGGTCAAATCCGTGTTTTGAGATATGGTTGCTATTTCATTTTCAATATACTCGAAGTCCATTTGTAGCTATGAGGCGTAAATCGTCGGGCGACTGTGTGACGCAAGAGTTGAAAAAGTGCGCATCTTTTAAAAAGTTCTCAAAACATATTACCCGAGAAAATTTCAATGAATTAAGTGATCGTTGGGATGATGCATTTGTAAATGCGAAAAAAGCATATGCTGATTATAAGAAAATAGGTGAGCCCAACCCATCTACAAAAGCGCATTTTCTAGTGGAATATTTAAAAAACCCGAGTAAAGGGTACCATGGGTAGAGTTTTCTAACTAAGAACTAAATTTTGCAATTATCGATTAGGCGCACGCCTTTACAGGTGGCGGCGATGAGGAGGCGGGCTTGGTTTTTATCGAGGGAATGGGGGAGTATTTTCAGGGTTTTGGCATCGGCGACACTGACATAATCAACACTGCTAAATCCTGCTGATAATAAGGCCTCGATTGCGGTATCTGTGGCGTGTTTAATATCCGCGCCTGCTTTAATTTCTTTGGCGCAAGCGCGCATAATTCGGTTCAAATGCCCGGCAATCGCTCGGCCTTCTTGGTCAAAATATTGGTTGCGAGAGGACATGGCTAGTCCGTCTTTTTCACGCATGATCGGCGCGCCAATAATTTTTACTGGAATATCAAGGTCGGATGTGATGCGGCGAATGGTTAAGAGTTGCTGATAATCTTTTTCTCCGAATACGGCGATATCGGGTTGCACGCGGTTGAGTAACTTAGTGACGATCAAGGCAACTCCGCCAAAAAAATGC
Organism: Alphaproteobacteria bacterium; assembly: GCA_024278915.1. Taxonomy (GTDB): domain Bacteria; phylum Pseudomonadota; class Alphaproteobacteria; order Caulobacterales; family Maricaulaceae; genus Robiginitomaculum_A. Next base: position 7,064 of record JAJRSG010000301.1, read on the forward strand.
GGCCGGTAATCGGTTTCAAGGCCAAGGGCTGCTCCGCCCACATGCAGGCTAGTGGCATGATGTTCACCGTATAAGCTACCCTTTGGGATATAAACCAAATCACAGCCAGCGACTTGCAACATTTTGGCATCTTTTTTTTCAGTGCGGGGATAACTTCCGAGATCTTCGCCTTCGGCAAATTGTGTGGGGTTTATATAGATACTGGCAATGATTTTATCGGCGTGTTTTTTTGCCTTGGTAATTAAGGAAAGATGCCCCGCGTGGAGAGCGCCCATGGTCGGGACAAACCCGATCGTTTTTCCCGCCAATCGCCATTCGCTCACTTGTTGGCGAAGTTGTTTTTCTGTGGTGACGATAAAGCGTGGTTGCGGCATGTGCCTTTTCTCCGATTAGCCGTTCAAGATGGAGATACCACTAAGCAGGAAAGGGCACGGGCCGCAAGAGTTTTACACACGCTGACCGCCTTTTGGTGAGAGAGTTCGCCGAGGCGTGCCCGGTAAATCATGCCATTCCTGCGCTTTACGGGTAGCACATAGCCGCTGGCACCTGCCACCATTAACCCTTGGTCCGCCTGTGCTGTTATTAGGACATTTTGCGCTGCGCCCAAAGTGGAATAAGCCCCGATTTGCACAGTCCAGTTTTTGAGGGGTGTGCGATAGGCGGCTTGCAAGACGTAATTTTGTGTTGGTTTCGGGAGGGTGTGGACTGTGCGCTGGGTTGCGCTTGTATTTAAGGCGAGGTTCGGGTTAAAGGTTTTAGCTTCATTCTTTGCAATGACGTCAAACCCCCGTTCAATCAGGTCAGTCATATGTTGGTCACGGGAACGACCGGTGGCTCCGCCAAGCACGACAGCGATAATGCGGTGCTCATTTCGTTTGGCCGAGAGCACCAGATTATAACCCGAGTCAATAGTATATCCAGTTTTAAAACCGTCCACACCTTCTACTTTTCCCAGAAGGCTATTATGGGTTTTATAGGTGCGGCCTTGATAGGTGAAAGTGGGTCTGGAAAAATATCCGTAATATTTACTGTGGTTGGCAAGCAGGGCTTGGGCTAATTTGGCCATATCGCGGGCGGTTGTTACTTGTGCAGGATTTGGCAGGCCGTGGGGGTTCATAAAAACGGTCGAGCGCATGCCGAGGCTTTGGGCCTTTGCATTCATTTGCGCGGCGAATTCATCTACGGAACCACTGAGCCGCTCGGCGAGAACCACAGCGGCGTCATTTGCGGAGCGCACGGTCAATGCTAATATGGCCTGTTCGACCCCGATGGTACGTCCTGCCTTTAATCCAAGTTTGACAGGGGCCGTACGGGCTGCCCGCGCCGAAACGATCATTGGTTCATGTAAGTCGATTTCGCCTTTTTCCAACGCATCAAAGGCAAGGTAGAGGGTCATCATTTTGGTCAAGGAAGCGGGATAGCGCGAGCTTTCGATTTTTCGGGCATGCAAAATTTCCAAACTATCGGCGTCTACAATAATGGATGCGTATTTATTGGCTTTTGCGTTGGCGTCGATACTGACGGAAAGGCACCCCAAACCTAGTGTGAAAACCATCAAAAATTTGATAAAATAACGAAACATGTGTTTTGGGTAGAGCCGCAGTTTTACAATATGGTTAACGCGGATTAACAAATTGCATAAATGGTCTTTTATCTTTGGAAAAACCCCCTATCTTATACGAATGACAAAACTAAACTTTATACCGACAAAACTTGGGCCAGACCGCGAAGATGACGACGGTGCCGGGACTGAACGGGGGGTGGCGACCAAAACGCGCCCTAAAACTAAAAAACCGTCTCAATACAAAGTCATTTTGCTCAATGATGATTATACGCCAATGGAGTTTGTTGTGAGTATCCTCATGGGAGTATTTAAGCGCTCCCAAGAAGAAGCCACTAAAATCATGCTTGCCGTGCACCAAAAAGGGGTAGGTGTTTGCGGTATTTATACCTTTGAAGTGGCAGAAACCAAGGTCGGGCAAGTTATGGACGCGGCCAAGAGAAATCAGCATCCCTTGAAATGCACACTTGAAAAAGCATAAGGGAAATCCCATTTTAAAGGGATAAGATAGCAAAACAGGAAACACAAAATGGCATCATTTTCGCCGATACTTGAAGAAACCATTCACCGCGCTTTGACACTCGCCAGTGACCGCAAGCACGAATTGGCGACGTTGGAGCACTTGTTGTTAGCTATGGTTGACGACAAAGATGCTAGTGCCGTGATGGAGGCCTGCGATTTAGACCTAGAAAGTCTGCGCGCTGACCTGACTTTGTATTTAGACGAAGATTTATCTTCCCTTGTTGTAGAAGATTTCGAAGAAGCCCGGCCAACGGCTGGGTTCCACCGGGTTATTCAACGGGCGGTTATCCATGTGCAAAGCTCTGGTCGCGAAGAAGTTACGGGGGCGAATGCCTTAATTGCTCTCTTTGCAGAACGGGAAAGCCACGCCGTCTATTTTTTACAAGAACGGGATATGACCCGCTATGACGCCGTCAATTATATTTCCCACGGTATCTCCAAAAATGGTGATGCGCCGCAAACAAGGCCTGTTCTTGGACAGGGGAATGAGGGCGAAAGCGAACAAGGCAAGCAAACGGAAGATCCGCTTGATGCATATTGCGTGAACCTGAACGAAAAAGCCAAGGAAGGCGGTATTGATCCGTTGATTGGCCGCGAGGAAGAAGTGGCGCGCTGTATTCAAATTTTGGCGCGTCGCCGTAAAAATAATCCATTATTGGTCGGAGATCCGGGAGTTGGTAAAACAGCCATTGCCGAAGGGATTGCTCGCCAAATCATTAATGGGAAAACCCCGGATGCTTTAAAAGACGCCACGATATACGCTCTGGATATGGGCGCACTTTTGGCGGGTACTCGCTACCGTGGGGACTTTGAAGAACGCCTGAAATCTGTGATGAAACAATTGATGGATATGGATGATGCTATTTTATTCATTGATGAAATTCACACCATTATTGGCGCAGGGGCGACAAGTGGCGGGGCGATGGATGCATCCAACTTGCTTAAACCTGCTTTGCAATCTGGTAAATTGTCTTGCATGGGATCGACCACCTATAAGGAATACCGACAGCATTTTGAAAAAGACCGTGCTTTGGCAAGACGGTTTTTAAAAGTGGATGTGTCTGAACCGTCAGCCGCCGATACAGTCAAAATCTTGAAAGGTCTTAAATCCTATTTCGAAGATTTCCATAATGTCAGTTATACAGCCGAAGCGATTGAAAGCGCAGTGGACTTAGCTGTGCGCCATATTACTGATCGCAAACTACCCGACAAAGCCATTGACATTATTGACGAGGCGGGAGCATATCAAAAATTATTACCGGTGAAAAAAGGTAAAAAAGCAACCAAAAAAACCGTGACTATCAAAGACATTGAATTGGTAATTTCCAAAATCGCCCGCATTCCTACGAAAACGGTTTCGCGGGATGATACCAAGGTTCTCAAATCTTTGGGCAATGATTTGAAGCGGGTAGTGTTTGGCCAAGACGCGGCGGTTGAAAAAGTAACCAGTGCCGTGAAATTGGCGCGCGCAGGCTTGCGTGAACCAAATAAACCGATCGGCTCTTATTTATTCTCTGGGCCAACTGGCGTCGGTAAAACCGAAGTTGCCAAGCAGTTGGCAGAGGCTCTGGGTCTTGAGCTATTACGCTTTGACATGAGTGAATATATGGAACGTCATACGGTATCTCGTTTATTGGGCGCGCCTCCTGGGTATGTTGGCTATGATAATGGTGGTCTTTTAACCGATCAGGTCAATCAATTCCCACATTCTATATTATTGTTGGACGAGATCGAAAAAGCGCATCCTGATGTTTATAACATTCTCTTGCAGGTGATGGATAATGGTACGCTGACCGATAGTAATGGTCGCGCTGTTGATTTCCGAAATGTTATTCTGATTATGACCACCAATGCAGGTGCCGCCGATGCAGCTCGTACGGAAATCGGCTTTGGCCGTGCAGATGGTGTTAGCGACGAGGACGAAAAAGCCATTAAACGCTTGTTTACGCCTGAATTTAGAAACCGTTTGGATGCGACCGTGAAATTTGATCCTTTGGATAAAACGTCTATCGCCAAAGTGGTGGATAAATTTATTATCCAGTTAGAAGCTCAGTTGTCGGACCGGAAAATTTTGTTTGAATTATCGAAAGGTGCGACCCAGTGGTTGGCGGATAAAGGGTATGATAAACGCTATGGCGCCCGTCCCCTTTCGCGGACTATTCAAGAGCACATCAAAAAACCGTTGGCTGATGAAATTTTGTTTGGCAAATTGAAAAAAGGTGGCCTTGTGAAAATCAGTGTAGACCGTAAAAAAGATGAGCTGAAGTTCACGATCTTGAAACCGGAACAACTAAAAATCGAAGGTAAAAACAAGGGCAAAGGATTACCTGCCCCCAAACCTAAGGAAGATGCTTAGGACGGGTTCATTGTAAAATTTGTAAAATGCCCCTAGTTGTCTAGGGCTATCATGGCATCCACAATTGGATTGTTTTTGAGTTTTTTTACAATTTTTTTACGCATACTTATGGGTTTGTTTTGGCTTATTTTAGTCGTGCCTTTTAGAACGTCTACTTTCATTTCGAAACCGACAATAGCACGGAGCAGGGCCTCAAACTTGCCGTCTTTCATTTTTGAACGTGTCCACATGGGTTTGGGTAAAAGTTGCTGTTCGGATTGTTTCGATAAACCGTCCAGTTGCTTGATAAGTTCGTTAATCCCTAACTCACGGACAATTCCTTCACATTCTACAGATAGATAATTCCATGTTGGAACTTGATCTGGAGTTTCGTACCAATCTGGTGAAATATAAGCGTTTGGTCCTGTGAATATGCACAGACATTTATGTGAATCTAAGAGCGTTTTACAGATCGTATTATTTCGGGCTAAGTGAAAAGATATGAAAATTTCCTTAGCGCGCGTTTCTATCAGGATGGGTGCATGGGTTACTTGTGGATTCCCATCTTTGGAAACGGCAACAAGCAATCCAAGTGGATGGTCTTTAATCCTATTGATAAGAACTAAAGGGTCTGTTTCATGAAATAATTTACTTGGGTTCATATTTTATAACTACAGAAGAGTTTAAATGAGTAAACCTTAAGCTTAGGCTTTTAGCAATTCGATCACGGTTTCGACACTGGTGTTAAGAGCAGGGTCGGTTTTGCGTAAAGCTTCGATGCGTTTGACGGCATGGATTACGGTTGTGTGGTCGCGACCACCGAAACGTCGGCCAATATCGGGTAAGGAACGGGTGGTCAATTGTTTGGATAGGTACATTGCTACTTGTCGTGGACGTGCAATGGCACGGGCTCGACGTTTGGAAAGGATTTCGTCCATAGAGATATTAAACTCTTTGGCGCAGGCCCGCTGAATTTTATCAACGGTAGGCCGTGCATTACTGCTGTAGCGAGAATGAGCGAGAGCGTCTTGTACGCTTTCTAAAGTGAGCGGTTTCCCCAAAAACTCTAGACGGGCAACAACTTGGGAAAATGCCCCTTCAAGGTCGCGCGGTGTTGCATTAATGCGGGCGGCCAGATGATCGCGGGCATTTTGCGGCATGGCAAGGCTCGGATATCCGTTCTTTCGGCGGCGTTCGATCAAGCGGTCTAAGATACGCAAGCGCAGTTCATAATCGCACGATGTAATATCACATAATAATCCGCCGCATAGGTAAGATTTTAGCCGTTCTGAAGCGCGGTCAATGGCGTGTGGATGGCGATCCGTGGCAAGCAGGATTTGTTTGCCATCATCGACCAGAGCGATGAGCGTATGAAGAAGCTCTTCTTGAGAACCAGGTTTGTCAGCAATAAAATGGGCATCATCAATGATGAGCATGTCCACATCCCGCAGACCAGTTTTAAAGGCTTCGATTGCTGTGCGGCCTTGAGAACGAACTGACTGGACAAAATTTGCAACAAAATCTTCTGCTGAAATTAATTTAACCCGCCGTCCTGGATTATGTTCAATGGCGGCCTGTTTAATCGCATAAAGCAAATGGGTTTTCCCCATGCCGTGCGGGCCGTAAATAAGGACGGGATTATAGAGACACTCACTGGAGCTAGCGATTCTTCGAGCGACGGCATAGGCAAGCTCGTTAGAGGGGCCGACAACGAAATTATCAAAAGTAAAACGGCCTCGATTGTTTTCGTTTTCACTACCTGCCACATGTCCCGCCGTTGGCATGGCTTTGGCGATTGGCGCAAATGAGGGTGTTTTCGTTGTGTTTCGTTTGGGGTTTGCCCTAAATGTAGAATTGGCGGCGTTATTGGGTTTGCTGGCTTTGACCTCTGTGGCGGCACAAATTTCTACGTCGCGGACGTCGTGCCCTGCCCATAGTGTTCGTACCAAATCACCGTATTTACTGTCGATACGTCCGGCAACGAAACGGGATGGTGCTGTAAGGGCGACAGAGGTTTCATTTTCAGATTGAAACGAGAGCTGACCAGTCCAGGACTTATGCACGCGCTCACCTAATTTACCGCGAAGTTCGTCTTGTACGGCGTGCCAGATGTTTTCTGCAGAACTGGCTGAATTTTCAGGGTTTTGGGCGCGGATCGTGGCAAATTCGCCTTGCTGGTTAGCAGGGTGTGCGGACATTTGCTCTTGGGCAATGTTTTTCTTATCGTCACGCACGTCAGTCAAATTTTCCCCCAAGTGTCCATGCTGGCTTAAAAGGCTTAAGCCATTGTAATATATAGTAATAATGTTAAATCCAGTTAGAAAGGTGGTGTATTCTTCCCGGTTTTCATAAAGAAAGCATCCCCCCGAGAGACACCAGCTTGTGCCCTTTTAAAGACGGTTTTTTAGGCTTCGTCAACGGGCAAAATTTACATTTTTTGCTAACATTGCACTTGACTCTAAAAAACGTAAATTTCACGGGCACTTGGCAGAAAAATAAATTGCAGAAACTTTAAAATTTTATTTTTCCCCTGTACGGTTAGGGGGGGCAAGAAAGTACAACCTTCGCAATCAATCTACAGAATGGAAAATTTGAGACTTTTTCTATGAAATTTCCGGTATTTTACCGTCAGCCAATAAAAAACCCGGCCTATAGCCGGGTCATATATATCATTTCCCATTTACAGGGGGGATGATTGAATATTTTTAGCCGAGAGCTTTAACGCGTTTCGCAAGGCGAGAAATTTTACGAGCGCCTGTGTTTTTGTGGAAGATCCCTTTGCTGACAGCGCGCATTAATGCAGGCTCTGCGTCTGCAAAAGCAGTTTTGGCAAGTTTTGCGTCGCCTGCTGTAATTGCGTCTTCTACTTTGCGTAGTTCGGTGCGAACCGCAGAACGGCGGTTCTTGTTAATTGCAGTTTTGCGTTCCATTTTGCGTACGCACTTTTTTGCAGATGATGTATTTGCCATAATATCCTCGTATATGCTGCGATGCAGCGAATTTTGAACTGCGCGTATAACCCTAAGGCAACCCTGCGTCAACACCCTTATGCGGTGTTTATTCCTCTATTTGTGTGTGAAATGCGGTGTGCGTTTCTCAGCGAATGCCGCCATGCCTTCTTTTTGGTCTTCCGTTGAAAACATGGATTGGAATAACCGACGCTCGAAATGTATACCTTGGGTCAAAGTTGTCTCGAATGCCGTATTCACGGCCTCTTTGGTCATCATGGCGATTGGGCGGGATTGATGAGCGATTTTGCCAGCGGCGTCCATGGCCGTTTCCATCAATTCGTCAAGAGCCACCACCCGTGAAACCAGTCCGCATGCATGGGCTTCCGGTGCCTTCATCATCCGCCCTGTGAGGCACATATCCATTGCTTTGGCTTTCCCGACGGCGCGGGTGAGCCTCTGGGTGCCGCCTGCGCCCGGCATTACGCCGAGGTTAATCTCTGGCTGACCAAATTTTGCATTGTCAGCAGCAATGATGAAATCGCACATCATGGCAATTTCACAACCACCACCTAGTGCATAACCAGCAACGGCAGCAATGATTGGTTTGCGAAAACGAGCGACAGCCTCCCAATACAGACCAAATACATCATGTTCATACATGCCAAGGAATGTACCCTCTTGTAATTCTTTAATGTCGGCACCGGCTGCAAAAGCTTTTTCGGAGCCAGTAAGGATGACACAGCCAATTTTATCGTCAGCTTCCAATTTTGCCAATGCTTGCGCTAATTCCATGGTTAGCTCATTACAGAGCGCATTTAAAGCTTTGGGGCGGTTGAGTTTGATAATGCAAACGCCACCTTCTTTGGTCACTTCTAGGGTATTATAGGCCATATTTGTCCTCTCCATTTGGATAGAAGCGCGTTTTAGACTCAAGTTCGAGAAGAGTCACGGACTAAATTTGGCAATGAGGGCAGTAAAATGTAGAGCGCCCAGACTGTTTTACCCGCTGAATTTCATGGGGGCAGTCTGTGTTCGGGCAGGCATCATTTTCGTGGCCATATACTTTAAAGCGGTGTTGGAAATAACCGAGTGCCCCGTCAACGGCGGCAAAATCCTTTAAGGTGGAGCCACCGGCCTTAATGGCGATTTCTAAAACGGTCTTGATTTCTGTGCTTAATGCCTCGCATTCAGCCTCCGTTAGGTCGCATGATTTTCGCAAGGGCGAGATGTGGGCATCAAATAAAGCTTCGCACACATATATATTTCCAAGCCCCGCCACAATCCGTTGATCTAGTAAGGCCGTTTTAATGGGTGCTTTCTTTTTGGTGAGGGCTGAAAATAAAGCTGGCCCGTTAAAGCTGTTAGAGAGAGGTTCGGGGCCAAGTTCTGCCATGCGCCCTTGCTCGCCATTTGCTAATAATTCCATAAAACCGAAACGCCGTGGGTCATTATAGACAATCAAGGGGGCTTCTTTACCGCTCATGGTGAAAACAACATGGTCATGTTTGGGGTTGGTGTTGCCACTGTCGGCGGGCCAACTACCTTCCTCAATGCTAAATCGTCCAGACATGCCGAGGTGCATGAGTAACGTTTCCCCGCTTGAAAGTTCGGCGACCAAAAATTTGGCACGGCGGCCAAGGTGGGTCAGGGTTTTCCCTTCCAGACGTTTAATGAAATTTTCAGGGAAAGGAAAACGGATGTCTTTGCGGTTGAGGACGACGGACGTGAATACGCGGCCTTCCATTACAGGGGCAAGGCCGCGTTTTACGGTTTCAACTTCCGGCAATTCAGGCATAGTTTCCTTTGTATTTTGTCTCTAATGGGATTAGATAAAACCATGACACAAGAAAAGACAATAGATTTCGGATTTAAAACAGTTCCTGAGTCCGAAAAGGCAGGCCATGTTCGCGAAGTATTTGATAGCGTGGCTTCCAAATATGACTTGATGAATGATGCCATGAGTATGGGGATCCATCGGGTATGGAAAAACATGGCCATGGCCAAAATCAACCCGCAACCAGGAGAGATTATTGTCGATGTGGCTGGTGGTACAGGTGATCTGGCACGGCGGTTTATTACACGAGCAGAAAAAGTGCGGATGCGGCGCGGCGGGGAACCTGCCAAAGCATTCGTAAGTGATATTAACGCAGAAATGCTATTGGCGGGGATTGATCCGCGCAAAGATGCCGGCATGGATATGACCCGCGTCTGTGGGGATGCTCAATGCTTGCCATTTCCTGATAACTTTGCTGATGTGATCACCATTTCATTTGGCATTCGCAATGTGACCGACCGAGACGCGGCTCTACGTGATTTTCGTCGTGTTCTTAAACCGGGCGGGCGGTTCTATTGTCTTGAATTTACCACGCCGCCAACCGAATGGTTGCGCAAGTTTTACGACATGTATTCCTTTGCTGTTATCCCGCCCATGGGCGGTGTACTAACTGGTGATCGCGATAGCTATCAATATTTGGTGGAAAGCATTCGCAAGTTCCCGAAACAAGAAAAATTCGCAGGCATGTTAAAATCGGCAGGCTTTGGTCGTATCAATTATCAAGATTATAGCGGCGGAATTTGTGCATTGCATTGGGGGTGGAAAGTTTAGACGACTTTCATCATGCCGAGGGCGAAGCCTGATAGGTAGGAAAACATCCAGACGGACCAGACAAAGAGAGTTAATTTATGAAAGCCTCTTAGCGCTTTTTCGTCGCCTTTACTCAAGGCAATTACGGCCCATACTAAATGAAACACCATTAGGCCAAGACTGATAAACCCCATTATCGCATGGGGGGTAAAGACAACGCCACCGACATATGTATAGGTCAATATGGTTGCCAAGCTATCTACGATCACGCCGCAGACAAATATCCATACATGTTTGGGTTTAAGTGTTTTTGCCCGAAACTCAGACCAAACCCCGAAGGTATAAAATACCATGGCGGTCGTAAACAGTACAACAGAGACAATGAGTAAGATAGGCATAGGAGAAGGTTATCATGTCCCCTGTCAATATGCCAACATTAGTTATCAAAACGGTACGTTTTTAAGACAAATCTCTAAACTGGTTTCCTCACTCCATCGGGGAGGTTAGGATTTGTCTTCGTTCACAAGCTCTGCCCGTTTCATATCCTCACGGGTGTTGATGTTGAAAAACGGGTCTTGGACATTGTGAGCTGGGAAGGGGATGTATTGTACGGGATGAGAGGCCAAAAACACACCAACTTTATAGGTATCACCTGCTTGTAAGAACTCTTGTAGCTCTTTATCCAAAGCGGTTGGCCAGAGGGCGCTGACGCGGTGGTGTTGGTCTTGGACTTGGGGAATAGCAATGGTGTTGGCATTTGCGTTGCTGAGCTTTGCTGCCCAATCATAGGGGAGGAACGGTGTGTCGGCTGGGGTGGTAAAGACACGGGAATAGCCACGTTCTTTGGCCCATTTCATGGCAGTTAAGACACCAGAAAGTGGCCCCATATTTGGCATGTCGTCCATAAGGTTCTGCACATTTTCTCCCAGCCACATATCTTGGTGGAGATTATTGAGGGCCAACTCTGCGCATTGCGGGGAGGCGCGTTCCATGACATGATGTAAAAGTGGTTTTCCGCCCAGCAAGGCTGATAATTTATTGCTGCCAAAGCGTTTTGAGCGTCCGCCGCACAAGATCACACATGGGTATTTTTCGGGTGCCATCTTGCGAGTCAAAGGGATTTGAGAAACATGATATCTACCTTGTCACCAACAGACAAAGCTGGTGCTTGCGGTTTTCTGACCAGTAAGCAATTGGCGGTGATAAAGGGCGTGATGAGGGAGCTGTCCTGACGGGGGTAAGGGGTTACTTGTAAGGTGCCGTTAGGGTCAATGTCTGCACTGGCTCTGATATATTCGGTTCGCCATGTACTGGCGGGCATGGGGGTGGTGACCTGTGCAGTGACGGTGGATTTCACCGCTTGCAAAATACCGTTGAGGGCTAAGATTAGCGGTTTTAAAAAGACTTGCGCGGTGACAAGCGCCGAGGCCGGATTGCCGGGAAGACCCAATACATATTGCGCGCCTAATTTACCGCACCAAACGGGTTTGCCGGGTTTAACGGCGACTTTGGCAAAGGACTGAACAAATCCCATTTCGTTGAAAACGCTGCGCATATAATCGCGGTCGCCAACGGACGCCCCACCAATGGGCAGTAAAATATCGGCGTCTGAAAGGCTCTCGATACATGCTTGGATCTCTTTTGGGTCGTCTTTGCAAATATTGGTGAAAATCGCCTCTGCACCCCATGCTTCGATGAGTGGCGCAAGGCCATATGGATTGGAGCTGATGACGCTGCCAAGTGTGGTGGTTTCGCCCGGCTCAATTAGTTCGTCGCCATTGGCGATGATGGCAAGCTTAGGTCGCTTGTAAACATGAATATGCCCATGGTTGGCGGCTGATAATAAAGCAATTTCATAAGCGCCCAGATAACAGCCCTGTTTTAAAATTACATCGCCTTCTGCAAAATCAATCCCTGCTTTTCTAATATGGCTCGCGGGGCTGATGGGTTGGGTGAGGGTAATTTTTGCCCCGCTCGCGTCAACGTTTTCTTGCATGATGACATGGTTGGCACCTGGTGGGACCGCGCCGCCAGTAAAGATGCGCACACATTCGTCTTTGCCAACTGTGCCAGCAAAAGGTGCGCCAGCGGGCGCTTCGCCAATCAGGGTGAATATTGAACCTTCGCCGTGGTCTGGCTCAAGGCAAATGGCATAGCCGTCCATGGCAGAAGCATCAAGCGGTGGCAGGCTAACCTGCGCGCAAGCATCTTGTGCCAACACATGCCCATGGGCATGTGCGATCGGGGTGTTTACTTTGCCGAGAGTTTTGGCCAGCTGCAAAATGATGTTTTGTGCTTCTGTTACACTGATGAGATTAGCCACCTGATTTCCTATATGTTCCTGATTTTCCACCGGACTTTTCAAGCAGCTCGACCCGCTCGATGATCATGGCCTTATCGACCGCTTTAAGCATGTCATAAATGGTAAGGCAAGCCACGGATACAGCCGTCAAAGCTTCCATTTCTACGCCGGTTTGCCCAGATGTTTTGACACGGGCCATAACGGTTAGGCCCGGTAAATGATCATCTATATTAATTTCGATCTTAACGCCGCTAATGGGAAGGGGATGACAAAGAGGGATAAGATCTGCCGTTCGTTTTGCGCCCATGACGCCGGCAATTTCTGCCACAGTAATGACATCTCCTTTTTTTGCTTTGGCGGATTTTACCAAGGCGAGGGTCGTATTTTCCATACGCACCATGCCCGTCGCAATTGCTTGGCGGTCTGTCTTGGCTTTGGCCGAGACGTCGACCATATTTACGCGCCCGTCAGCGTCAAAATGGGTGAGTTTATTTGGCATTATTTTTCTCATGTTTCTATGTGCAGGATAAAATACATGGTTTGAAGTCGGTGTCTAGCATTTGAAGGGCTTATTATAATGCCATTGCTGAGTAACTAGGGTTATTTGGGTAAATGTATGTAATTACGTGGATTTAATTATATTTTAAACTTCAAACTGTAATAGATTTGATTGTTGGGGCGTGGGGTAATGCTAATAAAATGAAAAATTTCGAAAATTTTCTTCGAATTGATGAATTGGCTCGTACTAGTGATGTTATGCGCGCCCGTGCTGTGTACGCAATTGGTCTTTTATTCCTTGTCTCTCAAGTGGCTAATCTTGCTCTTATGTCCTACACATATGGTTACTGGACACTTGACCATTGGATCAGTGTTGGCGTGTGCGCTAGCGTTATGGCTTTGATCGTGATGCTTCGATTTACAAAACAGTTCGCCTTTTTTGCCGGATTTTATTCCTTGCTAATGCTTGTTGGTATTTTTATGTCTTCAAATACTGATTTCACTGGCATCAATTCGTCTCTGATACCATTCTTAATTGTGGGTGCTGTTATCAATGGTTTTATCAGTGGTTGGCGTTCAACCTTGGCATTTTGGGGGTTAGGAGCGGGGTTAATAACAGTCTTATATTACAATTCTGCGGCTGCACCTACTGGCGCATTGTTTGATCCAGAACTGTTTCGCGCTCGTAATTTTCAGAGAGCTGCGCAAGCACAAATTTCATTTGGCCTTGTTTCGATGATTGTTATGGCGGCAAGTCAGCATATGCATTCTGCATTTTCCCAGTTGGAAAATAAGATTGAAGAGGTGGAGCATTTAAGTGGGGAAAGAAATAAATTTCTGGCTAATATGAGTCATGAACTTCGTACGCCTCTTAATGGGATTATGGGGTTTAGCGAGTTATTATCGCGAGCCGCCCTGAACCCTGAACAGGAAAAATACGCAGGCATTGTCAATAGAAGTGCCAACACTTTGTTGGCAATTATTAATGACGCATTGGATATTTCAAAACTGGATGCTGGAAATTTCAGGCTAAAACAACAACCATTTGATTTAATCGAACTGATGCAGTCCGTGATCCAACTTTATCAGCCAATCGCCATTAAAAAGGGTTTATTGGTGGGCATGCAATTTTCACCAGATATTCCTCGTCATTATATTGGAGACGAAGCCAGAATTCGCCAGGTTCTAAATAATCTTACAAATAATGCTTTGAAGTTTACGCAGCAAGGTTCTGTCAATATAAGCGTCGAGGTTTCAGGATATACAGCCTCACGAGCTATCGTGAAAATTTCGGTTATCGATACAGGCGTAGGGATTGCACAAAAAGATATAAAAACTGTGTTCAAAAGGTTTGCCCAAATTGATAACCCTTCTATCTCAAGTGCTGAGGGTACAGGTCTAGGTTTAGCAATTTGTAAGGATATTGTCGGGCATATGGGGGGAGAACTCCATCTTGAAAGTGAGTTGGAAAAAGGTTCGATATTCTCATTTAGCTTGGATTTGTCTGTTGTTAGATCTGCAAGTCCAGCCGCTCAGGAAACGAAAAAAATCGTTCAAGCTGCCTAGCTTACCCAATTCACCCATCTTCCATGATAATCCGCGCGGGCGAGGGTTGTTGTTTGTCCGCCCGGATACATAGTGAGGGTGAGTACTCCGCCCGGTTCTTGACCGTCCGCTTCAAAGCTTAATCTGGCTAGCGGTGCGGTTTCGGTGGCGCGTGCCCCTGCGGCTTTGATGATCATTTCGCCTTGTCGCTTTAAATTTTCAGGGAAATATTGCCATGCAATGGTGTGGTAAATGACGTGTACAGCGCCTTCATGTGACGTGGACAGGCGGTGTTGGAGCCAGTCAATGGCGTCCATTTTATCGACTTGGTAGGGATATTGCGCTGCGAGATCAAAAGCGGCCTTTGTGCGGGTAATTCGCTCTGGTTGATCTGCCCATAAATAGGAAAGCAGGTTGGTGATCTGGCTTTGGTCACTTAGATCTGTCGGGTTGAGGTCACATCCGCGCCGTTCAAGTATTCGAATGTCGTGTGTCGGCGGTGTTGGTCCTTTCCATTGGGGTGCTAACGTGACTGGAGAGGTTTTATTACCCCATGTTTGTCCACCGAAAGCATAATGGTAATGCTGCCAGTTTAAATTCAATCCTGCACTGGCACCAAGTTCAGAACAAACCAGAGGTAAGTTATGGGTGCGATCTGCAATGGTGAGAAAACCGGGGAGAAGGATGGCTGAACGTCTGACCTCATTGGTCTGGGGCGGGCTTTTCAGTTGGCGCAAGATGGCAGGGGCATGATTTGCAAAAGCGGTTTGCAAGGCCTCCCAAAGCTGGGCATCGGTTTTGCTTTTGTCGTGTGGAGGGTAAACTTCGCTTAGTTCCGAGCACCTGTCTTGTAGCACCAAATGATGCAGGGCGCCCATTAAACGTAAGGGGACATTATCTCCACTCGCCGTGACATCGCCTTCCCAGTTAAAGAGAACTTTTCCGAGATCTGTTTGAGGGGTCAAATATTGCGCCAGCATCTCTCCCCAACGCGCCATGAATGGGGACCCTAAATTTTCAGCATGCATGGCTTGGATGCGAAATGCTTTGGTTAGTTGGTGGCTCATACCTTCACTTGGACATGACCATGTTCATCAATCCATCCTCTGCGCATGCCTTGAGAATTATGAGGGAAAACGGGTAGGCCAAATTTTCCAAGGGCAATGACACCACCGTAACCGCCTTGCACCCCCATGTCGTCAATGGCACCTTGGGCGGCGCTTTCTAGGGAAAAATTTCCGTACCGCATGCGCGCGGAAATATCGGCAGCAATGGCGGCTTTGATGAAATATTCGCCTTGACCGGTACATGAGACAGCCACGCGTTGATCTGCCCATACGCCAGCGCCAGGTAAGGGGCTGTCGCCAACTCGTCCTTGCATTTTGCCTAGCAAGCCACCTGTTGAAGTGGCGGCGGCCATATTGTCTTGATGATCGCGGGCGACAACGCCAATGGTCCCTGTATCTAAATCTTCAGGCAGGCGGGTAATGCCTTGCACAATGTAATAATCGAGGGGGTTCGTGATTTGCGTGCAATTTTGGGCGCTGGCGAAATTTTCGGCGCCACGCCCCGCTAACATTACATGAGGTGTGTTTTCCAACACTTTGCGGGCTACGCGAATTGGGTTTTTATATCCCTTCATTGCCGCTACGGCACCAATATTTCTGTTGGCACCGTCCATGATCGAAGCATCAAGCTCATATTCGCCGGCGCTGTTGGGGCCGGTGCCTTTGCCCGCGACATAAAGTCCCGAATTTTCTAGCAATACAGCCAGTTCTTCTACCACATCCAGAGCGCAAGCTCCCTCTATCAACATGGCTTTGCCCTTTGCCATGACTTGCTCAAGGTTTTGAAGTTGCTCGGCTTGTTCTTTATAAACATAATTGCCAGCCCCACCGTGAACAGCGAGGGCGATAGATGTGTTTGCCATAATAATCTCATGATTTTTAAAAAATAGTTTTGTGATTTTAGCTGAACTTAGTAGTGTCTGCAAATCGTAATTATTAGCTAACAGAGGCCATCATGGAATTATCAAAAAATATCGCAGCAGTCGTCACCGGCGGAGCATCTGGTCTCGGGGAAGGGACTGCAAGATTACTTGCTGCCAAAGGCGTAAAAGTGGGCATTTTTGATATGAATGAAGAGCGCGGCGAGAAAGTAGCTAAAGAAATTGGCGGTGTCTTTGCGCGTGTTGATGTGTCCTCCGAAGAAAGTGTGGACGCAGGCTTTGCCGCCGTGCGGGCGGTGAATGGCCAAGAAAGAATTATGGTCAATTGCGCCGGAATTGCTGGGGGCATGAAAACGGCAAGCCGTGACCGTAAAACTGGGGAAATTCGCCCTCATGATTCTGGTTTCTTTGCTAAAATCATTAATGTAAACCTTATCGGCACTTTCATGTGTGTGGCGAAATCTGCGGCAGGGATGATGTCATTAGAGCCAACGGATCCAGATGGGGAACGGGGCGTTATTGTCAACACAGCTTCGGTTGCCGCTCAAGACGGGCAAATTGGACAAGTGGCTTATGCGGCTTCCAAGGGGGGTATTTTATCAATGGCATTACCTGTTGCGAGAGATTTGGCTCGTGAAGGTATTCGGTGCAACACGATCTTACCGGGATTTTTCGAAACACCGATCTATGAACAAATGAAGCCAGAGGTCAAAGAGGCCTTGCGCGCTTATGTACAATTTCCAGCCCGTTTCGGTACAACGGAAGAATATGCCAAGCTGGTCGCGACTTTGTGTGAGCAAACCTATATTAATGCTGAACACATCCGTGCCGACGCAGGCGCTCGCATGCCGCCACGTTAGTTTTGATCCGAACGGGGGCGCTCGCTTTTATAAGGTATTTCTGAAAGCTGCCAAAAACATATCCAATTTGTCTTTGGGGAGATGATTAATCCCGGCGGCACCGGTACGCCCGCCACCACTTGGGAACTGAATGCACAATGTGTCTGCATGTTGTGGGGCGGTTAATTTGGCCCGCACTGATACCGTAAACCCTCCTTTGCGGTTATGGGTCAGGACGGCATGGGCGTGGCCTTGATCTTGGTTGGCAATGGCATTGCCGAAACTGCCTGATATTCTGCGAGCCCACGGGGCATCGTCAAGTAAAATTACATGGGGGGCGATGGCTTTCGCAGATTTAGCTTTGCGCATATCGTCGGCAAACCCGTTTTGTAAGGTGGCGAAAATATCAGGACGTGCCTGCAAGCAATCTTGTGGTGTTTGAAAGGGAAGAAGGTATTCAAAAAGCGTCGCAGGTGGAAAATGTAAATCAGAAATATGACTGCCATAGCCATTGTAATTCAGAAGCTCGCCGAATGTTTTAAGATTCTGCCTGTCTTGTGGGTTAAGGTTGATTTTATCCGCTAAGGCGGCCGCGCTCTTTATCATATTGTCGCCATAAGCACCAACAATCGCCCAGTCGGAATATTCACCGTCCAGACATTTGTTGACAAGTAAGGACGTGCATATGGTGGGTCTTGTATCAATAACGGCAAATAGGTTTTCGTGTGAAGGAATATCGCCTGCATTATGGTGGTCAACATAGAAAACATGTGCGCCGGTGATGAGGGCTCTTTGAAGTCCTTTTTGGTTGACGCGCATGGAGACATCTAACACGGTTAATTGGTCGTCTTTCTTTGGTTTTATATGGTTTAATAGGTCAATGTCGCGTTTGACACCTGTTATCAGATTAGCTTGTCTGGGTTCTGCCAAGCGGAGTTGTAAGAGGGCACATATGCCATCGGCGTCTCCGTTGAAAATATCATAGGCTGCCATGTTGTTCCCTATTAAACTCGCTTGCATTCTTAGCACAGGCTTGCGACTATAGGAAAAGTAAAAATATCATAAGAAAATGGGGGATCGCGTGCAGTCTTTGAAAATTGGTTTGTGTGTTGCGAGTTTAGTTTTATCTGGTTGTGGATCAGGAGAAACGGCAAAATTGGCGGCGTCACACGTGGTAAAACCCGGTGATCTGACGCCTGCTATCATCCATTCAGACCCTTCTTTGTCGGGACCGACCCTTTCCAAGCCCCGTATATCACCTGACGGGAAAATGGTGACGGTGTTGCAAGGGCGCGACAGCGATGCCAACCAACAAGATTTATGGGCTTATGATTTGGCGACTGGCAAATCAAAATTACTCGTGAGTTCTACGGATTTATTGGGGGCGCCAGAAGTTTTGTCGGCCGAAGAGAAAAACCGCCGCGAAAGGGCACGGGAATATGGCAAAGGCATTGTATCTTATAGTTGGGATGCCAAAAGCGAGCAAATTCTGTTTCCGCTCGGCGGGGACGTTTATATTTATAATTTGAAAACAAGAACGGCGACGCAAGTCACCAATACCGAAGGGTTTGAAACCGATGCCCATATTTCGGACTCGGGGAATTATGTCACCTATGTTCGTGGGAATGAATTATATGTAACCGATTTGACCAATGGTCGGGAGCGCCAACTTTCGTTCGGGGCTACCGATGTCATTCGCAATGCTACCGCGTCATTCGTGGTTCAGGAAGAATTGGATCGGGCAACTGGGTATTGGATGTCTCCTGACGAAACCAGAATCGCCTATACACAAATTGATGAGAGCCCCATTGCCATTGAAAACCGTATCGAGTTTTCACAATCTGGTGTTGAAACTGTGGCGCAGCGTTACCCATTTGCAGGTACGCCGAACGCGACGGTGAAATTGGGTGTTGTTAGAACTTATGGTCGTCGCACGGTTTGGGTTGATATTGGACAAGAGAAAGACATTTATCTCGCCCGTGTATATTGGAGCCAAGATAGCCAACATCTATATGTAGGGGTTTTGTCGCGGGATCAAAAATCCTTGAAAATGTTAGACGTTAATCCACGTACGGGTACAAGTCGTTTAATGTTCGAAGAAACTTCTCCCACATGGCTAAATATTAGGGGAGAGTTTACGGCGCTTGCGGACGGTGGTTTCTTGTGGAGTTCTGAACGCAGCGGATTTCGCCATATTTACCGCTACGGCGCAGGCGGTGTGGATCCCATTCAAATCACCGAAGGGGAATGGCCCGTTTCCAGAATTAGATGTGTGAATGAAAAAAGTGCAAAAATTTATTTCACAGGTTGGCAAGAAACACCTCTCGAACAACATGTCTTTAGCGTTGGTTTTGACGGTCGTGGTTTACAACAACTCTCCAAAGGAGCAGGGCTGAATAGCGCAAGTTTTTCTGATAATTGCCTGAGTTATATCGGCACATTTTCCAATAAAACGACCCCGCCGCAAACTCGTGCCTATCGTAATACAGGCGAGCCGCTGATCTGGTTAAATGAAAATAAGTTGGATGATCACCATCCATATGCTCCCTATCTTGACTCTCATATCACGCCACAATTCGGCCAATTGGAAGCGGCAGATGGTACCAAATTGGACTATGCCCTATATAAGCCAAAAGATATTGCACCCGGTGAAAAACGGCCTGCGATCACCATTGTTTATGGTGGCCCCGGTGTACAAAGGGTACATAATGGCTGGGATAGTAAAGGCTATTTGCCACAACTTTTTGTCGATAACGGCTTTGTTGTTTTTCTTTTGGATAACCGTGGGGCTGCCAATCGAGGCAAGGCTTTCGAAGATCACCTTTATCGTGCCATGGGGAAAGCCGAAGTCGTTGACCAGAGTGTGGGGGCAAATTTCCTCAAACGTCTCCGGTTTGTCGATCCTGACCGTATGGGGGTTTATGGGTGGTCATATGGTGGTTATATGAGTTTGCATATGCTTGCCCAAACCGACCTGTATAAATCTGGTGTGTCTGGCGCGCCGGTTACGGACTGGCGACTATATGATACGGCCTATACGGAGCGTTATCTTGGTGATCCAAATCCGGGTGCGAAAAATTATACTAAAGGGTCATATGAAGACGGAGATGTATTTACTCATATTGACGGCCTGACTGAACCATTCCTGCTAATCCACGGTATGGCAGATGATAATGTGGTGTTTCGGCATTCCATTATGTTGATGGGCGAGATGCAAAAACGGGGCCGTCATAATATGCGGATCATGACCTATCCAGGGGAGAAGCACGGCTTTAGGTCACGGGAAAATAAAATTCACCGAGACCAGCAAATTCTGGATTTCTTTTTAGAAACTTTGGGGGAATAATCAAAATTACGATTTTAGCGAAGTGAATAAATCTAGTTGACTACTTTTCATGCCGCTCGGTTTAGCGTTGCGTATTTTGTTCTAGGTCCCATGTGCGGTCAATAGAGGTTGCGTTGGCATTTGCTTTATATTCTACCTTGATCTGTGAGTAGGTAATCGAAATTTTCTCCATAGGCCAAGATTTACCATCTTCAGCCTCGGTTTTAATCGATTTAATGGAGGCGTTTTCTAGCTCTATCTTATATTCTTGACCGTTTTGTTTAAATTCCATTTCTATCTTTGGAATGTGTTTGCCATTGGCAACATGCAAGAACAAATCAGGGGAGGCCTTGTCAACCCGCTTGGTAATCACAATATCTGAAAAAATCGCACGCCCACCAGTTCTTCCCCCCGTTTGGCTTGCTTTATTTGATTGCCTGATGCGAGAAGAAAAACTGTGTATCTCAATCCAGTTTCTATAGCCCGTATGGGTGCTTTCGCCCTGTATGCCTTCTATTTTAATATAGCCGATCGTATCTGTTTTTATCGTTGTGGTCATTGGTCGAGCATTCAAGCGGGGCATTTGCTGTGCATCCGCCAACGTCGGTGTCATTGTCACCAGTCCCAAACCGATAAAAAATAGGGAATAATATTTCAACATTATAGCTCTCCATTCTCATCTGGGAGCATACGCCCCTTGTTGCGAAAGAGCAAGATAGCAGTTAGGATCCGCTGTATTAAAAAAGGTACGAAACACCCTCTCGCTTTTAAATTTATCCTCTGCTAAGAGGGCAGTATGAAAACCATTGCGACATTTTTCCGGCTATTTTACACCGCGTTTATCTTGGCACGGCATGATGCGTTGGTGCCGGCTGAATATGCGAAATCTGTCCCATGGTTTGTGCGGTTTATTGGCTGGTTTTCCCGTCTTTTTGCCAAAAGAAGCCGCGCCAAAAATCCTGGCGAAAGATTGGCGCTTGCCTTGGAAAGCCTTGGGCCTGCCTACATCAAATTTGGACAAATTTTGGCCACTCGGTCAGATATGCTGGACGAAGAATTTATTCGTGGCCTATCCCGCCTGAAAGATAAAGTCCCGCCCTTTAGTATGGCACAGGCTGAATTGAGGTTGCAAAAGGACCTTGGCAAGCCTTGGCAAGAGGTGTTTAAAACTTTCTCTGAACCCGTTGCAGCGGCTTCGGTTGCTCAAGTCCACAAAGCAGAACTGATGAGCGGTGAGCAAGTTGCCGTAAAGATATTACGTCCGGACATTCACCGTTTGATGGCTAATGATATTGACGTGCTTCGCATGGTGGCGGCGGTGGCGCAAAAATTTGTTAAATCCCTCGATCGGTTAAAGCCCACGCTCTTTGTAGAAACTGTATCACGGGCGGTATCTCTGGAACTGGATTTACGTTTGGAAGCCGCCGCCGCCAGTGAGATTGGCGAGATTGCTACGGAAACAGGTTTGTTTCGCGTGCCTGCGCTTTATTGGCATCTTAGTACTAAAAATATCATGGTCATGGAATGGATTGACGGCATTTCCCTGTCAGATGATGCGGTGCTGACCGATCCAAAAATTGACCGCAAAGCGCTTGCTGTCACGATTATTCAAAGTTTCCTAGCCAGTGCGTTTGATTACGGCGTGTTTCATGCGGATATGCATGAGGGCAATCTGATTATAGATGAAAACGGCAAGCTGACTTTGTTGGATTTTGGTATCCTTGGCCGCTTAAGTGCAGAGGAACAACGTTTTCACGCTGAAATTCTATACGGGTTTTTAGAGCGAGATTATCTGCGCATTGCCGAGGTGCATTTTGAGGCAGGCTATGTGCCTAGTCACCACACCATTGAAGATTTTGCTTCCGCATTACGGGCCGTTGGGGAGCCGATTTTTGGGAAAACATCTGATCAGGTTTCCATGGCAAAAGTACTGTTGCAATTGTTCGAGATAACCGAAATTTTTGACATGCAAATGCAGCCGCAACTCATCATGTTACAAAAAACAATGATGCAGGCCGAAGGCGTTGCACGCCGGCTTGATCCGGAATTTGACATGTGGGAAGCTTCCCGCCCCATCGTCGAGGCAAGCCTACGGCGTGAATTGGGCCCGGAAGGTCGCATTGGCGATTTTATGGCAGACCTGCGCCGCTTGCAAAAAACCATGAAAGCTATGCCTGAAGCCGCCGATAATATGGCCGCTCTTGCTAAGGCTTGGCGTGCAGGAGAGATCGATTTGTCAGCGATGCCACCGCATCGCCCTGTAACAAAACCGCGAGGTTTGCTGAAAGGGTTTGCATGGGCAGGGGCTGGTGCTGTATTACTCTATTTTGGATTATTGGCAGCAGGACAGATTTAGATTTATGAGCGAGAAGCGGATTGTTTTAATCATTGCAGGGGGAATAGCGGCATTTAAGTCTCTATTGCTCATTCGCTTGCTTTCTAAACGCGGCATTAAAACAACAACGATTCTTACCAAGGCAGGCGCAGAATTTGTCACGCCTTTATCGATCGGTGCGCTGAGTGGCGAACGTGTGTTTACGGATTTATTTTCGTTGTCAGATGAAGCCGAAATGGGCCATATCGAACTGTCCCGTAGTGCCGATTTGGTTGTTGTGGTACCTGCAACGGCTGACCTCATGGCCAAAGCGGCGAATGGCCTCGCCAATGATTTAGCCAGCACCACTTTGCTAGCAACGGATAAACGGGTTCTTTATGCACCCGCAATGAATGTGCGGATGTGGGAACATGCGGCCACACAAGAAAATATTGAAACTTTACGCACACGCGGCGCGTTGTTTGTCGGCCCTGTTGAAGGGGATATGGCCTGTGGAGAATATGGTTTTGGCCGCATGGTCGAACCAGAACAGATTGCAGACGCGATCGAGAAAGCCCTAGCGGGGATCACCCATATTGATGATTTGGCGCCAAAGCCGTTAAAGGGAAAACACATTTTGATCACGGCAGGGCCAACACGGGAACCGATTGATCCTGTTCGGTACCTTTCCAATCATTCTTCGGGCAAGCAAGGATATGCGATTGCACGGGCGTGTGCGGAACTCGGTGCAAATGTGAGTCTGGTATCTGGCCCTGTTTCAATCACGCCGCCGCAAGGAGTAAATATGGTCTATATTGAAACGGCTCGTGATATGCTCGCTGCGTGCGAGGCGGCCTTACCTGCAGATGTGTTTATCAGTGTCGCTGCTGTCGCAGATTGGCGCGCTATGAATGCGACTTCACAAAAAATTAAAAAAGACGGTACACAGATTGCGCCGCTTGAACTGGCGGAGAATCCCGACATTCTCAAAACCTTGTCATCCCATAAAAACCGTCCGTCATTAGTGGTAGGCTTTGCGGCGGAAACAAATGATGTGACGTCACATGCACAGGCTAAATTGGCCAAGAAAAAATGTGACTGGATTATCGCTAATGATGTGTCTGGTGATGTGATGGGGGGGGACCATAATACTATGATTTTGGTCACAGAAAATCAGATTGAACCTTGGCCCTTGATGTCCAAACAAAAAGCGGCAGAAAAATTGGCCGCCATAATTGCCAAGGAAATAGGCGCTCTATGAAAATTCACCTATGTTTAATCACCGGTATTTTTGCCGCAGGGTTTATGTCTGCACCTGCTATGGCTGATGACAATATTGCCGCTTGTGAAATTGTTGTGATGCGCCCAGTGATCGCCAATGAGGCAAGTGAAGCCGATACTCCTATGGTCGCCAGATTTTATCCGGCAGAAGAATTCATTTTCTCGGTATTCGCCAGTGACACGGGGCCAATACGCGAAGTAGATGGGCAACCAATCAGGGCGGTGATGTGTACGCGAAATAATGTGATCCCCACAGAATTTGACTTGAAAATTATTCGCACAGATATCCCTCTGCATTTGTCACAAAATTTCGATAGCCCAGACAGCTCTTTAATGTCGATTAGGAAACAGGACGGTGTTTATATCTATACCTATGCGGGGGCGGAATTAAGCACGGAAGATATGGAAGTTTTGAAAATACGTCTTGATAAATTAAATGAACCTGCCAAAAAAGATGAACTTGATAAGGGGGGCTAAAATGCTGAAAATTGAACTGAAGAAACTAGATAATTTTAAAGATCTTGATCTCCCTGCGTATGAAACAAATTTGGCTGCGGGGGTAGATCTACGGGCTGCTATAGAGGGCAATCTGGTTCTGGAACCGGGTACTCGTTCATTAATCGCAACGGGTCTTGCGATGGCATTACCTGCTGGTTATGAAGCGCAAATTCGCCCCCGCTCAGGGCTTGCCTACAAACACGGCATTAGTGTGGTTAACTCACCCGGTACCATTGATGCGGATTATCGGGGCGAAGTGAAAATATTACTGATTAATCATGGGGATACACCGTTTACCATCGAACGTGGCGACCGCATTGCACAAATGGTAATTGCGCCTGTAACACAAGCAAATTTCATGGTGGTTGACACATTAAGTGAGACCAAACGTGGCAGTGGTGGTTATGGTTCCACCGGTGTAAAATAAGGATTGCGTGATGACGAAAGACGGAACACCCGGACGAGGAAAAATCTATAATTCAATTTTGGAAACCATCGGGGATACTCCCTTGGTACGCTTGCCGAATTTGAATGAAGATCTACATGTGGATTTGCTTTACAAGCTCGAGTTTTTCAATCCGGGCGGCAGTGTCAAAGACCGGATTGCCTTGTACATGGTGGAAGACCTAGAGAAATGCGGCGCTTTGTTACCCGGCGGTACAATCATCGAACCCACTTCTGGAAATACCGGTATTGGCCTCGCTTTGGTAGCCGCCGCAAAAGGCTATAAAACGATATTTGTCATGCCGGAAAGCATGTCCATAGAGCGTCGTAAAATGACCGCCTTTTTAGGGGCTGAGATTGTGCTGACTTCGGCAGAAGAAGGTATGGAAGGGGCCATCGCCCAAGCCAATAAAATGTGCGATCAAATTAAAGGCTCGGTTGTTGCCGGACAATTTTCCAACCCTGCAAACCCCGAAGCCCACAGACGCTCGACGGGGCCTGAAATTTGGAATGATACCAAGGGTAAGGTGGATGTGTTGATTGCAGGCGTTGGTACGGGTGGCACAATATCTGGTGCGGGAAAGTATTTAAAACTGCGAAATCCAAAAATTAAAGTCATTGCGCTTGAGCCGAGTGGAAGCCCGTTCATGTCTAAGGGAGAAAAAGGGCCGCATATGATTCAAGGGATCGGAGCAGGTTTTAAACCCGATGTGCTTGATATGACGCTAATTGACGAAGTCATTTGTATTGATAATGATACATCATTTGAGACCGCTAAATTGGCGGCCAAAACAGATGGGGTGCCTGTGGGTATTTCTTCTGGTGCTGCGATTGCGGCCAGCCGTGAAATCGCGTCTCGAAAAGACATGCAAGGGAAGACAATTGTTACAATTTTGCCAAGTTATGCAGAACGGTATTTATCAACTGCCTTGTTTGAATAATTCATATGACCCCCGAAGAAGTCCAGAGATATAGCCGACAAATCTTGCTCAAAGAAATTGGTGGTGTTGGACAAAATGCTTTAAAGGCGGCCCGTGTTTTAATTGTTGGTGCAGGGGGATTAGGGGGGCCAAGTGGGCTATACCTTGCGGCGGCGGGTGTCGGTAAAATCGGAATCATTGATGATGACTATGTCGAGCTTTCTAATTTACACCGACAAATCCAATTTAAAACGGCAGATATTAGCGCGTCAAAAGTAGACAGCCTTGGCAATTCACTGCGGCAGCTAAATCCGCATATTGTCACGGGGCATCACTTTGAACGCCTTACGGACGAAAATGCAATGTCCATACTCAAGGACTATGATGTGGTTCTCGATGGGTGTGATAATTTTCAGACACGGTTTGCAGTTAACAAAGCTTGTCTTTCCTTATCAATTCCCTTGGTTTCCGGCGCTCTTGGTCGATTTGACGGGCAGTTGTCAGCATTTAAAAATGACGGGCAATCAACCTGTTATCGATGCTTTGTGCCTCATGAACCAGAGGGCATCGAAAGCTGTGCTGCTGTCGGGGTGTTAGGCGCAATGGCCGGGATGATCGGCTCTATGATGGCATTAGAGGCCATGAAAATTATAACGGGAGCAGGGGAGCCATTGTATAATAAACTGTTCTTGTTTGACGGTCTTTCGGCAAATGCTCGCACAATAAACCTGCCTCGCGACCCATCTTGTCCAGCGTGTTCATCCGCAAATATTTTGGCGAGGTAGAAACAAAACAACCCTCCTCTGATGTGTGGTTCAGAGAAGGGTTGCTTCTAGTACAACACCGCAAAGAGCTGGGGAGTTCTTGGGTCTTGTACGCGCCCCGGTTCAAAATCAAATAATAGCTGCAATCAATTATTTGAAAACCGGATTCAAACTTAGGCTAATATTTTACCAGATTTGCGAAATTTCTCAAGTTAAATAGGAAGAATCTATTCAGGAGGTAAAACTCGGTCAGGACATCTATGCCCATCTACGAAGGCACGGATGTTAATCATGACCTTTTCGCCCATTTCAATTCGCGATTCCAAAGTTGCCGAAGCAATGTGGGGGGTTAGGATGACATTCGGGAGTTCCAAGAGGCCAGAATTGACTTTTGGTTCGTTTTCGTAAACATCAAGGCCTGCTCCGGCAATTTTTTTATTGGCTAAGGCTTCGGCCAAGGCGGCTTCATCAATAATTTCACCGCGAGACACATTAATCAAAATTCCGTGGCTTTGCATTTTGGCCAAGCGGTCTGCATCAAACAAATGATGGGTTTGGGGGGTATAGGGGCAGTTGATCGAAACCATATCAACAGTGCCGAGCATCGCGTCCAAATCGTCCCAATAACGTGCACCAAGCTCGCTTTCGATAGGGGCGGATAGGGGGCGGCGGTTGTGGTAATGCACACCGAGGCCGAATGCGTGGGCGCGCCTTGCGACGGCCTGCCCAATCCGGCCCATGCCGACAATCCCTAGCTTTTTACCGCGAACCCTTTGACCTAAAATACCTGTCGGTGTCCAGCCTGAAAACCCACCTGTACGGACGAGCTTGTCTGCTTCGACCAATCGACGCGGAACGGCCAAGATGAGCGCTAGAACAAAATCTGCTGCATCTTGGGTCAGTACATCAGGGGTATTGGTGATCAAGATACCTTTATCGTGGGCAGCTTTGCGGTCAATATGATCTGTGCCTGCACCAAAATTTGCAATCAGCTTTAGGTGTGGGCCAGCGGCTTCGATAATGTCTTTGTCAATATTGTCGGTGAGGGTGGGTACCAGTACATCGGCTTGCTGCACGGCTTCGATGAGTTCTTGTTTATTAAAGGGACGATCGTCGGGGCGCAGGCGAGCTTCAAACAAATCGCTTAGCCGCTCATGCACGGTATCGGGTAGTCTTCTGGTGACAATTATTTTTGGCTTTTGTGATGATGTCATGGGGCTAAAATGCCTGCCTGTGTGTATTAAGCAAGTAAAATATGTGTGCTAGGGCAATTTATGTTTGAAAATTGGGCTTGGCAAATTCACTTTGTTTACGGCTCATTTATTCTCTTGTATTATGGCAGAGAGTGACGTTGCACGGTAAGGCTCAAGGTTTGCAAAAAATTCTATGGATATGTTTGGCGGTGATTTCCAGCCAACCGTTTTGTGCCTTGGCGCAGAGCAAACCGGATATGTCGGGCCAATCAATCCAGATGCCCCAGAATAATTCCGTCGCGAACCTCGCCATGGACGTGCCGGGGCCGCAAGACAAATTATTCCATGATTTCGTTCGCGTGCAGGCGAAGAATACGCCGTCTGGTTTTCGGGTGCCGCGTTTTGTCTCTTTAAAATACGGCACCTCGAACGGGCGAACCGGCCCAAGTCGCGGTCATCCGGTGGCGTGGCGATATAAACGCAAGGGTTTGCCCATGATTGTTGTGGCCGAGACCGAGTTGTGGCGCAAAGTTCGTGATGTGAACGGGGATGAAAGCTGGATGGATCGGCGATTGTTAACAGGCAAGAAAATGGTTTTGGCCCGTACAGAAATTATTCTGCATGCAAAACCTCGCTCAGACTCAAAGCGGCGGGCCATTGCCCTTAAAGGCGCCTTGCTAGAACTACATACCTGTGAGAACGGGCGTTGGTGTCTCGTAAGTTCACCAGGTGGCAATATGGCCGGTTATGTCCCTAAAACTCTTCTCTGGGGCGCTCAGACCTTATAACCATAATGCAGTGTGCTTACGTTTCTTCTGTTCTTACTACGGAAAGTGAAAGAGATTTTTTCTTTCATTTCCAATATGTTGTAAACCTTTGATTAACCATGTTTCGTTTAAGGGCGTATTTTTCTTTCAAACCTGATGGTGCGTATAGAGTTTATTAATCATAACTCTCTAAGGCGCCCTTATGACCACACAAATTGCCGTAGAAATGATGATTGAGCCGGGGGCCGAGAAGCTTATCGGGCAAATGGGCCGTAAATTAAAGACCAAAGCCAGATCAAAGGTGCTCGACCGTGTCATCACTCATCTTCGCGATACACAGCATAGTTCCGATATTGCTGCATGGTTTAGCGAAGAGCGGTTTTTGGCTTCGCGGCGGACAACCGTGCGACTTTCGCCGGAAAATGCAGATTACACCCAAACATTAGCAGAAGTGACAGGGCGTGGGCGGCCGTCTATACTTCTTGATATTGTCTATTTAGCAGCCAGTAAGATGGCGCGGGAAGATTTTGAAGCATTACGCGGGTAGGGGGAAATTATGAGCAGCACAACATTGTCCATATATGCAATGGCCATCTCGATTATTGCTCTGGCTTCGCAGATGATTTTTGGCGTGATGTCGACACGGCGGGCCATTCGCGAAACGGAACGGCAAATTGCTGAGACGAAGAAACAGGAAAAATTACACGCCGTCAGTGCCGAAGAAACCTATAAGGCGGAAGTGCGTGATTGGGGGCGTAGTGTGGTGCGGGCCATGGCCATGGCACAGCAGTTATGTAAAATTGACCCCACAAAATTTGTCACTTCTGATTACGATCTGCAAAGGGCAGAAACTGTCGCCACCTTGCGGGGGTTGCTGGATAAGGCAAAATGGTTGTTCCCTAATCTGGCGGTACCGTCGCGCGAAGAAGAGGGGTGGCAAGAAGATCATAAACGCCGCTTGTCGGCGCTGGAAAGTATTCTGCACGCTTACCATGTTCTGGATACGGTCAAGGCGGATAACAAGGAAAGTCGCGATCGCTGCGTGGGAAATATGAGAAACCTCCGTAAGCAATTTGTTCGCGAGATGCGCCGTGCTGTGGACCCGCAAGTCCGTGGCGAGGATATCGAACGCTTGATGATCGAAGTGGGAGAAGAAATGGTGATGGAAAAAGAACAAGCCGAACCAGTTCAACCAGACGAACCCGTCACCCCCATTGGCCCCGGCGAGTCCAGTGTCATGCGGAAATGAACCTAATCAACGGTTAAATATCCCGCCTGTTATTTTTACCAAAATTGCTTTAAACAATAGCTAGTCGATACCCAAACTTGCTTTTAGTGGCGCTTCTTGCGGCATGGCGATGGCGTGGAAGCCGCCGTCGACGTGGTGCGTTTCGCCAGTACAGCTTGTGCCGAGAGAAGACAATAGATAGAGAGCCGCGCCGGCAACCCCTTCTAGTTCTGTGTGCTCTTGCATGGCGGCGGTGGCTTTATTAAAGCGGAACATGTGACGCCCAGAGCCAATGCCAGCGGCGGCCAGCGTTTTAATCGGGCCAGCCGAAATGGCATTTACCCGAATACCGCGCGGGCCGAGATCGGCGGCGAGATAACGGGTGCAGGCTTCGAGAGCCGCTTTGGCAACGCCCATTACATTGTAATTTGGCACAACCCGTTCAGAACCAAGATATGTCATGGTAATCATGGATCCACCTTCAGACATCATGTGGGAAGCGCGCCGCGCTGCATCCACAAAGCTATAGGCGGAAATATTCAGTGCAGAGGCAAAGCCGTCCCGCGTTGTGTTATCAATGAACGATCCTGCTAATTGGTCTTTTCCGGCAAAAGCAACGGAATGGACGAGGAAATCAATTTCGCCCCATGTATCTTTGAGGGCGGCAAAACAAGCATCCATAGAGGCATCGTCGGTAACGTCACACGGCACGATGATGGGCGAGTTAACGCTTTCGGCGAGCGGTCGCACACGGCGCTCAAGCGCGTCGCCTTGATAGGTGAAGGCAAGTTCTGCACCTTGAGCCGCTAGTTGCTCGGCGATGGCCCAAGCAATGGAGTTTTTATTGGCAACGCCCATAATCAGTCCACGTTTGCCTGCCATTAAAGTTCCGGTTGGAAAATTTCGATTTGCCATAATGTATCCTTTTATCTTTTATCTAATTTAGGGACGAAGGCACGCAAAGGCCAGAGACGATTTAAAAATAATCGTAATATTTTGATGAGGCTTTACGCCGGAGGGCAAATCAGGCTAGAGTCGCCCCCTAGATTCTGGGAGGATATTATGGCTGAACTTTTTACCCTGCAAAGCATGTTGACCTTACTCATGTTGATTTTACTCCAAGCGGTTCTCGGCTTTGATAACCTTCTCTACATTGCCATTGAAAGTAACAAGGTTGGTAAAGCCAATGCGGCCAAAGTGCGCCGCTGGGGCATTGGTCTGGCGGTGGTATTTCGGATTATCCTGCTGATGATCATTGTCAAAATGTTTGATATGTTGTCCGGCGAATTGTTTAGCATCTCCTTACATAAAATTATCGAAGGCCATTTCACATTACAATCCCTTGTCACTCTGTTTGGCGGCGCGTTCATTATTTATACGGCCATCAAAGAGATTAGCCATATGCTGACCGTTGACCATATCGAACACGGCGAAGGCGCCAGTAAAAACTCGGTGGTCAAAGCCATCGCTTTTATCGTCTTGATGAACCTCGTTTTCTCTTTTGACAGCATCCTGTCTGCCATGGCCATTGCCAGCGAGAAAACCGCAGCAGGGGTTACGGTTTATAATGTCCCCCTGATGGCGATTGCGATTATTGTTTCGGGCATTGCCATGATGCTCATGGCCGATGTGGTGACAGACTTCCTCAAGAAAAACCGTATGTACGAAGTCATGGGTTTGTTTATCTTGTTTTTGGTAGGCGTGCTATTGGTCACCGAAGGTGCCCATCTTGCCCATTTGACCCTGTTCACTTTCCCGATCGAAGCCATGTCAAAATCAAGCTTCTATCTGGTGGTGGGTGTCTTGGTAATTACCGACATTATCTCGTCTAAATACCAAAAAAGGTTATGGGCCCAAAGAGAGCGTGAAATCCACGGCACCTATGATGCAGGCGGGGAAGCCTAATACGGTCATCCTCAGGCTTGATATGGGATTTTACCATTTGGGCACGCCCAGCATTTAAACAATAAGCTTCCCGCCTTCGCTGGCATGACACAAGGTGAAGACGTACCCACTACCCCACCCTTCCGCTCATCCCCGCGCAGGCGGGGATCCAGATTTTCAGGTATGGCGTGTCTCCTCGTCTTGTTGGTATAATCCGAGATAACCAACTGGATCCCCGCCTGCGCGGGGATGAGCGGGGTGAGGGGGATATGCCCCCCGTGACACCCCACATACAATCCACCAGCACAGATAGCGCCGCGCGGTCGCGCGGCGGGTTGTTTCTGGATTGTATGTGGCTGGCCTAGTCTGGCCATTCCTGTGGGGTTGGCGTCTCTATTGGCGGCCTGTTGTCTGGTCGCCACGCGGGGGTGTGCTCCCCTTCATTAGGGCAATCTTCATTTGTTGTTTCCGGCACGGTTTGCGGTCGGTGCACATAACTCGCCGCCAATTCATCGGGCCAAAATACCACGGCGGGTACAGCCCGACACATGCCGCCACCGATGGGCGGGCGCGGTGTTTCGTGACCGTCTTGATGAACGGGTTGCTTCGCCACGCGGGATGATGTCGGGCGACGCCCGTTGATGGTTTGGGAAATATAGGGCAAGCGGTACCAGTTTCTGACCTGATAGCGAGCGGCGGTTTTACGCCCCACCACGGGCGAGGCGCTGCGGTTTTGATGGCGCGTGGTTTCGATCGGGGCCATCTCTTGGCGGGGGTTATTAGCTTGGATTTGAGCGGCAAGCCGCCTGTCTTGCCATATGTCGATACGGGCTTCTCCGATCAAGGCACGAAGGTGGGCGCGCCGCGCGGGGCAGCTTAATACCCATTCGCGTACCCGCAGGCAAAGGTTAGCGATTTCGCCCGCCCGACGTTGTCTGTCCATGCTGGCGTATTCCCGTTGGTTCGCCGCCAAACGCTTGGCATAGAAAGCCGTGCGTTCTTCGCGCATCCACCGGATAGTGATCTGTCTCGCTTCGCCCAACAGGCGCGAAAACTTAGCCACCAATTTCCCATACACCCCACAAATCGCCCCCATGGTCTCTACATCCACAGAGCCACAAGGTTCCCGCATGTCCATAATTTCCTGATAATCAAGGTTCATATGAGAACCATACCGTACAAGCAGAAACCGTGGATAAGGTTTTTTGGGGGTGGCTAAGTTGCTAGAACGCCTAATGTCTTGGTTGTCCTTAAAGCGGACGTCCGCTTTTCAAAGCAACCGTTCGACCTGCATTTTATTAAGGCCCATTGTGCAATGAATGAAACTTCCTATGTATAAGTTCTTAGTGAATTTAAGGGGTCGCGAGCTATGCCATTCTTAAAACGTAATCGCATACTTATTGCATTCTTTTTCATCATCGTTCTTGCGGGATCGTTGTTTTGGTTTGACTCGAAATATACTCCGAAAGCAAATGCGCGTTCTTGCAAGATATATCAAGCTTATTACGCAAACCTTGAAGAAGATCTTCCGCACATTTTTCGCCCTATTTCAAATTCAATTCCTGTTGATCCCATAAATAAGAGTTTTGAATTATTTCCATTTTTCGATCGTGACACAGGCAAACGGGAAATAGTTAAATCAGAGTATTTTTCAAAACCATATGAGAAAATAGTTTACGAAAAATTTGCGTTTGATTCAGCGAGCATTTTTAAAAATTCAGTTTTATCCGCTCCCCAAGACATTAGATCGTGTTTTCACGGGGTAATAAATGCACCTACCATTTCAATTCTTCCTGCAAAAACAATTGAATTTCTTAGATTTGGAGCACAACCCTTTAAGAACGAAGACGGCTTAACACCCGCATTTAATGCCAACTTCCTCACCGTTCACGAATTATCTTCACCTTTGATCACAAATGATAATAAATATGGTTTGATATTCGTTGAGTCATACTGTGGCCCACTATGTGGACACGGTGGTTACTTTTTGTTTGAAAACATAAACGGCGACTGGAAACAAATAGGATTTCACTCACGCTGGGTTTCGTAACGAAGTTAAGGTTTCTATTTTTTCGTTTCCGCTATTACTTCTATACTTAAAGTGCACTTCTCCCCAACAGTGGATCTTATGTAGTATCCAATGAATACGTCCTAGAACTGTTGTCGTAGCATTTAGTTTTAAAGCTATAATTATCTATCCATTCGATGCCGTGCAATTCCGAGTCTTCAAGCGAAACGGTTTTAATTTCAGGCAATGGAAGCACCAGAGGATTGCTAAAGTCATACACTCTAACTTCATATGGGCAGGCCCAGAAACAACCAATTACTGCTAAGCTTTCACCGCTAGGAGAAAAATAAAAATCAGACCAAATGAACCCATCCTCAGGAGGGCTGTAACTTTTCATCTTCTTCGACGACAAATCAATCACAGTCTGCCCCCCACAAAGAACCTCTCCGCCAACCAAATACTCCATATTTTCGTTTATGAGCCATTCATGAAAAAAGCTGTGATAGTCCGTAAAAAAATCGAACATTAACTCATTGGATTGGTTGTCAAAAACTCTAACCTTCGTGACCGTCCAGTTAACTTCAGGCTTACTTTGTAGATATCCAACAGTTTCCACCTTGTAACTGCCAGTTGGTGAAGTAGAGCTTGATCGACTTCCTGCGATTATTTTTTTGGGGTCGAAAAATTTCTTTATTTCTGATCTCGATATCAAAATATTGTTCATATAGCTGTATGTATTACATTTCAAAACTCAAGTATAGAGTCCGCTTCTGCCTCCAAAGCAAACGCCTCATTCGTTGTTCATGTTTGTGTAGGTGGGCGTCTCGTCAATTGCCTCACTGGATCCCGCCTTCGCGGGGATGAGCGGAAACTTGGTGTTGAGTTGAGGTGGAGAGATTAGCCCTTAATAAAATGTTCTAGGGCTTCCGAGAGGTGGGCGGCGAGTTTGGTGGCTTTTGGGTCTGTGTCGATTAGGTCTTGGCGCACTTCCAGTGTGATATGGCGCAGGCCACGGGGGAGGACATGGCGGTCCATGGTGTGGTTTAGTTTCAAGGCAGAATAGGGTTCATTCAGGCCGATGCGGTAGGGGTGAACCTGTTAGATTTCTGTCTTGACCGCTTGCGCTTTGTCTTCGTCCACTTTCCACAACAGGCCGATATCTAGTTCGCGGCGTTTGCCTTGGCTTGGCTTTGGGGTGAAACTGTGAATAGAGATGATTAAGGGGTCAATGAAACGGTTCACCGCCGCGTCAATTTGTTGTTCCAAGACCCGGTGATAGGGTTCGTAATAATTATCGATGCGGGCGTGACGTTCCGAATTGGTCAAGTTTTGGTTACCGGGGATCAAGGTGCCGTCACTGATTTCTGGGATCAGGCCGGGGTCGTTTACATCCCGATTAGGGTCGATGAGCAGTCGGGTAAAACCGGCGAGAAGTCCGGCCGCGCCAAAGGTTTTGCAAAATTCCTGTGTCAGTTTCGCCGCGCCAATGTCCCACCCGATATGGCGGTTTAGGTCTTGGGCAGTAAGGCCCAGATTGTGATATTTTTGCGGAACAGCATTGGTGGCGTGATCGCAAAAGCAGAACACGGGCGAGCCTGATTTTTCAGGCAAAACAATGGTGGGGATGTCTTTATCCATAGGGCAGACTTATGGCGGGTTTCGTATGAAGTAAAGGGTTTATATGCCGACGAGAGTTTCTTTCACCAGATGGTCGACAACGGCTTTTAGGGCGTCTTCTTTGTTGGCTCCTTTTTGGGTTTCTCTCTCATACACTTCCACTTGTCGGAAGGCGCTGGAGCCGCGCTCAATGATGGTGCGGGTGTGGAGAAGTTCTTTCTCGCAGCCCAAGGCTTGGGCGTGTTGCATTAAAAACCCGACCAGTTCTTCATTTAGTTCTTTGAACGGTTTGCATTCGCCTTTGCCAAAGTCGATCAATTTGCCTTTCACGCCGAACCTTTGGGCCAGCCAGCGGTTCTCTGCGATCAGCAGTGCCGGATAGATGCGCCATTTAATATTGCGCTCTTTGAGGTGTACAAACATGCGGGTCAGGCATTGATACATGGCGACAATGGCCAGCGTGTCTTCCATGCGCGTACACATGTCACAAATGCGCGCTTCCAGAGTGGGGAAACGTACAGAGGGGCGAATGTCCCACCATAATTTAGAAGCATCTTCGATGACGCCGGCGCCCACGAGCGTACCGACCAAGCGTTCATATTCGCCGATGGATGTCATGGATTCGGGAATGCCGGTGCGGGGCATGCCGTCAAATACGGACAGGCGGTAAGATTGCATGCCCATAATATCTCCTTCCCAAAACGGCGAGGAAGTGGTCAGGGCCAACATGTGCGGCAGGAAATACCGCATTTGGTTCATCACATCGATACGCATGCCGGGGTCAAGGATTCCCACATGTACATGGGTGCCACAAATCAACATGCGGCGGATGGCTCCTTGCAAGTCCTTGTCCATTTTGGAATAGCGTTCGGCCCGTGTGGGTTGTTGCTCGCGCCATGAGGTAAAAGGATGGGTGCTGGCCGCCATGAGTTGCAGGTCAAACTTTCCGGCAATGTGGGAAAGCGTGCCGCGCATATGGGTCAGGTTTTCTCGTACATCGTCGAGGTTCTGGCAAATCGGCGTAGCGATTTCGATTTGGCATTGCAAGAATTCTGGCGTTACATGATCGCCAAGGGCTTCTTTACAGGCCTTGAAAAATTCTTCGGGAGGTTGGGCGGCGGCGGCGCGCGTTTCTGGATTCACAAGTAGATATTCTTCTTCCACACCCAGTGTCGGCCAAAAATCATCTAAACGCATAAAACCCCCCATTTTGATTGCAGAATAACAGAAAACCTTCATTTGTAAAATGGCTGAAATTAATGGTTTTATTGTCTTGAGCCGCGGCCTGAAAAGATGTATCCCCTTGCGCACTGCCAAACCACTAGGCAGAACATGGATATGGTGAGGTGGCCGAGTGGTTTAAGGCGCACACGTTTTTATGGCTTGACCATAAAAACCATCTATGTTTGAAAGCGTGCGCTTATCTGAAACCACTTTGGTTAAGTGCAGAGTATAAATGATTGGTGAGGTGGCCGAGTGGTTTAAGGCGCACGCTTGGAAAGCGTGTGTGCGTTAATAGCGTACCGTGGGTTCGAATCCCATCCTCACCTCCACTCCCTTCTCGTACAAACCTACTGACAATGTCCACGTTCCGATCCGAAGGCGAGAGCGAAAAGCGCAGAAGTTTCGATCGATAAAAGTTACACAAAGATGGTGATCCGCTCACCGTCAAATCTACAACTTATTTCACCTCAGATGTCATTTAATCTCAAGACATTCATTTCGAAAATTCAGACATCAAGCCCAAAAGCAGTGGAATGTTGTAACGGCATCAGTGTACGCTTAGAAAAAGAACACAGGCCAAAACTCAACCGACCTCGTCTACTTGACAAAGCCGTCGGCATATAAGGAATAGTTTCGGTTACTGTCACCGTAATTAAAGCCGATGCGACTTCATCCAACATCAGCTACGTTGCTGGCTTCTATGATTTTTTCTAGCTCGGAATAATATAAACCTTGGGCACACGTATCTAAGTCAAAAAACAATTCCCAAAAACCATCTTCCAACCATGCCTTTGGAGCAAATTCAATCAGGCCGTTTTTAAATTTCTTTATTTTCCAATTACTCGGAGGCGTGTCATCAATAATATCAAAATCTTTGATAGGAAACATTGCAGGAATAGCATTGTTCTCTGTTACTAACCGTAAATTAATACAATTCCCAATTTCGATTTCGAGAGAAATCACATCGTAAACCTTTTCAGGTACCAGCCAACCTAAATGATGTTTAGAAATTATTTTTTTTAAAGTCACTTTCATGTATAGTCTACCTAGAATTAAAAACTACTTTATAGTCAGAACCATAGTAAATTACACCTTCAGAGTTTTGGTAAAAATGAACCTGAAAATTTCCCGACGGTGATTTGGCATTGTCAGAGGAAAGTCTTTAGTTTGCAAGATTTGATTTTAGCATGAACTTAGGCTGCAATTTGTC
Organism: Alphaproteobacteria bacterium; assembly: GCA_024278915.1. GTDB lineage: Bacteria > Pseudomonadota > Alphaproteobacteria > Caulobacterales > Maricaulaceae > Robiginitomaculum_A. The sequence goes on from JAJRSG010000301.1 coordinate 44,826, forward strand.
TCCATTCGGCAAGCGCTAAATCTCGATATTTCTTGAAAATATCTCTGCCTGATCGTTATGGTGTTTTGTGGTATTTAAATAAATTGCTCATGACAAATGTCTAGCTATCAACTATTTATCAATTATGAATTTTCCTCTGACAATGCCCACATAGGACCGAATTTCTAAATAAGGCTGACCGTGTGATAACGATAGGACAAGGCCAATAGCTGAGCCTTTTTATAGTTTATTAAGTTTGATTTGCGTTGGTGGAAGTTGAACTGGCGTACTGCAATTTTGAACATAAGTAGTTTCTTTTTCTTCGACTAGCAGAATGAGTGTAATTTCTTTATTTTTACCGCAAGCGTCAATAGTGTAATCAATGTATTCATTTGTCTCGTTTACTGGGTCGATACCGTCCAGGCTTTTAATAATAGGCGAGGACTTGAATGGGTCACACGAAGAAACTGCATATAAGCGATTTTTTTGATCAACCCCAACACCAAAAAACTCTCCGCAAGCGGATAAGACTATAGCTTGGGTTGCTGCTATTTGGAGACTAAAAGTTGATGGTGTTATTTTATCGAATTCTGCTCCTTGCTTTTCGAATTGAGCTAAAATCTCGTCCCAGCGACTCGTCCCTTGACCTGAAACGATTGTTTCTATGGAACTCAGGGCATTTAAGTTTGAAGACTTAATGATAGAATTGAATTTAGACGATAGCTCTATCTCTTCTTCAGGAGCTTCCCAAAGCTGGCGCCATAAATCGAATTCTGTATGGTCTTCATTTTTTATCTGGAAGTCTCTGATTGCAATCCAATTCATGAATGCCCCACATGTATACCTAGATCTACTTTTTATTGAGCCTATGGCATCCTTCATAGAAAGGTGCCGCAACATATTGCTGCAATTATTATATGCTCTTTCTAGTTTTTTCTCGATTGTGATCTCAGGTTCAGATAGCTTCGAAGTCGCGTGCCAAGAGGCATATTCAGCAGCCCCCTCGTGGATCCACCAATTACTCGACTGTTCCGCTGCTTTAGGTGTCCACAGATGAAACAGCTCGTGAGCAATGAAGTCCTTTGAATTTGATATGTATTTTTTTGTTGGTCTGTAATTGTCCGGAAAATGATACCTCAGGAAAACTACACCATTTTGGGTCGTATCACCTCGATTAAACGACTTCTCAGATGGTTTACCCAATACAATTATTAGTGGTTTTTGATCGGGGACACTTGACATTTGCTCCGAATAATATGTTAAAATTTCATCGGTAAAGGAGAATAGGTTTTGTTCAAATTCCTTTGGTAGCGAAACACCTTTGAGCCAATCAAACCTTTCTGAGGTCGCAGATATTGATCCCAACAATAGATATCCATTAAAATTATGTGATCTTTCAAATTTTGTTTGAGTGCCTGATAGAGCTGTGTAGACAATTGAACTGACTCTGCCATTAGGCAAAACGGGCGGCGCGTATAGCACGTAAGTATTTTGTGAAATCTCGGTTAATAATGGATAAATTGAATTCTCTTCTTCTACATCTAATTCAATTGATAATTGGAAGTTACTTTTTGGATTTTCGAATTTAAGAACTCCATCAGTGATTTTTCCATCTGGGGTTTGAATTTTTGCAGATGGATTCCTGTACCCCGGTTCAGTGAATTCGATAAACGCCCTTGGTTGACCCAAGGCATAATTTATCACTATTCCGCTATCAGTTTCGAATATCTCGATTGTGCTATTGTTTTTGGGTGAGTTACACGAAGATAGAAGAAAATATAAGATTGTAAGTGTTATAAGTGTTCCACGGGCCATTCAGAGCTCTCCCAAAAGATGAAGCTCTATAAAAGACTTATCCGCCGATGGTGCAATATATTTTATGGGCATTGTCAGAGGAAAATTCATAATTGATAAATAGTCGATAGCTAGACATTTGTCATGAGCAATTTATTCAAATACCACAAAACATCATAACGATCAGGCAGAGATACTTTCAAGAAATATCGAGATTTAGCGCTCTCCGAATGGAGACAAATTGCAGCTCAAACTCACACCAAAATCCTATCTTGCAATCAACTAACTTTCCGCTGACAGTGCCCTGATGCCGTTACAAAGCCACCGTTTACGCCTTTAGATTTTTTGCAATCCATTTCGTTAAATCAAGTTCTGATAAATTGCCTGAAGCCAATTTCATAAATGTGTCGTATTTTTCAGTTTGGCAAGTTTTTAATTTTGCGTTGTTTAGATGCAAAAATAGCTGGCAAACGATTAAAGCTGTACGTTTATTGCCGTCTACGAACGGATGGTTCATGGCAATACCGTAGGCATAACTTGCGGCTAAAGCGGCAAGGGAGGGTTTGGGATTTGAATAATGGTAGAGGCTTTTGGGCTTACTCAAAGCAGATTCGAGAAGCCCATCATCTCTAATACCTTCACCACCGCCATGCTCAGCTAGCTGTCTTCTGTGGATGGCTAATACAACATCATTCCGCACCCAGTTTAATTCTCTCATCTATTCTGCAAGCTTTTTAAGAGCGTCGCGGTCCTCACGCATAATCAACTCTGCGGCCTCTATTTGCATGGAAAAGCTAGGGTCATAAGGCGTGAGCTCTATACCGCTAGGTGTTTCAATCACAAATAGGGTGTCCCCTTTTTCTACGCGGAGTTTTGATAAAATTGCTTTTGGTAACACAATACCTGTTGAGTTACCCACGGTAGTTATTTTTAATGCAGTCATTATGTTTTCCTTATTGTGTTTATAACATACGTTATAACAATAAGAAAGGCAACCCTAGTGATAGATTAAACTTTAGTCTGGCTCTTGTCACTGCCTCCAGTGCGTCTGTAATTTCCAGAATAACAATGCGTGCAAGTCGAGCCATACTATCCACTTACCCTGTATCTTACATAACACAATAGTTTCGGTAACTGTCACCGTAACTCCAGAGCAGAGAAATCACTGCAGAAGTTCGTGTCAATCCACGCCCAGTTACACAATCACTTTAACCATGAAAGGCACTTAAATTATAGAGAAAATTTCAAGAAATGCCGAGATCAAGCACTAGCCGAGTGGAGGAAAATTGCAGCCTAAGTTTATGTCCAAATCAAATCTTGCAAACTACCTGCTTTCCTCTGACAATGCCCCCTCACGATAGTTGTTTAAGTTTCTTCAAACGTGTAGAAATGAAAAATATGCCAATTGGCAAATAGACATATAAAAGGAAAGTGCCAAATACATTTGTACGTTTATTAAAAACTTCTTTTTCTGAATATGCTAGTGCTTTAGCCGCGAGGAATAAAGTACACACAAAAGAAAGACAAAATAACGCTCCCGTGATACCGGCAAACCTATCTACTAAAGCACTTGGTTCAAAGTAGTGAAAAATATTCAAAGAAATTGCACTCCCTAAGAAAAACCCACTTGCAGAAAATAATATTTTATACCTCTTTAAATATAGTGCTTTGTGATGGCCTTCCTTGATGGTCTTTATTGATACTAATGCCCAATAATAGTGCAATGTAATTATGATGAATAACATTGCACCATACGCTAGCTTGGAAAAAACATTAATTTGCATGGCATATAAAACTGGTGTCAGAATGATATACAAAAGATAAATGAATAGGGTAATATTTTTCATGTTATCGTATCCTTAGAAGCAATATGAATTTGCTATAGCATTCGCAGCTCTATCGAGATCAATACCAACCTTAGCATTAAGACCAAAAAGTACTGCAAGGTTAAATGAAACTCCAAAGAAAGCATCAATTTCTTTTGTAGTAACTAGCGGTGCTGCTTTGATATTAAAAATTTCATCTGAAGTTCTTATACTCGTACGGGCATTGTCAGAGGAAAGTTTGAACCGCCCCGGGTTTGCCGGAGGCTGTTTAGTTTAAGTTATGCTGCTTTCGGGACTTTGTCTAGGTTTGCATAATAATTTTCCTCTGCTTCTGCGGGCGGGATATTGCCAATCGGCCCTAGTATCCTTTTGTGATTGAA
>JAJRSG010000302.1 GCA_024278915.1 Alphaproteobacteria bacterium
ATTGAGTCGCGTTGAGAAATCTTCTGCTGCTTCCCCGAAATAAGCACCAGTTCCAGGTGAAGTCACACCAGATGTGCCGAGCTCAATGCCCATAGACTGCCCTTTAGCGGCTTTAAGCTCATTAGCCCAGCATTCATGTGTGTCGCCGGTGAGAACAAGTAAATCATTGACTCCTTGGTCTTGCGCCATTTTGTAAAACCGTTCACGGGCTTGGGGATAGCCGTCCCATGCGTCAGGGTTTAGCGGCAAGCCGAGAGGCGAGATAGCGATATAATCCCTAATTTGTGGAAATAGTTTTTCGATATCGGCGATGAAATCCGCATCTTTGTAGGCTGTTATATCGGGCATATTAGTGCGTGCCATGATGACCTGATTGGCAATGAGACGCCAACGGATTGCTTTTTCTTTCGATGCTTTCAGGGCATTGCCGATGAAAGATTTTTGTACCTCTCCCATCATCTCACTTGTCGGATCATTGAGTACATTTTGGTAAAAATTCTGAATGCCTTCTTTGCTGTTGAAATCTGAAATGTACTGGGCATAATCAATTGCTCTCGTTCGTGCCGTTAATCTGGTTTCAATTGCAGTCAACGAAAAGAGGTTGCCGAATTCGTAATTTCTAAATAAAGCTTCTTTGGGTTTGCCAGGAGCAGGGTCTCTTACAGGCATCCATTCATAATAAGCTTGCATGGCATTAGCTCTACGTACGTCCCATTCGCCTTCGTCAGGATTATGGTTTTCTGCCCCTGTTTTCCATGAATCATTGGCGACTTCATGATCATCCCAAATGGCAATCATTGGCAAGGCCGCGTGCAGGGCTTGTGTGGAAGTGTCACCTTTGTATTGGGCGTGTCGCGTCCTGTAGTCCGAGAGACTTAACACTTCATGGGCAGGCTCGTGTTCGCGACCAAGTTTTGCGCCGACCTTGCCGCCATATGCATCGCGCCCATATTCGTAAAAATAATCTCCAAGATGGATAACGGCATCGTAATGATCTTGTTGGGAAATATGGTCATAGACGTTAAAAAAACCGAATGGATAATTAGAGCAAGATACTATAGCTAATTTTGCGCTTTCTAATTTCCCTGAAGGCAGTATTTTTGTTTTGCCAATTGGTGAGATAACATCCCCGACAACAAAGCGGTAATAGTAATTACTACCTGATTTCAAACCTGTAGGGTCAACTTTTACAGTGAAGTCTCGATTTTTATCGGTTAAAAAATTTCCAGATTTGCTAATTTTTGCAAAATCTTTTGATTGGGAAACCTGCCATTCTCCCTCAACGACGCCCGCAAAATTATTATCAATCGGACTTACTCTCGTCCATAAAATGGCGGAGTTTGCGGTTGGATCACCGCTCGCAATACCATGTAAAAACGCGATGGGTATCACCGGAAGCTTTGTTGAACATGCAGTTGTTGATGCCCCCAATAAGGCGGCCCCTGTAAAAAGCGCATTTCTGCGGGTAATATTTGGCATTGTTTTCCCTTTTATTTCTCGAGGTCAGCTGCTTCAACCATGATGTCAAAAATTTCTGCTTGGTCAATTATTCCTTTAACACGGTCAGCGCCTGGTCCCTTGGCAAATAAAGCAACGTCTTCTCCGCCGTGTGTTTCTGAAGGTCGCCGGATGGCGGTTTGCTGGCGGTAGTTTTTGTCTTGAACCATTTCATCAGTTTGTGCTTCTTCCGATCGGATATTCGGTCCGTTGTGATAGCCGAGTGTGGTATAGGGTAGGCCGTCAGCGGCTATGCTTGGTTCGTCATCCTTCGCACTAGGCGGGTGGACGAGGCCGAGAATCGGATTGCCTATTTTCGGGTATCCGGCCATTGTGAATACGTGGGAATGATCTGCTGTAACAAGAATAAGTGTGTCTTCATCACTAGTCATTTGATCGGCTAGGGCAACGGCACGCGATAATTCCTGTGTTTCCGATAAAGCTCTATAGGCATTGGTTTGGTGATGAGCATGATCGATGCGACCTGCTTCAACCATTAGAAAATACCCAGTATCCCTTGCCACGAGGTTCTTGATGGCGAATTCGGTCATTTCTGTGAGAGAGGGTTGTTCCGCATTATCCCTATCGACTTCAAAATCCATATGGCTACCGTCAAATAGGCCAAGTATATTATTGCTTTCGCTCGCATTGATTGCTCTGAGATCTGCGGCATTGCCAACGAAAATGTGGTTATTGCTTTTTTTGCTCCAATTGACAGTTAAATTTGCACCATCAAGTCGATTGCCGCCTTCGTCTTTGCCAAGAAAGTTCTTTTTACCTCCGCCGAGGGCTATTTCCAAGCCGTTTGCTCCGCCGTAATTTACCAGTTGGCTCGCAAGATCTGTGCAGCCCTGTTCTTTGCCTTGGCTACTGATTTTTGCATCTGTTTCCCAGCCACGGCTCATTGCGTGTCCATAGACAGCGGCTGGTGTGGCATGGGTTAAGCGGGCTGTGGAGACAATACCTGTAGACATACCAGATTTTTCGGCAATATCTGCAATTAATTGAGGCGGGGTAGCCGCACTTTTGGCGCAACCAGCAAATAATCCGTCAGGCTGGACGCTAATTTTCCCAATTTGGGTTTTCATGCCAGTATTCATTGCACTGGCTGTTCCTGCACTGTCGGGAACTTGGGCGTCCAAATTATATGTTTTTACTAGAGAGAGATTGGGAAAGGCTTCAAATGACAATTGGTTGTCTTCTCCACTCATACCTTTTGATTGACCATCAAAAATTCTTGCGGCGGTAATGGTTGATATGCCCATGCCGTCTCCAATAAATAAAATGACATTTTTCGCTTTTGCTGGCGGCGTGGCTGTGGGTGAGGGGGGCGTTTGCGCCTGTTGACATCCAACAAAGGTGCTGATTGATGTTGATAATAGTAAGGATTGTAGAATTGACCGAAAATTCATTTACGTCCCCTGATAATATGTGGTTGTGACTTGTTATCATGGCGGGACTTATCTAGCCAGAATTATAATTGTCATGATATTCTGTAAATTGAATGGCGGTGTGGGGACGTTAGAATTAACTATAATGCAGTTAAACGGTTGTATTTTCGTATTAAGGCTTGAAAATATTGGAGAAATGTAGTTTGTACTTATTGGGCAACTTAGTTTCATAAATTTGGGTAAGACTTGCTTATAAACTATAGCTAGCTATAGTATTCGAGGTATTTGGAGCTTTCTAGAATGAAAAATTCTAAGTTTTTGAGCTGGTTTCGTTCAGGCTATCCCAAAATTAAACGTCTTATTGATGTTGTAGCATCTGCTGTCATGTTGGTATCTTTGACGCCCTTGTTAATCCTTATTTCAATTGCAGTTGCTCTGACTTCAAAGGGGCCAGTGCTCTTCTGGTCGTCACGCCGCGGCATTAAGGGCGAGGCATTCTCTATGCCTAAGTTTCGTACGATGACACAATGCTCTAAAGTATTATCACGCGAAGTTGCTTCCGAATCGGACGTATGTTTTACACCAATTGGTCAATTTTTAAGAAAAACCAGTTTAGATGAACTACCCCAGTTTTGGAGTGTTCTTAAGGGGGACATGAGCTTAATTGGCCCTCGTCCATTGTTGTTCCATGATTATGCAAATGAGCACCGTGAGCAGCATCCTGCCATTTTTTCTGTTCGCCCTGGAATCACAGGTTTAGCTCAGGTAAATGGACGTAGTTTCATTACACCACGCAATAAAATACGGTATGACGCCTTTTATGCGGGGCGTATGTGTATGGTTCTTGATTTAAAGATTATTGTGAAAACCTTCGGGGTGATTTTGAATACAAAAATGGTTAAGTAATTATTCACACAGAAGGCATAAAACACCTTAAATAAGGGTTGCGTGAAGAATTTAGAAATGATACTAAGAGTTTGAATTCAGTGGTTCAAATGAAATTATAGAGGAAGTGAACATGAAATTTTTAAAGAAAGCTTTAGTGGTAAGTACAGCAATGATGATGGCATTACCATCCATTGCAAGCGCTTCTGATATTGTTGGTTATTTTACCGATGTTGTTGGTGATGTTCTTGTTGAACGTAATGGCGAAATGCTTCGCGTTGCAAATAACAGTGCAATCATGAGCGGTGACAAGCTAATTGCTTGGCATGGTGGTGCAGCAACAGTTAAAATGAACTCAGGTTGTTCTGCTGGTCTTGCACAAGATACATTCGTACAGCTTGGCGCTGGTAACCATTGTTCAGCAATTGGAAATGCATCTCAGTTCCAAGGCGTTGAAACACAAGTTGCTGATGGCACATACATGAAATCAGTAGCTGGCGCTGGTGGCGCTGCGAGTGGTTCTATTGTTCCATTTATCGTAGTAGCTGGTGGACTTGCTGGAGTTGTTGGTCTTGCTGCAACTGGTAGCGATAACAAAACACCATCTAGCCCATAGTATAGATGTAGAGACATTCGTTTCTTAATGAATTTAAGCCGCCTCGCTATGAGGCGGCTTTTTTGATTCTATAGGGTTTATTATTTAATGGCTAATTGGGCTTTAAAGTTGATTTGGCTAAGTTGGCCTGCCAATGCTTGTGTAGTGAAACCCGAGCTCACGCATTTCATCTGGGCCGTAGATATTTCTTAAATCTACTAATATAGGTGCCGTGAGTAGGTTTTTAATTCGGTCAAGATCAAGAGCACGGAATTGGTCCCATTCCGTGATGATAACGAGGGCGTCGGCTTGTTTGGCTGTATCGTAGACATCCACGCAATAGGTAATATCGGTGAGATGCTTCTTTGCCTGCTCCATGGCTTCCGGGTCATAGGCACGGACTGAGGCGCCGTGTTGCAATAATTTATTGATGATTGGGATAGAGGGACTATCGCGCATATCATCTGTATTTGGTTTGAAGGCAAGGCCAAGTACCGCGATTGTTTTTCCTTTAACATCACCTGCGCAGGCGGCAATAATTTTGTCTGCCATATCTGACTTACGGGTTTCGTTGATCTCGATGACGGCTTCGATGATTTTTAATGGAGAACCGGCCTCTTTTGCGGTTCGGGTGACGGCAAGGGTGTCTTTTGGAAAACAAGAGCCGCCATATCCGGGGCCTGCATGTAAAAATTTCCCACCGATTCTACCGTCTAGACCGATTCCTTTGGCTATATCTTGAACATTTGCACCGACTTTTTCACACAAATCTGCCATCTCATTTATGAAGGTGATTTTGGTAGCTAAAAACGCATTGCCTGCATATTTAATTAGCTCTGATGTTCTGCGATCCGTAAAAACAATTGGCGTTTCATTGATATAAAGGGGGCGATAAAGTTGTTTCATCACGTCTTGGGCTCGTTGGGAGCTCGTTCCAATTACGATGCGGTCGGGGCGCTTGAAGTCTTCAATGGCGGCACCTTCCCGTAAAAATTCGGGGTTCGAGACCACATCAAATTCTGCTTCTGGGTTTGTCTTCCGAATGATGTTTTCAACTTCGTCGCCTGTGCCAACTGGCACTGTCGATTTAATTACAATGACAGTATAGCCTTTAATGATTTCTGCAACTTCTTTGGCTGCTGCGTAAACATAGGATAAATCAGCAAAGCCGTCTCCTCGTCTGGAAGGGGTTCCCACCGCAATAAATACCGTATCGGCACTTTGAACAGCCTCTTTAATTTCCGTGGTAAAGGATAGTCTTTTTTCTTTGATGTTTTTTTGGGTTAAATTGCTTAGGCCAGGTTCGTAAATAGGGATGCCGCCAGACTCTAATACGTTGATTTTATTAGGGTCTTTGTCAACGCAAATTACTTGATGGCCGAAGTCAGCAAAACATACGCCAGAAACCAAGCCTACATAACCAGCACCTATCATTGCAACTTGCATATTATACCTTCCTATCGTGATATTATTGGGTAGCACCAGATAAGAAAAGTTAAAAGCAGGAAATACTGTCTCTGCAATAAGCGCTTTAATTTGTGAGTGGAACTGCTATATCAATACGAGGTAAACTCTTGACATAAGTGCATATATTGTAAAGACACTTCCTTCGTATTATTAACGGCGATCTGAGTTAGGAATTATCATACGTGTTCAAACTGTTTTCAAAACGAGCTCGAGAAAAACGTGAGACGCCGCCTGATTCTCTGCCAAGCGGCCCAGCAGGTCAGCGGGGCTATATCATTGGCGATGTACATGGGTGTTTAAATGAGCTGGTTGCCTTGCTACGGCTCATTAAAGAAGATGTCGCTAATAGCCCTGCTGCGGATAACTACATCGTCTTTCTGGGGGATTTAATCGATAGAGGGCCAAGCTCTGCTCATGTCCTCGAGTTACTACGTCAATATAAACCTGACTTTGCCACGCCTGTTTTCTTAAAAGGTAATCACGAAGAACTATTTTTGAAAATACTAGAAGGGCGAATGGATTTGCTCGAATCATGGTTTCGTTTTGGTGGTCGGGACTGCGCGAGGAGCTACGGCGTAGATAATTTGGGCTCCGTATTTCTAAATCCAGAACAAGTCATTGATAACCTGATTGACCGCGTCCCACAAAGTCACATTGATTTCCAAGAGACTTTTGCAACCATGTATGAATTTGGCGATTTTGTTTGTGTTCATGCGGGGATTCTCCCGAAAACCAAACTTGCAGATCAAAAAGACAAAGACTTGATGTGGATACGGGAACCGTTCCTCAGTTATAAAAAACCTCATGAAAAGGTTGTGATTCATGGGCATACGATTGTTGAAGAACCAGAGTTCTTCCCGAATCGAATTGCGATTGACACTGGTGCTTATAAATCGGGTGTCCTTGCCTGTTTGCGAATTGATGGTGAGAAAACATCATTGATTAAAACTGCAAGCCCAACTTGATTGCGGAAATTATCGTAGGCTTTGCTGAGGCTACATATTGATCTGGCTTGCTATTTTCGTCATTTTATGGCAGGAGAATGCTAGTTATACGGTCAAAGGAGAACCCAATGTTGCGTAAATTATGTGTGTCCGCAGTGGCGGTGAGTTGTGCAGTGTCAGCCTCGCTATCTGCATTTGCGGCAGAACCTGTTGGATTTATGGAAAGTTTTTCTGGGCAAACTTTTATCAAACATGATGGTGTTATTTATTCTGCAGCCCCCAGAGCGGCATTGTATTTAGGTGATGAGGTCGTGACCGTAAATGGATCAAGCGCCGTGGTGCAGTTGAATGCTGGGTGTAATCTTGCTTTGAGCGAAAACTCGCTTGTATTACTGACATCACCAGAGCAATGTACTGGCGCTACTAATGTTATTCCTCTTGAAGGTAATTCCCCTTATTATGGGTATACTTTTTCTCATGCAAATGGAGCGTTGACGCAAGGTCGTCAAGCAATGACTTCTGGACTGGAATCTGGAACGGGAGCATTAATTCCCATCGGACTTGCAACTGGGGCAGGTCTAATCGCTGTGGCGGCAACTAGCAGTAAAGACGAAACAGTTAATTCAAGCCCGTAGGCTTTTTTCTAGGTATTTGGTCGACGCGTTTACCTACCTTAGGAACAAGGCAAGGAGAGGTGAGGATCTAATGAACTCTCTAACGGCCATCGATACTTCTGCGTAATCAACGACAATCGCATCGCCCGGTGCAATTGGTGGGTCAAATGCGCCGTTCTCTCTAATCTCTTTTAGGTTATAGACGGCGACTAGGCGTTCGCCTTTTGATTGGCGAATCAAGTAAACCCGTTTTGTATTTGCTTCAAGAATTTTCGTGCCGCCGGCAATTGCAATCGCTTTCAATAAAGTAATGTTCTCAGTAATTTCATAGACGCCAGGTTTGTTGACCGGCCCGTCGATAACAATTTCACCTGCAATGGCTTTAATTTCTATTTTCTCGATTCGTTTAATCGTAATATTGGGGTTCTGTAGATAGGATTCGCCGTACCTAGCGGTAAGTTCACTTTGTAAGTCTTCAACAGTTAAACCCAGAACAGTTGTGTCCCCAATCAAGGGGAAGTCGACCATACCATTTGAGTTTACGACATATTCCCCCGCCAAATCATCAAAGCGGTAAACCTTCATAATCACCGTATCGCCTTGGTGAAATTGAGGTTTTAAAACAATTTCAGGCTTTGCAACAGGTGTTATTAGTCTTTCAACAGCGGCATTATTTGATGCATCTACTTTTTTCAAAGTATCAAGGCTTGGTGTATTTGTACACGCAGCTAAGCTTAATAACGCAGACAATATGAGTAATTTTGGCAATCGAAAGTTCATCATAAAAACCAACTGAAATAAGGAATAATATTGTAATTAACTTAAACTGTAGTGGTAATCATAAATATATCGGTTATCAAGTTAGAAATGTAAGATTTTCAAAAGGCTATGGAAAATAGGGTTTGTCAAAATAATTGCTATATAATACCGTGGACAAATATTGGTTGGCAGTTGCAATTGTAAAATGCAGCGTGTAGGAAACGAAGCTGTATCGTATAATGGGCGAATATTGTACATTGCCATTTGAATTGAAGAATAAGTAAAATTTGATAAAGGTGACAGGACTCAGGATGAATAAACAGAATAGTTTAGCGGGACAAACTGCCACCACTGACGACGTGTATTTGCCACATAGTCACGACGAATTTGACAAAGGTACCTTCAGTGTCGATTTTATGCACTATATTCGTGTATTTTTCAAATGGTGGTGGATTATATTTTTGGCGATCGCAGCCTCTTTGGCTATTGCGGTTATTCTGACAAACCGAACGACTCCGATTTATAAATCTACGGCCGTTATTGAAATTAAGCAAAAAGAAGCGGATATCCTTGGCGTTTCTGGTGTCGAAAAAATCGTTGCAAATGATCAATATATGGTCACGCAATTAGCCTTGTTGCGTAGTTCCTCATTAGCAAAAAGAGTTGTTGAAGCTCTAAATTTATATTCTGACCCACAATTTGCCAATCAACAACTGCCTCTACAACAACGTATCGAACAGGCCGTGTTGACTTTGAAAGGCAATACAAAGATTAGTTCTGTTGGGAGAAGTCGCCTTATTAGCATCTCTTTTGATGATGCGAGGCCTGCGATTGCGGCGAAAGTCCCGAATTCATTGGCTGAAAATTTCATTTCATATAACTTAGAGCGCCGTTACAATGCCACATCTTACGCGAGAGAGTTCGTAGAAGAGCGGTTAATAACAACTAAGGCGATCTTGGAAAAAACGGAGCGAGAACTAGCGCAATACGCTGAGAATAAAGAAATTCTTGATTTATCGAGTGGACGTTCAGAGGGGGTAGACAGCAATGTCGATACGTTACTGGGGGCGTCTTTATTTGCGCTAAATGATGAATACACGAAGGCACAGTCTAGAAGCATTGAGCTTGGTTTGAAAAACAGACAAATGCAGAGCGATCAAATTACGGGTGAAGTTTTTAATAGTGAGGTTCTGATTGAACTTCGTAGCGAAAAACGGACGCTTGAGGCTGAATACCAAGAAAAACTTGAAACTATGAAGCCGGATTTCCCGAACATGCGGGAGTTAGCGGCGAAAATTTCTGTACTTGATGAGCAAATGCTACTGGAAACCGAAAATATCAAGCAATCAATGAAATCTCGTTATGAAGAAGCCGTATTTTTAGAAAAAAGTATTGCGCGTCGACTAGAAGAATTAAAAGCTTCAATTCGTAGCCAGAGAAATGATAGCATTCAGTATAATATATTGTTGCGTGAAGTTGATATCAACCGGACCCAATATGAAGGTTTATTGCAGCGGTTGAAAGAAATTACAGTTGCGGATGGTATCGGCCCGAACCTCATTTCGATTGTTGATCGCGCCGAAGTTCCTAAGCGTCCATTCAAGCCAAATATGCTGATGGCATTACTCTTTGGTTTCACCATTGGCGGGGCGCTGTCTACTGCTCTGGTTCTGGCAATTGATTTACTTGATGATAAAGTGAAAAACCCACAAGATATTACATCTAAACTCGGCCTGCCAGCGCTTGGCGTTGTGCCTGTGATTGCAGGCAAATTGACAGGGATGGAGGCATTACAAGATAGCAAATCCAGCTTGTCTGAAGCTTATGCCTCCCTGCGAACAAACTTGATACCGGCATTCCCTCCCGGCAAACCAATTGCGTTGCAAATTACCAGTACACGCGGGAGTGAAGGTAAATCACTATCAGTATACGCGCTGGCAAAAAGTTTTGCTGATTTGAATATGCGTACAATCATCATTGATGCTGATATGCGGAAACCTACTTTTAGTAAGGGGCGTGGATCTTCGATTGGCTTGTCTGGTTTATTGACAAGTTTAAATCGGGTGAATGACAATATTGTTCCAACAAAAGTTGAGAATTTATTTTTACTTCCTTGTGGCGAGAAACCGCAAAACCCGCCTTCTTTACTCTCTGGGCCAAGATTCAAAGAGATAATTGATGAAGCAAAGGGTTTGTTTGACGTGGTGATTGTTGACTCACCACCTGTTCTTGGCTTGGCCG
>JAJRSG010000303.1 GCA_024278915.1 Alphaproteobacteria bacterium
CCTCTTTCCAATCTCGTCTGTGTGGCGTACACACGGCGCATGAGTAATGCTTATGATCATCTTCGGCCTTGGCGGCAGATTGTGCGGCGGAAATCGCGGCAAATAATGGTAGGGAAATGTGCGGTAGGCGGGGACGCGCCCATTAGCGTGCAGTCCATGACCAATACCGTGACCCCTGATACGGACGCGACAATTGCCCAAGTCTTGGCACTTGAAGAAGCGGGTGCGGATATGGTGCGCATTTCGTGCCCTGACCCCGAGAGTTCTGCGGCGCTTGCCGTCATTACCAAAGCCGTAAATGTACCGATCATTGCCGACATTCATTTTCATTATCAGCGAGGCATAGAGGCGGCTAAAAACGGCGCGGCATGTTTGCGGATTAACCCGGGCAATATTGGCGGGCAAGCGCGTGTGCGCGAAGTGGTGAAGGCCGCCAGAGACAATGGCTGTGCCATTCGTATCGGGGTTAATGCCGGGAGCCTAGAGAAAGAATTATTGGATAAATACGCAGAGCCGTGTCCTGAGGCGATGGTGGAAAGTGCGCTGATGCATGCGCGTATGTTACAAGACGAAGATTTTCACGAGTTTAAAATTTCCGTGAAGGCATCAGATGTATTCCTGACCGTGGCGGCATACCATGCCCTGGCGGATGCGATTGATTGCCCTTTGCACCTTGGGGTGACCGAAGCAGGGGGGTTGCGTACAGGCGGGATAAAGTCTGCCATCGGCATGGGAAGCCTGCTGTGGGCGGGCATTGGTGATACCATACGAGTATCGCTTTCCGCTGACCCTGTGGAAGAAATCAAGACAGGTTATGATATTTTAAAATCCCTTAATTTGCGGTCTCGCGGGGTGAATATCATTTCTTGCCCGTCCTGTTCACGGCAAGGGTTTGACGTCATTAAGACTGTGGAAACATTGGAAGATCGCTTGTCCCATATTCGGGAACCCATCAGCTTGTCTATTATTGGCTGTGTAGTCAATGGGCCGGGGGAGGCCGCTTATACGGATATTGGCTTTACAGGCGGTAAGGCGGGATACGGCATGATGTATGCGGCGGGTAACCGCTCTGGAAAAACCGGTAATGATGATATGATTGACGATATTGTTGCCCGCGTAGAGGCGCGTGCCGCCTTGATCCGTGAACAAAACGTATCCTAACTCTGTGCTGACACCTTGACTCTACGGCCATTAGCCCCAAAATCTTATATATGAGTGCAAATTTGCCATCTGTGATCCCGTCCCTTGCGGAAGCCTTTGAGGCTGAGCGGGAGAATTTGCGTCTCGCGATTTCATCGCAGGATTTGTCAGCGGCGCAATCTGTATCCGAGGCCCGTCGTGTCCTCGATCGGACAGGGGATATATTCGCGCAACAAACCAAAGACATTCAGGTGCAAAAAACCGGATTGTGGCTCTTGGAAATGGTTAAGTCAGGGGCAGGCGTTTTGGACAGAGGCACGAGTGCAGACATTGTCTGGCGCGAAGTGCCGCACATGTCCAAGCGGGTGATTGCTGGTAGTACCTTGTTTTACGGTTCGGCGGCAGCTTTTTTTGTGGCCGGATTTGTGCAGGCTTCTCGCCTGACCATGATAACGGCGCTGGCGTTGGCTGCCTTTCGATTTTTTGATCCTAAGGACTGGAAATATTTCTTGCGTAAAATTCCATTTTTTGGGCGAAAGAAAACGCCCTTGCTAGAAACCTCTATTGGGCAGTCATATATGGCGGATACCCATATTTCCGTGCAGGCTTTGGGATATGTGGATGCTTTGGCGGATGCCTTGAAAACGGCGGATCATGTGTTGGTGCGCCTGAGTGAGCCAGAACAAGAAACCCATTGGCGCGATGATGCGCGCCTGATGGGGTTCGTGCAAAATTTGCTTGAGGCAAAGACTGCAAAAGACGGAGACTTTGCCATGACCCTCATCGGCACTGAGCTAGAGAGTATCTTGAAAGCAGAAGGAGTGGAAATCGTTCCTTACTCACGGAAAACGGCGAAACTGTTTGATGTGCTTCCGGCGCTCGATATGAAGGGGAACTCTCCTCAACAGGCCGCCCCTGCACTGGTCGTGGGTGATAAGGTTTTGCGACGGGGAACTGTCTGGCAAGCAGGTAAAGACACATGAGTGCTTCGGGCGAAAATCAGGAATTTATTGGTTATGATCTGGGGCACGGCGAAACGGCTGTCGGGCGCGCTTATGGTGGTTCAGCCCGTGAACCTGAAATATTAGAATATATGGGGGAGCGCAGTTTTGTTAGCGCGGTAGCCCAAGGAAAATCAGGTGTCAGGATTGGAGCGCAAGCGGTAAATCTGGCGGCAATTGGAGACAAAAAAGATAAGGTTTGGGTGAAATTCAAAAGCCGTAACCTCGACGATGCTGACACCCAATTGCCGACGCGGTTATTTACAAAAACCCTATTTGCCGATTTGGCCAAAGACAAAAAAATTATCGGGCCATCTCAAAGCCGCTTTATCGTGGGGTGCCCGTCCGGTTGGGATGATCAGGACCGTGATGCCTATCAGAAATTAATGCAAAGCGCCGGACTTAAAACAGTGCGCATTGTCCCTGAATCTCGTGCCGCCCTGATGACGGCATTGGAACAGGGATATTTATCTTTGGAAGATGCGCGCTCTAGTGTGCTGATTGTCGACATTGGTTCTTCCACAACGGATTTCACCTATTGCATGGATTTGGAAGCCGAAGATGTCGGGCATAATATTTTGGGTTCGGGGTTATTGGATAAGCTGATCTTCGATTTGAACTTGGCTCGCCAAGCAGAGAAAAAGAAAATAGAGAAGCTGATAGACCGCTATCCCTATTACCGCCCAATTATGGAATATTGGTGCCGGTTGGCCAAGGAACAATATTTCAACGGGGATGACATGCCGGTTGAAATGATCCGCCGTTTGCCTGTGGCTGGCGGAGTTTTATTTGAAATTAAGGTAGACAAGGCAGATGCAAAGAAGATTCTCGGCATGAAGATTGACGAGCTTAATGGTTTTAATTGGCCAGACACTTTTGATTATGCTCTCAAGGAGGCTGTTTCGGGTTTGGGCGGTCGTTCGCCACAAACGGTCTTGTTAACAGGCGGAGCATCGCGCTTACCATTAGTGGCTCCAGCTTGTGAAAAAGTCTTTCCCCATGCCAATGTTGTTCGCGGTGCAGAGCCTGAATTTGCTATTGCGCGCGGCCTTGCTTGGTTAGGTCGATTTGAGTTTTTACACGCAAATTTTCAGAGTGCCGTGGAAGCTCTGGTAGCGAAAGATGGGCCTGTCTATGAAAAGGCGCAGGCAGCTAGTGAGCAATTAGGTGATATTCTGGCTCCTGTATTGGTTGATGCCTTGATCGAAGATTGCGTTGTTCCTGCTTTCTCCCAATGGCGCAAAGGCGACATTAAAAGCCTTGACGGGGTAGAGGCCGTCTTAAATGAAAACGTGCAAGCTTGGCTTGGTAGTGACGTAGCGCAAGCCAAGTTGCGGCCTGCCGTGGAGGACTGGTTTGCAGGGTTACAACGTTCCATCGAACAAATCACGGACCCGTTGTGTCGGGATCATGGTCTGCCTGCTATGGTGTTGTCTTTAGATGATAATGCTCACATTAGTCGGCATCTCGAAGGTTTAAGTGTCGCCGCCCCGCAAGTTGCAAGCTTGGAAAATGATACGGCCTTGGCGGGAACAACTGTCTCTGCCATTCTGATCGGCGTCTTGCTTGCCAAGGCTAATTTACTTGCCCCGCTTCTAGCCAATCCGATTGGTTTGGCGGTTGGCGGTGCCGTGGGGTTCGGGAGTTTTTTCTTTGGCCGAAAGGCAATGGAAGGCAAGTTGAAGTCCTCGAATGTACCGGTGTTGGCGCGAAAATTAATGACGAATCGTCGCATCCGCAAAGCTGCTAATAGTCAACGTAGCGAGCTGATTAAAACTGTGGCGACAGCGTGGAACGAACAGGCTTCTATGCGGTTTAATGACGACCTGATTACGACCTTAAAAACCGCTTTTTTACAACGCGCCAATGAACGGGCTGTCTTGTTTTTGCTGTAAGCGGGTTTTTGATTGCATAAATAGGTGACTTTGATAGGGTCTGCTCCGCTAGCAGAACACGCGAATTTAAAAGGATGTTACGAAGTATTGCACGGGGTTGGTTTTTTGCTGCGCTCTGTGGATCAATTATTTTTAAGTGTCAGTGGTCTGCCCAAGAAATTTAGACAGTGTTAAACTCAATGAAATTTGCTTACAGAAAGTAGTGATTAGCAATGACAATATTGGTAACCGGCGCTGCCGGATTTATAGGTTCACATCTTTGCCGCGCATTATTAGCAGCGGGCGAGCAGGTTGTCGGGGTCGACAACCTAAATGACTATTACACGCCGGCCTTGAAACAGGCGAGACTTGAACAATTAGCAAAGTTTGAAGGGTTCCGTTTTTCCCAATGTGATATTGCAGATGATGGGGCTTTAGAGAAAGTAATTTCTCCGGATACAGTGCGGGTTGTGGTCAACTTGGCTGCGCAGGCAGGTGTCCGTTATTCCATAGAAAACCCACGGGCTTATGGTCGTTCCAACCTGACAGGATATTTGAATGTGTTGGAGTTTTCTCGCGCCGCTAAAAACTTACAACATCTTGTTTATGCGTCGTCATCTTCTGTTTATGGAGACCGTACAGATGGGCCTTTTGTCGAGTCGGATATTGTTCGTAAGCCATCTTCTCTTTATGCAGCCACGAAAATTAGTGGTGAGATGATGAGTCAAAGCTATGTGCATCTCTACGGAATTCCGATGACAGGGCTACGGTTTTTTACGGTATATGGTGCATGGGGCCGGCCTGATATGGCCTATTGGATTTTTACCGAAAAAATATTGCGCGGGCAGCCGATTAAACTGTTTGCTGCAGGGGAAATGTTCCGTGATTTCACCTATATAGACGATATTGTTTCTGCCCTTACGACTATAGTGGACACACCACCGAAAGATAGTTTGCACGAAATTTATAATCTGGGGAATTCGAAACCAACTGGACTTATGGATTTAGTGACAGCCGTTGAAATGGCGTGTGGACAAGAAGCGGAAAAAATATACCTTCCAAAACAAATGGGGGATGTCAGCGAGACATTTGCAGATATATCAAGAGCGCAAGCGGCGTTCGGGTATGATCCAAAAACAACAATTCAAGACGGTATTCCAGTGTTCGTAGATTGGTACCGAGACTTTTATAAAATTTAGGACAATGACATGAAAAAGGTAATCAATAACAAGACAGCCATCGGTAACCATCCTTTGCACCCTGAAACTTTGATGATGAGCTATGGTTATGATCCAATGTTGTCAGAAGGGTCTGTGAAACCACCTGTCTTTCTTACTTCGACATTTCTATTTCCAAATGCTGAAGCAGGGGAAGAATTTTTTGATGTGATGGCAGGGCGTAA
>JAJRSG010000304.1 GCA_024278915.1 Alphaproteobacteria bacterium
ATCCTGCGGAAAATCATTCCCATTACGCCGCTAGTAAGGCGGGGCTCCTTATGTTTACCAAGGCATCTGCTTTGGAGCTTGGTAAGCATAATATTCGAGTAAATGCAGTTGCCCCCGGTTTAATTGTCCGACCCGGAATTGAGGAACAATGGCCAGAAGGAGTTAAACGCTGGAAGGATGCTGCGCCATTATCACGCCTTGGGGAGGGTGAAGATGTCGCAAATGCGGTCTTGTTCCTCGTTAGTTCTGCCGCAGTGTGGATTTCGGGCAACACTCTTGTAGTAGATGGTGGCATGAGTACAAAAAATAGATGGTAATTTTTGAAACTTGCCTTAAGTTTTCTTCTGAAAGACTCACCACCATTAGGGCAACAAAATTACATTTTCATACAGATTAAATACTCACATCCGGAAGGGATCCCACATGTCTATATCAACAACTTCTATTAAAGCTATTCTGCTTGCAAGCGTAAGCGCTTCATTGCTAAGCGGAACGGCATTCGCGCAAAGCTCCAATGGTTTAGACGAGGTTATCGTCACGGCTCAAAAACGGGCTGAAAACCAACAGGATGTGCCGATTTCTGTGGCAACGATGAATGGTGATCAATTTTCCGCTCTACAATTAGGTGGTGAAGATATCATGGCCCTTGCAGCGCGGGTGCCTGGTGTATACGCAGAAAGCTCTAACGGTCGGCTTGCCCCACGTTTTTATATTCGCGGACTTGGTAATGTAGATTTTGATGTGGCAGCATCACAACCTGTGTCTATTATCATTGATGATGTTGTACAGGAAAATGTACTATTTAAAAGTAACCCAATTTATGACTCAGAACAGGTCGAAGTATTGAGAGGGCCACAAGGGACATTGTTTGGTCGGAATACGCCGGCAGGTATTATCAAGTTTGATTCTCGCCGCCCAAGTCATGAGGCAGGTGGAAATGCCAAGCTGAGCATGGGGTCATTTGGAACAATTCATTCAGAAGTAGGTGTTGGCGGTTCAATCGTTGAAGATAAAGTCGCAGCTCGTGTTTCAGGATTATACCGGAAACGTAATAACTACATTGATAATGTGACACTTGGAACGACTGGTGATGATTTAGGGCGTTATGAAGAAGTTGCCGGGCGCTTACAGTTGCTCTTTACACCGTCAGATAATGTCGATCTTTTGCTTAATGCCCATGGACGTTCCCTTAATGGTACAGCGGCTGTTTTTAGAGCCAATATTATTAAACCGGGTGGCGGATTTGCAAGCCATTTCGATCGAAGACAAGTATATTTCGATGGTGGTAATAGCAATCAGCAAACTGGCGATACATATGGTTTTTCTGGTAAGTTAAATGTAGACTTTGGTGGAATTACTCTCACAAGTATTACTGCTTATGAAGGTGGGAAAAGCTCAAGTGTAGGCGATATCGATGGTGGTACAATTGTCGCAGGCTTGGGTGCGACAGTTCCAAATGGTTTGCCGTCTGGACAAACGGATACAAGCTTCCCGCCTGATGGCATCCTTGATGCAACAACATTCCCAGGGTTTATTCCATTTGCGGCTGAAACACAGGATAGCCTGGATAACCTGAAACAATTTACTCAAGAACTCAGAATTGCTTCTAATGGGGCAGGGCCACTTAACTGGCAGGCTGGTTTCTATTACTTTGATACAGATTTTAATGTTATTACAGAAGGTCCGGCATTCCCGCCACGTACTGTTGTGCACCACGGCAATGACACATGGGCTGTTTTTGGGCAAGCGAGCTATGACGTATCTGATCAGTTAACATTGACAGGTGGTTTGCGTTATACAGATGATAATCGTCAATTCGATGCGCCGTCACCACCTCCTGGACCAACGGTTAACCCAACCGCTGTTTCCGATAATGATCTAAGCTGGGATATTAGCGCTTTATACCGTGCAACAGATACAACCAATTTATATGCGCGTGTTGCGCGTGGTTTCAGAGGGCCAACTATTCAGGGGCGTGACGTTGCGTTTTCCGCCTTCAATTTTGGTGCTGTTGACCCACAAACAGTTGCTCAATCTGAAACAATCCAGTCCTATGAAGTTGGCTTTAAAAGCGAGTTGATGGATAATAGGATGCGATTGAATGCAGCGACTTATTATTATAAGATTGATAATCAGCAATTTTCGATTATTGGCGGCGCAACTAACTCTAATCAAGTTATCAATGCAGACCAAGGTGTTGGTTATGGGTTTGAAACAGATCTTGAATGGTTAGTTACCGATAATTTCTTTGTGCAAGCTGGGTTTGCCTATAATCACACAGAAATTCAAGATGCAACTTTGGCAACGGCGACATGTGGTTCTGGGCAATGTACGCCGACAGATCCTTTGAATGCTTTGGGCCAAGCCTTGATCGACGGCAACCCATTCCCGAATGCGCCAAAGCTTACGCTAAATGTATTTGCAGAATACACCATGCCTTTGGCGAATGGTGGAGAGCTATTCTTTAACACAGATTGGGCCGTGCAAGGCGAGACACATTTCTTGCTTTATACAACACCTGAGTTCCAGTCTTCTGGTAACTTTGAAGGCGGTTTACAAGCTGGGTACCGAGCAGAAGACGGACGTTATTCTGCGGCCCTTTTCGTGCGTAATGTCACCGATGAAGTGAACTTAAAAGGTGGTATCGACTTCAATAATAATACAGGGTTTGTAAATGAGCCTCGTGTGATTGGCGTCGCTTTGTCTGCTGATTTCTAAGCCTAAGAAAGATATTGAATTGAAACCCCGCGCATTGTCGCGGGGTTTTTTGTTTATAAAATGGTGGCTGGTGTGCAGTCTATATTTTTGGTTGAGTAAAGTGTGTTAATCATTGTCCTTAACATTTTTTCCTTGATTGCGTCGACTCCGTCATGAATGAGCTCGATGCTGGGGGTCATACCTGCACCCCAATTGATTGAAAATGCTAATCCAGCATATGACATGCCAAGTTCAAGTGCTAAAGGGAGTTCTGGGCATAAGGTCATTCCGACAACATCTGCCCCCATTGCCCGGTAGGCTTTTATTTCTGCAGGAGTTTCAAAGCGAGGCCCGTTAGTACTGGCATATACGCCTCCATTTCTTATTTTCAAACCCAGTTTATTAGCTTCGGTTTCTAGAGTTTTGCTTAGAATAGGACAAAAAGGTACGCTTACATCAACATGCCCAACGCCAGATTTTATTTCGTCAAAAAAGCTATGTTCACGCCCTGACGAATAATCGATAAAATCATTTAGGATGACGGGGACGGCAAGTTCAAAATCTGGATTGATTGAGCCAACTGCGAATGTCGCGCAAATCCTTTTTACCCCCATCATGTGTAGAGCTTTTATATTAGCACGGTAATTTATTTTGTGAGGTGGTACGATGTGATTAGGGGCGTGCCTGTTAAGAAAAATCAAATCATTAGTACGTTCAACAGTTACGTCGCCATAAGGGGTTGTGATTGTTTCTTTTTTAAGCTCCGTGTCGTCAAGGGCATATATGCCCGTACCACCAATTAAAGCTGATAATTCACTCATGATTTTCTCCTTTTTGTAGATTGTATGCCACGCTTCGATCTTGTCCATAAATATCGGCTAATTTAGCTTTGCAGTATAGTGGGATATATCCCACGAATAGGCTTGAGTTTTAACAAAATATAGAATATGACAGTATTTTCAATGAAAAGGTGGGACTTATCCCGAGTATTATGACTGATATTTCGACACTTATTGAGCAGGCTGAATCATTTGCGGATCGTCATGGTTTGGCAATAACAACTATTTCTCGAAAGTTACTAAAGGATGGTAAGGGGATTACTCGGTTGAAAAACGGCGGACAGTGTACGGTAAAGACTTTAACAGCTGCATTGAAAGTATTGGAAGAATTAGAACATCAATTTGCTATGAAAAATGGGAAAGCGACGGAAAAACATGGGCAGATAGTTGATATTCAAGCACAAGAACTAACGCATCTTGAAAGGTTGGAGGCCGAAAGCATATATATATTCCGTGAAGTTGTCTCTGAGTGTAAAAACCCCGTCCTTCTATATAGCGCAGGTAAAGATAGTGCCGTAATGCTTCATCTTGCATTAAAGGCATTTTTCCCATCCAAACTCCCATTCCCGCTTTTGCACGTGGATACGGGGTGGAAGTTTAAGGAGATGATTAAATACCGTGATCAGCAAATAAATAAGATGGGATTAAAACTGATCGTCCACCAAAACCCTGAAGGTGTGAAGCAAGGCATAAATCCTTTCATACATGGATCCGCTCAGCATACAGATATAATGAAGACACAGGCTTTAAAACAGGCATTGAGTAAATATGGTTTTGATGCTGCCTTTGGGGGGGCTCGCCGCGACGAAGAAAAGTCGCGGGCTAAAGAACGTGTTTTTTCTTTTCGCACAGTAAACCATCATTGGAACCCCAAAGCTCAAAGGCCGGAATTATGGAGTATTTATAATACGCGTGTTTCAAAAGGCGAAAGCATGAGGGTATTTCCTTTGTCGAATTGGACTGAGTTGGATATTTGGCAGTATATTTATAAAAATAACATTGAAATTCCAAATTTATATTTTGCCGCTAAGCGCCGTATTGTTGAGAGGGAAGGCGTTTCAATTATGGTTGATGATGAGCGTTTGGTACTTGAGAAAGGTGAAGCCATTCAAGAAAAAATGGTTCGCTTTCGTACTTTAGGCTGCTATCCGCTCACTGGAGCTGTCGAAAGTAATGCCCAAACGCTGCCAGATATTATCCAAGAAATGCTATTATCTAAAACATCTGAGCGCCATGACAGGGTAATCGACAGAGATAACGGTGCCAGTATGGAAGTAAAAAAATCGGAAGGGTATTTTTAGATGCCCCTCAATGAAGAATTGTTATCTAGTGATATTTTATCTTATCTACAAACACATGAAAATAAGGGTTTGTTACGGGTGTTAACTTGCGGAAGTGTTGATGACGGTAAATCGACCCTTATCGGCAGGTTATTATACGACAGTAAGCTGATATATGAAGATCAGCTTGTCGACTTACAAAAATACAATGATTTTCAAGGTGTTCAAAGTGCAGAGTTTGATTATTCAAGATTAGTTGATGGGCTAGAATCCGAACGGGAGCAGGGCATAACCATTGATGTGGCATACCGTTATTTTTCAACAAATAAAAGAAAATTCATTGTCGCAGACACGCCTGGGCACGAGCAATATACCCGTAATATGGTGACAGGGGCTTCAACTAGCGATGTTGCTATATTGTTAGTAGATGCAAGGCATGGAGTGAAAGTGCAAACACGGCGCCATAGCTATGTTCTTTCCATGTTAGGGGTGAAACATGTTGTCTTGGCCGTTAACAAAATGGACGTGGTTGATTTTTCACAAAAAAAATTCAATGAAATTGAGGAAAATTTCAGAGAGTTTTCCACAGACTTGGGCTTTGAGACAATCCATTGCATACCGATTTCTGCATTACATGGGGACAACATTATCAGTAGATCAGAAAGAATGAAGTGGTATAATGGGCCTAACTTGCTTCGTCATATTGAAGGTATCAGTGTGGTGCCTTCTAACGAGAAGGAAAATTTTAGATTCCCTGTGCAGTGGGTAAACCGACCCCACCAAAATTTTAGAGGGTATTCAGGAACAATTGTCGCTGGCCAGATAAAACAGGGCGATAAAATAACGGTAATGCCCTCAGGAAAAACATCTGTGATAAAAGATATAGTTACGATTGATGGTCAGCTAAATAGGGCGCAAAAGCATCAGAGTGTGACACTGACAATAGAAGATGACATCGATATTTCTCGTGGTGATCTAATTTGCAGTTCAGAAAACGTCGCGCAATATTCTGATCAGTTTCAAGCAAAGATCATATGGATGTCTACCCAAAAATTATTTCCGGGTAGAAGTTATCTATTAAAAATTAATAACACCACAACCTCTGTTAGCATCACTAACTTAAAACATAAAATTAATATCAATGATTTTTCGCATGCGTCTGCAAATGTTCTTGAGTTAAATGAAATTGGGATATGTAACCTTTCACTTGCTCAACAAGTTGCCTTTGACCCATTTGATATTTGTAAAAGCACAGGAAGCTTTATCCTAATTGATCGACAAACTAATGATACGGTCGGGGCTGGAATGTTGAATTTTTCATTAAGGCGTGCCGCTAATTTAACATGGCAAAATTTAGCTGTCGGGAAGTTGGAACGTGCGGAACAGAAACACCAAAAACCCGTCGTATTATGGTTCACGGGTTTATCCGGTGCTGGAAAATCTACGATTGCAAGCTTAGTAGAAAAAAAGCTATTTGATTTGGGGCGACATACTTACACCCTAGATGGTGATAATGTACGCCATGGTCTAAATAAAGATCTTGGATTTACAGATGCGGACCGGATTGAAAATATTAGGCGTATTGGCGAAGCGGCAAAGCTTATGGTTGATGCTGGCTTGATGGTTTTGGTGTCATTCATTTCTCCATTTAAAGCTGAACGCCAAATGGCGAGACGTTTAATGGAAGAGGGAGAGTTTCTAGAAATTTATGTAAATACGCCATTATCAGTTGTCGAAAAAAGAGACGTAAAAGGGCTTTATGCGAAGGCTAGGAAGGGCGAGATCAAAAACTTCACAGGTATTGATAGTGAATACCAAGTCCCTGAAAATGCAGAAATTATCGTAGAAACAACAACGCAAACCGCCAAACAAGCTGCTGAAAAAATTGTAAAATACTTAGAAAAAAATGGTTACTTAAATACATAAAACAGCCTCTTATGGCTTTGAGTTCCATTATACTTTAGGTATCTTCGTCTTTGTCAATGTAGTCGTAATTTATCTAGTAATCTAATGTTATACGAGCAAATAGAAAACGTCCGAGTGCGTCGTAAACTTGGGGGTATGTATTTCCATTACCAGCACTTGTTCTTATGGATGTGCTGAGTGGGGGTTCTTTGTCAAATATATTATTTACTCCAACTCGAATAGTGGCATCTGATAATCCACGGTAGGTAAAAGCTAAATCAAAATAATCTGCCGCACCAAGATTTTCATCAAATGAACCAGTTTGAACATTTAACCCAATATCAGCTTTGACGTCAGCAAAGTGTCTCCAATTAATGTGCGCATCAAAATTATGGTCTGTTTGCCAATTTATACTAGCAATATGTCGCCAACGTTGACTAGGAGAACCGCACAAATCCCCATAAAGTCCTACGCAATTTTTTTTGGGTCCATTTGGAATAGATTGAGTGATACGATTAATCAAGTAAGTCCCAGTTAGAGATACGCTAAGTCCCCCCAAACCTGATGGCAGCTCTTTTTCGTATCGCGCATTTATGTCGATTCCAGTTGTAAACAACGAGCCCGTATTAATTTTTTTTGCTTCAACAAAACCGTTTTCGCTTTGCCACAAGGACCCTGAGTTAGGGTCTCTCTTGATTAAGTCACAAAAAAAGGGATCCGCATTAAATACGCATTCATTAATTGATTGAATAGGCTGAGCTGTATCTATGAAATCATTAACGGCAATGTCGAAGTAATCTATCGAAGCGGAAAAACCATCAAAGTTCCCCATGCCTTGCACAATCCCTCCAATAGTAAATGTATCTGATTTTTCTGGATTTAAATTGGTGCTGCCACCTACGATCGCATTAAACTGACCTGTCGGGTTTATCGCAATGTTGCCATATTGTGCAAATGTAACTCCAGAATTCGCGCATTGGGACAATGTTGCTGTAGGGCTGCTGCCCGCGCAAGGGTCACCTGCACTGGAATTAAATAGGGTTAATGATTTTGATTGAAATAATTCGATGGCATTTGCGACACGTAATGCCCTTTGGTAGTTCCCTCGTAAACGAATGATATCATTTATTTGCCAAATACCGCCGACAGAGTAGGTGCTGTTCCCGCCTGCGAGGGAATTATCGGCGTATCTATAGGCACCTTTAAACGTTAGGTTTTTTGCATATGCTCTATTCTCTAATAAAGGTATCTGTAGTTCTCCAAATGTTTCTAGGCTATCGAACACTCCAGAAAAACCAACTTCTGCCATTCCTTTTCCAGCGATGTCGCCACTGATTAAAGCCGCGTCGGGGTTAAAGAAATAGTCATCTTTTCTGTATTCTCCCCCTAGTACAAACTTTGCACTTGAAGACGCACCAGGAACCACAATTCCGTAATTTTCTAAACTTCCGGAAATTGTTGCGAGCATTATGGTTTGTTTGTAACGGCCATTTTGCTGGCCTCGTGTACTTATATAGTCAAGGGCAGATTGAGTAACACCACCTATTTGAAAGTAATTTATAGGTACGCAGGCTAGATCCGTTCCGTTTACAACAGAATCACAAATGGGGATTCCATTGGCATCTGTCGTAACGAGTAATGCGTTTTGTATGTTACGAATAGATACCTCATTGTTAAATTCTTGATCAAGTTTTGCTGATGAGAATTGCGCAGATATATCGTATTCAAGTCCTTCCAGTAAGCGAAAATCACCTCTTAGACCGGCCACAATGCGGTAAGATTTATGCTGTAGAGTCGTTTGTCTTGGTTCACCTTCTATATTACGCCTGCCGATGCTGAGATTGGCAGTATCATTGGGGCCTAAGCCCTTTGAAGTGCAAATAATATCGCGCTGTTGGTTTGACAAAAATGGGTTGTCGCAGCTGACTAAGTTTGAGCTGAAAAAGTTTCCTGATGGGGCCGTCTGCGAAATAGAATTATCAGTGGCATACATCAAATTACTGTAAACTTCGTCACGGTAACCCAAGTCATAATGGGCAAAGAGACCAATAGTATAACGTTTGTCAGGGCGTTGGATGTGGGTAGCCGAATTAAAATTATAAAAATTTATACTCGGCAATCCAGCTTGATCAGTTAAGGAAACTTGTTGAAATGTGTTTCCTGTAGTGGGGTCAATAGTAAATAAGCGACCGTCTGTATTAATACTAAAGGTACCAGTAGCGTTTGTTAAAGAGCCACCACAAAATATTTGCCCACCAGCTATCCCTCCACCTCTTATTGGGCAGCCTGAATAATCACGAGAGGATTGTAATATTTCTTTAGCATCTCTGTATCCCAGATACGCAGTAATGTTACCATTGCCATTCCTAAAATTGTGGCCATAAATTAAAGTGAAATCCTTGGTTGCTCCATCAAGTTGATTTCCCTTCAAAGAGTTAGCTAAATTTTCAGAAGATCTAAGGGCAGTTTGAATTGCTTCATTACCATTGCTATGTTGATAAACTCCTATTTGTGCATCAAGCCTGAGCCCTTCAAAATCCCGCTCCATCTGAAAATTTACGACACCAGCCAGCGCGTCTGAACCGTACACCGCTCCAACACTACCTGTTAACACATCTATATTTTTAACTAGTGCTGCCGGAATTTGGTTAAGATCAGGTGCTATCTGGTTTATGGTGCCAGAAGCCATACGGCGGCCATCAATGAGTACTAGGGTTCGAGAGGCTCCGAGCCCTCTTAAATCAACTGTGGCAATACCTGTTGCACCATTTGAAATGTTTGAACCTTGTCCTGCGAATACTTGGGGAAGTTCATTGATCAAATCTTCGACCCGAGTAATGCCACGTGTTGCGATATCTTCATTGGTTAAGGAGGTGACTGGGCTACTGGCTAGTAAGTTACTTTGCTTTATTCTAGTGCCTGTAACGATTATTTCTTCCGGCACTTGAGCATATACTCCTTCCGAACAAAGAGATGGAACTACGACCACGCCGATAAGTGCTATTTTTTTTACAGACAACATTGTTTGATAGAATGACAAATAATTATCCCTTACATGCAGCTTTGAAAGCAGCTATAATTGACCAGACCTGTTAACTTTTAGAAAAGGCACCTCGGTAAATAACAGATCGGTATCGTTAAGTGACTTATACACCAATACCCTGAAACCGCTTATGAAGAAAAACGCACAGCGAATGTCGTCATAAATGCACTAAAATCTTTCGGCCTTGAAGTTCATACGGGCATTGCTGAAACGGGCGTTATTGGCGTTCTACGAAGCGGGGATGGGCCTGCTTACGGATTGCGCGCCGATATGGATGCGCTGCATATACAAGAAGAAACCGGGCTGCCATATCAATCTGTCAACGCGGGGAAAATGCACGCCTGTGGCCACGACGGCCATACGGCTATGTTGCTCGGCGCTGCGAAATATTTTTCTCAAAACCCGCCAAATAATTGTACCTTATACTTTATTTTTCAACCAGCTGAAGAAGGCAAAGGCGGGGCAGACCGCATGATAAATGAGGGCGTTCTTGAACGCTTTCCAATGGAGTCTATTTATGGCCTCCATAATTACCCCGGCCTAAAAAAAGGCGTTGTCGGGGTTAGAAGCGGCGCATTTATGGCAGCTTTTGATACATTCAAAATCACAGTTAACGGCAAAGGCTGTCACGCTGCCTTGCCCCATGAAGGGGTAGACGCGATTTTAATTGGCGCAGAGATTGTGCAATCTTTGCAAAAGATAGCGAGCCGCGAAGTTCACGTTAATAGACCGCTTGTGGTGAGCGTTACGAAATTTCATGCGGGCGACGCGCTTAATGTATGCCCTGACACCGCAGTAATTGAAGGAACGTGCCGTTATTTTGACGCAGAAGTTGGAACGCTCGTTGAGCGCCGCATTGGTGAAATTGCACAAGGCCTTAGTCAAACCCATGGCGCTGATGCTAGCTTCGAATACACAAAATGTTATCCTCCGCTGCTCAATGAGAAATCCGCGACAAACATTGCCGTACAAGCGGCAGGTAAAGTCGTTGGGCAAAATAATGTAGACGCAGACGCGGAACAAATTATGGGTTCCGAAGATTTTGCATTTTTCCTACAAAAGCAAAAAGGGTGTTATATTTTCATAGGCGGCGGAGATGAAAACGGCGGTGCGCCGCCCTGCATGCTGCACAATCCACATTATGATTTTAACGATGACATTTTAGCCATTGGAGCGAGCTATTGGGTTCGGCTCGTGGAAACCTTGGTAGAGCAAGCAATTTAAAGTGGAGAGTATTATGCAGGATTTAAGTCAAAACTATATCAATGGGAAATGGGTTAACCCTGTGGGATCTGACCGGATACAGATTATTAATCCCGCTACAGAGAAACCAATTGCAATGATTGCTAATTCGGGCGCGGATGAAGTGAATGCTGCTGTTAGCGCTGCGCGCGCGGCCTTTAAGGATTACTCCCAAACCAGTAAAGCATACCGCGTTGATTTACTGCAAAAAATTCTTGTAACCTACAAGACACGACATGACGATATCGCCCAAGCTATTTCCTCTGAAATCGGTGCGCCATTAACACAAACGATGGCTTTACATGCGGCAACGGTAATTTTCCATTTGGAAACATTATTGAAAGAATTAGAGACATTTGAATTTTACGAAGATCGCGGCACGACGCGTATTACCAAAGAAGCCGTTGGTGTTTGCGCATTTATCACACCTTGGAATTTTCCCGTGCATCAAGTCAGCAGTAAGTTAGTGCCTGCTATAGCGGCAGGCTGTACCATGATATTAAAACCAAGTCAGGTGTCCTCCACATCTACCCATATATTAGCAGAAGTCTTTCACGCAGCAGGGGTTCCTGCTGGTGTATTTAACCTCGTTAATGGGGCAGGGTCTCGCACAGGGGATTTACTGGTCAATCATCCTGATGTGGATATGGTGTCCTTTACGGGCTCCACAGGCGTGGGAACCCATATTGCTAAGTGTGCGGCGGATACAGTAAAGCGTGTTGGTCTTGAACTTGGCGGCAAATCTGCCAACATTATAATGGATGATGCAGACCTTGAACCTGCGGTTACAGCGGCTGTTCAAGGACTGTTCTTTAATTGTGGGCAAAACTGTATCGCGCCGTCACGAATGCTTGTGCCACAATCTGCCCTTAAACAAGCGGCAGAAATTGCGGCCAAAGTCGTTGAAACATTTGTTGTTGGCGATCCCAATAACGAAGATACTTTCTTGGGGCCGCTTGTATCAAAAGGGCAGTGGAACAGCGTACAAAATTATATTCAAATAGGCATTGATGAAGGTGCAACATTGGTTTGCGGTGGCGTTGGGCGGCCTGATGGTTTATCGACAGGGTTTTATACCAAGCCAACCGTATTTAGCGATGTTGACAATTCCATGACGATTGCACAGGAAGAAATCTTTGGTCCTGTCCTGTGTATCATTGGATATGAAAACGAAGCGGATGCCATAGAAATTGCTAACGATTCTCCATTTGGTTTGGCGGGATATGTGCAATCGGCTAGCCATGAGCGGGCGCAAAAAGTTGGCGCAAAGCTGCGCGTTGGACAAGTGTATCTCAATAACCCAGAATACGATTTTGGCGCGCCGCTTGGCGGCTTCAAACGATCTGG
Source organism: Alphaproteobacteria bacterium (assembly GCA_024278915.1). Taxonomy (GTDB): domain Bacteria; phylum Pseudomonadota; class Alphaproteobacteria; order Caulobacterales; family Maricaulaceae; genus Robiginitomaculum_A. The sequence continues at coordinate 12,354 of JAJRSG010000304.1, forward strand.
CTATGGCCGTGAATGGGGTGTTTTCGGGCTTGAGGAACTATTGGAAGTGAAAGCCACAATCGGGTTTGGTCAATAAGATGGCGTTAGCAAACAAGAAAACAGCCTTGCCACTTATTAGTTATGAATGCGGAACAAGAGGTCAATAGCCCGTAAAAAAGTGTCACAAATTATTTGGTTTAAAATAATAAGAAAAGGGGAAATAAAAATGTCAATGAACTCAGTAAGTGTAGCCAAAGACCCTATCGGATTGCTCTGGTCAATTATATTTTTCCCAGCCATTGCTATCGCCATTCTCGTCATCGCACCGACAGTCGTTGGTGAGATGGTGACAAAGCAAGGCATAGCGCTTGACCAAGCTGGGTATATTATTTCTGGTGAGCTTGCGGGGATGGCTCTGGCGACCTTACCTGCGTATTATTGGCTAAGGCGGGTTTCCACACGGCGTGCGCTTTACGTGGCTATTATCGCCAGTTCTTTGCTGAGCATCACCGCGTTTTTTCATACTGTTTCGGGCATGGAGTATCAGACCATTCTAGTTCTTAGATTTCTAGCAGGTATTGCCAACGGAACCATTATGATGATTTGTTTCACGACTATGGGCGGGATGAATAATCCCGACCGTGCCTTTGGTTTGCACACGTTAGGGCAATTAACGCTTAGCGCAGTCGGACTTGCCGTTCTCCCTCTGCTTTTTGCAAAGACGGGTTTGCAGGCTCTTTATTTGATGATGGCTGTTGCAATATTGTTGGTAATTCCAATGGTCAAAAACTTTCCAGAGCTTAATAAATTAACACCGCAAGACATACGGCCCAAGTCGATTGAAGGGAATGTTCTGTTGGAAGTATTGGGACTATTTGGTATATTTTTGTTTTATGTTTCATTAAGCGGCGTGTGGACATATGCGGAAAGAATAGGCGTCAATGCTGGCATTGACCAAATTGCAGTTGGATTTGTGCTATCTATCGCAACATTTTTCGGAATTGCCAGCGCGGCTCTCTCCTCATTTATGGGGGGGCGCGTTAACAATTTGATACCTATTATCATTGGTATGCTGATGCTCACGCTTGCAGTATGGCTATTTAGCACCGAACTAACTTACACTACATACTTCATCACGGCAGCAATATTTAAGTTTGGCTGGACATTTGTGCTGACGTTCTTATTGGGACTATTGGCTAAGATCGACGTAAGTGGCCGCCTTGTGATGTCAACTTTTATGATTATCGGCATAGGCCTTGCCATTGGCCCGGCTTTAGTCGCCAAATTTATTGGCACAGAAGGCAATTATCAAAAAGGCGTTCTCTTTTGCCTTAGTGTAATCATAGCTTGCACCATCATCATGACCTTTGTGGCGATGGTTGAAAGAAAAGGTGCTAAGGCTTGATGGGCTTACGATAAAATAAGTTCTATTGGGTGACTGACTACTTTACCGATATTATGATTCATGGCTTCATCAATAATATTTATGAATAATCATCAACCTTTAAGTGCACGCTTGACAGAAAATATAAACAACTAATTAGTATAGACATTTCATGAGCGTCTCGCGGTTAGCCGCGACCGGGCTCTCGTGAATGGAGCCCGCGCTGAGCAAGAGCTTCGCTTGTCTCCACCCTCCGGGCTTTGATCCTTCCCTCACTTCGTTCGGCTGACGCCTGCGCGGCTTCGCCTTGCTCGAAGCGGCGCTGCGCACCGGCATTTCATTTTTTCTTCCCTCCTCGGGGGACGGGGGTGGGCGGACGGCCAGTCTGGCAGCGGGCGGTGACGCTGCAAGGGTTTTGGCACAATATCGTTTGAGTTCGCCAAAGCCGTCCTACCAAAACCCTTGCACCATCCCCTCAATGCCCGCCGCCTGATGGCCTCCTTGCCGCCCACCCCCGCCCCCCTGCGGGGGGAAAGTTTTGCGTCTGATTGGCAGGTGCAGTTCTGGGCAGGCATTGGAGACAAAACCGATGGCCTTACCAACACCCCAAACCCCAGACCCTAAACCCGCGCCCTTGCGCCTTACGCATAAACCCGACCCCATTCGGATTTATGTGGCTTGTCTTGCCGCTTATAATAACGGGCGCTTACATGGTCGGTGGATAGACGCGACCCAAGGCGAAACCCATATACAAAACCAAGTTACAGCCATGCTAGAAAGTTCACCAGAACCAGAGGCAGAAGAATGGGCAATTCACGATTATGAGGGTTTTGAGGGCGCGCCTATTTCTGAATGGGAAAGCTTCGAGAGCGTGGCAAATTTAGCCGAGTTTATCGAGGAGCACGGAGCCCTTGGCGGTAAACTCTTAGAGCATTTTGGCGGCGACTTAGAAGACGCCAAAACCGCCTTTGATAATTATTACGGCGAATTTGAAAACCTAGAAGACTATGCACGGAGCCTGACCGAAGATTGCGGCACAGAGATTCCCGCCAATTTAGAAAACTATATCGACTATGCCGCCATGGGGCGCGATATGGAATTGTCAGGCGATATTCTCACAATCGAAACCGCTTTTGATGAACTCCATATTTTCGGGGCGCACTAGTCATGGCGCATGATATTTTCCCTGTCGGCGTCTTTGACGCCTCCGCGCCTCTTGATCCAGTCAAACCCCGCGAAGATGGGCGCGGCCCGTATAGGTGGAGCCATGTGGTAAAACGTAATTCGGCTTTGTGCCAAGGCAGTATTTACCGCCAATGTGGCGATAACCTTACCGCCGCCGATACCGCCAAACTTATCGCCCTATGTGACAAATCAGGTTTTGATATGCGGAGGGTGGCATGAGTTTTTTAGAAAAATTTCAAACCTATGTCTGTCTTGGTGACAGCATAAGCGTGGACGTGGGGGACTATACCGTCACGGCACGAATTGCCCATGACGATACACCTGATAAACCCGACGAAAGAGATTGCGGGTTTTGGCCGAGCCTTGACCCAAATGCCGCAGGATATATAGGCGATGGAAATGGATGGCGCAAAAGGTTTGAAGAACAGCAAGCCAAGGCCGAGTCCGTCATGGCGGCTTGGCTGAATGATGAATGGGTTTATTGCGGCATTGTCCTATCAGTCAGCATTGACGGAACAGAAATCACAGACCACGCCGCGAGCCTATGGGGCATCGAGGCCAATTATACCGATAGTGACAATTCCTATCTGACCCAAGTCGCGAATGAACTTTTACCCGAAGCACTGGACGCGGCAAAGGCCGAGCGGGAACGCCTTTGTGCTCTGTTCTGCACAAAAGGCAGGCTCCGCACCGAGAGCGCGGCATGAGAACCAAACCTCAAATAGAGCAAACCGAAGTCGGAGCGCAGACCCTTATTGATGGGGTTCGCCCCGTCACCCTTGGCGAGAAACTCACCGCCCGAACTACCCACCCTATGACACCGAAGCGCAACCCGTTTGCGGTGCAGAAACCTTGTGACCTTGGCCTTTTTGATGAAGTCGGCCTAGCGCAAATCGACCTTTTAGACTTCATCGCTAACTCAAATGGAGACTAAAATGAAACTCAAAGAAATCCCAATTAGCGATTTAAAAATATCGCGCCTGAATATGCGGCACGGCGGCAAAGCCCCCGATGTATCGGATATTTTGCCAAGCATTCGAGAAAACGGCTTGTTTGACGTTGCCGAGCTTCGCATTGGTGAAAAAGATCAGACCATAGTGCGCATTGTCAGAACAGAGAAACGGGCATGAGCGAGCCCATTCAAAACCCCGAGCTTGCAATTCGCGCCAAGCCAAGGCCCGTGCGGCGGTTTAACCGTAAAGCCTTGATGGGCGGGGCGGCCATACTCGGTATTATCATGTTCACTGCGCTTGCTGTGGCCTTACAAGTCCCAAGTTATGATGATGAGAGCGGGGACGAGCTCTACAATGTCACCCATAAACCCATGCCTGATGGCCTTGATCAATTGCCGAAGACATATGCTGAAATAAAGCCCAAACCGATGTTAGGGCCGCCATTACCAGGCGACCTTGGCGCGGCCTATATGGCGGATAACCAAGCACTTAAACAATAGAAACGCCAATCTGCACCGCAGCTTGGCCCAAGACCTACTGTCAACACTGGTGCAAATTCAAACCCGCCACAAAATTATGGACAAAGCCATTCTGAAAGACAGGCAGAAATACAGCAAGCTGGTCTGTTCTTCTCGCTCAACACGGATAAAACCAGTGCTGCTCTTACTTCGCAGCCGGATATATTCCCTGCTTATCCAAATATCCCCATAGAATACGCACCGCCCATTCAAACGCCGTTTGGTTATCAGACAAGCGGAGCGGCCATCGATCCCAATCAACATGAAAATAAAATAGCGTTTTTAGGTAAAGAAGGGGGCGATATTTATAACAGCCACAATCTTCAAACCCCGCGCTCTCCATATCAAGTCATGTCAGGCACTTTAATCCCTGCGAGCCTGATTACGGGGCTTAACTCCGATTTGCCGGGGCAAATTATCGGGCAAGTATCGGAGAATGTGTACGATACAGTCTCGGGTGAGTATTTACTCATTCCTCAAGGGGCAAAGCTTATTGGTAATTATGATAGCGTCATTGCTTACGGGCAAACTCACGCCCTTGTAGTCTGGACGCGAATAATATTCCCCAATGGGAATTCTATCCAGCTTGATAATTTACCCGCCGTGGACGGCCAAGGCTTTGCTGGTCTGAAAGATAAAGTGGATCGACATACTTGGCAGTTCATTAAAGGCGCAGCCTTGTCATCCTTGCTGAGTATTGGTTCAGAGCTTGCCTCCGATAGCGATGACAGGCTCACACGTGCCCTGCAAAATGCGGGGCAAGACAGCGCCAATATAGCGGGGCAGCGCATTATTGACCGTAATCTCAACGTGCAGCCCAGCTTAAAAGTGCGGCCCGGATGGCGGTTTAACGTCATTGTCCGCCGCGATCTTATCCTCAAACCTTATGGAGACCAATAAATGGCCAAACCCATCTTAAAACTCGCAAAACTACCCGATATGACACCCTCAAAATTATCTGTGTCATTACCGCCAGACCTTATGGCTGACCTTAAAATATACGCATCCCTTTATGAGCAAACTTACGGCGAGAAACAGGCCGTAGGCGCGCTTATCCCCTCCATGCTCACCGGCTTTCTAGCCAGTGACCACGGATTTAAGAAAGCCAAGCGCGAGCTAGCTTAGAGACTGTTTCACTTAACCCCAAAGCCGAAAGGATTTATGATGGCAAATATAGGAACATTTAAACAAACAAAGACAGGTTACGAAGGCAGAATCGCTACTCTGAGCATGTCACACAATATCAAATTTGTAGCTAATGACAATAAGAAAAATAATGATAGCCCAGACTACTTCATCAAATCTGGACAAAGCGATTTTGGCGTAGCCTGGAAAGAAACCAAAGACGGCGACGAACCGCTGGATTACATCAAAGTTCTACTCGACGGGCCAATGCTCACTAAGCCCGTAAACGCCGCCTTGTTCGACCATGACGACGGCGCTGACCTCGTTTGGTCGCGGGCTAAGCAAAAATAAGATATAGAATATTTTGAAATAACCTGATGCGCGTTCACGCGCGCATCCATTAGCTTAAAGAGTTGGACAAACAATGCATAGTAATACACGATCAAATTTCATGCTTTTAACCGTAGAACAAACTGCGGATCATTTAGGACTGGCCGTTTCAACATTAAACAAATGGCGTTGTAATGGGGAAGGGCCAATTTTTGTGAAGCTTGGGCGTGCGGTTAGGTATAAACAATCTGATATAGACGCCTATATTGAACGCCATTCTCTCAGTTGCACATCATTAGTCTAGAACACTGGCAGTATACAATATTGGCCCAGTTGATGCCATATGCCTTATGGGTGAAAACCCTACATTCCTTTTAGAAACCACGTTGAGCTATAACCGCACTTTAGGTTATTTAGTTTGCTTCGGCTAGAATGCTTAAACTGGCCTATCCGGTCAGCATTACGGTGCCGAAAGGCAAATTGATCTAAATCGAAAACACCAAATGATGCATATCGAATATACTAAGGCGATCAAACCCTTTTATGAAACATTAGCTCTATAAACCATGCGAAATGGGGGAGGTGGCTTACTATAGGCTTACTTTTTATTTTTAGTAATTTGACAAACTAGAAATAATTTCGTAACCTATTGTTTATATTGGGGAAAATGGTGCCGCAAGGGAGAATTGAACTCCCGACCTCATCATTACCAATGATGCGCTCTACCACTGAGCTACTGCGGCTTACCGATTTTTGCATTTCATTGACATATAGAAATGTCGCTTGAAATATTCAGCAGAGAGATACAC
>JAJRSG010000009.1 GCA_024278915.1 Alphaproteobacteria bacterium
CACGGCAAGACAAGTTCAAGGTAAAGAGCTATCATATAATAATATTAATGATACGGACGCAGCCTTTGAGCTTGTTGCTGAATTTGGCGCCCATATTGACGGTGCCAAACCTGCCGTCGCGATTATCAAACATGCCAATCCCTGTGGTGTGGCACAAGGCAAATCTTTCTTGTCTGCGTATAAGGCCGCGCTTGCGTGTGACCCTGTTTCTGCCTTTGGCGGCATTGTGGCACTTAATGGACGGCTTGATCTGAAAACAGCCAAGGCAATTTCAAAAGTATTTACCGAAGTGGTGATTGCACCCGAAGCAGATGAAGATGCGCTTGCTGTTTTCGCTAAGAAGAAAAATGTGCGTGTCTTGTTGTCCGGTGGTCTTCCGAGCCCACAAGATTCGAGTATGACAATGAAAAATGTAGCGGGCGGGTTTTTATTACAAGACCGCGATAATGGGCATGTACCAACCGCAGACCTAAAAGTTGTGACCAAACGCAAGCCAACAAATACAGAGATGAGTGATATGCTCTTTGCGTGGAAAGTTGCAAAACACGTAAAATCCAACGCCATTATTTATGTGAAAGACGGCTCCACAGCAGGTGTTGGCGCAGGCCAAATGAGCCGGATTGATAGCGCAAGGATTGCAGCTCGAAAAGCGGATGACGCCCAACAAGCCGCCGGGTGGGACGAACCGCGCACCAAAGGGTGTGTCGTCGCATCAGATGCATTTTTCCCCTTTGCAGACGGACTATTGGCCGCAGCAAAAGCAGGCGCTACGGCAGTTATTCAACCCGGAGGTTCTATTCGCGATGATGAAGTGATTGCCGCCGCTGATGAAGCTGGTCTGGCAATGGTCTTTACTGGCATGCGTCACTTCAGGCATTAGATGTTAAAAAGCCTTTTGGTCTTTGGGGCAAAATGGTAAGCATATCAGATGGAAGATTTACCAACCACACTGTTACGCCTATCGGCTTTATCACAAGAAACCAGATTGTTGGCCTTCAGGAGTTTGATGACGGAAGGCGAAGCTGGCATGCGTGCCGGTGTGTTAGCTGACAAATTAGGGGTGGCTGCCAATAGCCTCTCCATGCATTTGAATATTTTGACGCAATCCGGTTTGGTAACAGTTCGCCGCGATGGCCGGTATAAAATTTATTGTGCAAATATCGAAGCGATCAATGGGCTATTAACGTCACTGGTGGAAACATGTTGTAACGGCCATCCCGAAGTTTGCGGGATTATGGAAAGTTTATCGACACCGAAGGATAAATAATACAATTCAATACTTCATCAATAGTTGAAATATAATAAGGTAAGTGATAAGCACTGTAACAAAGGCCATTTGGCGAGTTTGTAAGAGTGCATCATGGGAAATTTCGAAAAATATTTATCAATTTGGGTTGGCCTGTGTATGGGCTCGGGGATTTTGTTGGGGCAAGTCTTTCCAGATGCTTTTCAGGTGTTGGCTAATCTGGAATATGCGAATGTAAATTTTCCGGTTGCCGTCCTGATTTGGGCCATGGTTTGGCCGATGATGATTGCTGTGGATTTTACCAGTCTCAAGCAGGTTGGAAATAAGCCCAAGGGCTTGGCGATTACTTTGGTCGTAAATTGGTTGATAAAACCATTTACTATGGCGGCCCTTGGTGTGTTCTTTTTTAAACATGTATTTGCAGGGATGATCCCGATAGAGGACGCGCAGGGATATATTGCCGGATTGATCCTCCTTGGCGCAGCGCCGTGCACGGCCATGGTATTTGTATGGTCACAACTGACGAAGGGTGACCCTGCCTATACTCTCGCCCAAGTGAGTATCAATGATGCGATTATGGTGTTTGCCTTTGCCCCCATCGTCGCTGTTTTATTGGGGGTCACAGATATCGCCGTGCCGTGGGCAACTCTGATCTTAGCGGTGTGTCTATATGTGGTTATTCCTTTGGCGGCAGGTATGATTATGCGCCGCTTTTTGGATGCGCGAAATGGACAAGCGGCCATAGACGGATTTATTGGGATGATTAAACCGTTATCTATCTTCGGGCTTTTGGCCACAGTTGTTTTGTTATTTGGTTTTCAAGGCCATGTAATTTTAGATAAGCCAATGATTATCGGGTTAATTGCCGTGCCATTACTCATTCAATCCTACGGTATTTTTGCGATTGCTTATGGGTGGGCATGGTTGTGGAAAGTACCTTTCAAGATCGCGGCACCCTGTGCCATGATCGGGACTTCTAATTTCTTTGAACTGGCGGTAGCCGTTGCTATCAGCTTGTTTGGGTTAAATTCAGGGGCGGCGTTGGCAACAGTAGTTGGTGTACTAGTAGAAGTACCGGTCATGTTGTCATTGGTTGCCTTTGCTAATCGGACACAAAAATACTTCCCCTCTGATCTGGCTTAAAACGACTTACACGAAATTGTGAATGGCAAGGCTACATTTTTTTATATGGAAAGTGGCATAGATTGCCCTAGTCTGATGACATAATCAGATTGGAGAATAATATGTACACATTAATTGGTTCACCTATGACACGGGCATCCCGTGTGGTTTGGTGTTTGGAAGAACTTGGCCTTGAATATAAAATCATTCCTGCCATGCCGGGAAGTGACGAGGCAAAGCAATATAACCCATCGGGTAAAGTGCCAGCTTTGCTTGTCGGAGATGATGTTATTATTGACTCGATTGCGATCTGTCAGTACCTCGCCGATAAACATGGTGGATTAACCTATCCGGCAGGTACGATCGAGCGGGCTAAAATGGATAGTTTCGTGCATTTTGCTGCTGACGAAGTTGATCATGCGTGTTGGGTTTGGTCCAAACATGACTGGATTTATACTGAACCTTTAAAGGCCGAGAATGTAAAACCTGCCTGTGCTCTTGAGTTTAAAAAAGCAATGCAGCATTTGGAAGAACGTCTGGGGGATAATAAATATGCCATGGGGGATAAGTTTACCGTGCCAGATATTATTTTGGGGCAATGTGCTGGTTGGGCTGAAGTCATGTGCAAATTTCCCATACCAGAAGGTAAAATAGCTGATTATTTTGCCCGTGTTCGTGCCCGCCCCGCCTTTAAAAAAGCAATGAGTGCTCGCAAATAAAGACCAAGATGAAATTTACCGCCCCTTTCCTTGTTATGCGAGGGACGGTGATGTTCTTATCTAATCGTGTAAGGCTCTATTTATAGGTAAGATAATCAATTGACACCTTGTGGCGACCCGCTTATAAGCCGCCCATTCCCGCGCAAATGTATTTGCGCTCTGTTCACTGCGACACCCATATGGGACGAGAGTGACGGGGTCCCCTGATCGGCGTTATCGCTCATCGGGGTATTTTTGCATGTGGGTTAGAAGTAAGGAAATTTGGGTAGAAATGTTTGAAGCTTTATCAGACCGCCTTGGCGGCGTATTCGACAATCTCACCGGCAAAGGTTCTTTGTCGGACAAAGATGTTGGTGCGGCTATGCGCGAAATTCGCGTGGCATTGCTCGAAGCCGACGTTGCCTTGCCCGTTGTCAAAGAATTTGTTGCCAATGTAAGAGAACAAGCTGTCGGTGAAAAAATTGTTCGCTCCATCAAGCCGGGGCAACAGGTTGTCAAAATTGTTCACGATGCATTGGTGGAAATGCTTGGTGGTAAGATAGAGGAAGGTGAAGAAGCTCCTGCCTCTTCTCTACTGAATTTAAATGCGCGTCCGCCTGCCGCCATTTTGATGGCCGGACTGCAAGGTTCAGGTAAAACCACGACTTCAGGCAAATTAGCGCTTTATTTGCGTACAAAATTAAAGAAAAAAGTTTTGCTGGCATCTTTGGACACAAGACGTCCTGCCGCGATGGAACAGCTAAAAATCTTGGCTGAACAAGCGGGAGTAGACTTCCTGCCAATCGTCGAAAACCAAACGGCACTTCAAATTGCCAAGCGGGCAATGGAAGCAGGGAAGCTCGGCGGATTTGATGTTGTCTTCCTTGATACCGCAGGTCGTACGACCCTCGATGATGAATTAATGAATGAAGTTGCTGATATTGCAGCCGCGACCAACCCGATCGAAACCTTATTGGTTGCCGATGCTTTAACAGGGCAAGATGCGGTGGAAACAGCACGCAGGTTCCACGACCGTCTGCCGCTAACTGGCTTAGTGCTTACCCGTATTGATGGGGATGGACGGGGCGGCGCGGCTTTGTCGATGCGTGCTGTAACTGGTTTGCCAATTAAGTTTTTAGGCACAGGCGAGAAATTAAGCGGATTAGAAGCCTTTGACGCAGAGCGAATTGCTGGGCGAATTTTGGGTCAAGGCGATATTGTCTCATTGGTAGAAAAAGCTTCCGAAGTTATTGACCAGAAAGAAGCCGAAAAACTTGCCAAGAAAATGGAAAAAGGCAAGTTCGATCTGGATGATCTTGCCAAGCAACTTGGTCAAATCAATAAAATGGGCGGCATGGGCGGTTTGATGAAACTCATGCCGGGCATGGGAAAAATGCGTAAAGCCGTCGATAAGATGGGGGGGGGGGATAATAAGCTTCTCGCCCGTCAACAGGCGATTATTTATTCCATGACCCCCGAAGAACGTCGCAAGCCTGCTTTGATTAAAGCCTCGCGTAAAAAACGGATTGCCAAGGGCTCCGGCATGGAAGTGCAAGATGTCAACAAGCTCTTGAAAATGCACCGTCAAATGTCTGACATGATGAAGAAAATGGGCAAGGGCGGCATGAAAGGCATGATGGGTAATATGATGGGCGGCGGCGGTATGCCCGATATGTCTGGCGGTGGTATGGGCGGCCTTGGGGATATTGACCCAAAGATGATCGCGGACATGCAAAAGAAAATGGGTGGTGCCAAACTACCCGGTCTTGGCGGCGGCGGATTGCCGGGCTTAGGCGGTGGATTACCTGGTCTTGGTGGGCCAAAGAAAAAATAATTTCAATTCTAATTAGTTAAAAACGAAGGAAAAAACTATGTCATTAAAAATCAGATTGGCCCGTCACGGGGCAAAGAAAAGACCTTACTACCGTGTTGTCATTGCGGACGCTCGCGCCCCGCGTGATGGCCGTTATATCGAACGGGTTGGTTCTTATAACCCGATGCTTGCTAAAGACGATGAAAATCGGGTAATTCTCGATGCCGATAAAATCAAAGAATGGCTTGCCAAAGGCGCACGTCCAACAGAGCGTGTTGCACGTTTCCTTGGCGCCGCTGGTCTTTGGGAGTGGAAGCACGGTAACAACCCGATTAAAGGGAAGCCGGGCGCAAAAGCTTTGGAACTGATTGAATCACAAAAAGAACGCGTTGAAGCTCGTAAAGCTGCTGAAGAAGAAGCAAAACAAGCTGCAAAAGAAGCAGCAGAAGCGGCTAAAGCTGCTGAAGCTGAAGCACTTGCTGCTGAAAAAGCGGCGGCGGCAGAAGCTAAAGAAGCTGATGCGGCTCCTGCAGAAGAAACAAAAGAAGAAGAATAAACCCTTTCTTTTGCCATTAATATTTAATTCTAACGGGCCCTCATGGGGCCCGTTTTTGTTTGTCTAAAGGTCAGGACTTGACTATGGTGTCTTATAACCTGGAGGAATGTATGTATAAAATTTTGATGATATCGGTCGCGACATTGGGACTGACAGCTTGCGGCGGCGGCAATGATGTGGCGAAACAATTGGAAGCTAGCTGCGAAAGCATGGCGACGATGTCAGGCAAAACGCCTGCTAAAGGCGCTTGTAAATGCATGAGTTCGACACTGGTTGAAAACTTGTCTGCTGAAGACGCAGAGAAAGTTGCAACGGCGTTTGGGAATATGGAAACGCCTGAAGACACCATGGCCAACATGATGCCATTATTGGCAAATGTAGAAATCATGAAAGGCCTGAAAGCCGTTAAAGAAAAGTGTGAGATGGAATAAGTTCACTGTGCGCTTGTCGCACGGGGACACATATTATGAAAATCTTATTGGTGACAGATGCGTGGCAACCGCAAATGAACGGGGTCGTGCGCACCTTGTCAAAGACCGTTGAAGAGTGTGAAAAGGCTGGACATTTAGTTGAGGTCATTTCGCCTGCTGACGGGTTTTTAACAATGCCGCTTCCAACATATCCAGATATTAGAATAGCTCTCTTTCCCAAGCGCGAGGTGGAGCGCAGGTTAGTAATGTTTGGCCCTGACGCAGTTCATATTGCCACGGAAGGCCCGCTTGGTTGGGCTGCCAGATCGTTATGTTTGAAGTGGGGCATGCCCTTTACCACGAGTTATCATACAAAATTTCCAGAATATATTCATGCTCGTTTTCGTTTTATCCCTTTGTCTTTGGGATATAAATTTGTACGTAGCTTTCACAATGCCTGTGGACGGATTATGGTGACGACTCCGTCCATGGTGGCGTTTTTAAAAGATAAAGGGTTTAAAAACCTAGCCGCATGGGCGCGCGGTGTGGATCTGACACAGTTTAATCCCAAAGTGAGATTTGCTAAAAACGATACCTTCGGGGAAGATGTTTATGCTGGGTTAGAGCGACCGGTTTTTGTTAATGTCGGGCGTTTGGCGGTCGAAAAAAATATCGAAGCTTTCTTGGACCTTGATTTACCGGGGAGTAAAGTTGTGGTGGGTGATGGCCCGCAAATGGCCGCTCTTGAGAAAAAATACAAAGGTAAAGTTAGGTTTACGGGGGCTAAACACGGTGCCGAACTGGCGCGGTATTATGGGGACGCGGATGTAATGGTGTTTCCGTCTAAAACAGATACATTCGGGCTGGTGATCATTGAAGCCATGGCAACTGGCACGCCCGTGGCGGCTTACCCGGTTCACGGCCCGATTGATATTATCCCGAATTCAAAAGCCGGCATTGTAGATGAAGATCTTCGGGCTGCCTGTTTGGCCTGTTTGGATTTGAAACGTACAGACGCGGCCAAACATGCTAAAAAATATGCTTGGAAAAAAGTCGCTGAAGATTTTGTAAATTTGTTGGAACCGGAAACAGAACCCCAACGCCGCCGTCGTTGGCGTCGTGCCAGACGCGCTATGAAATTGGCGAGTGCCCCGTGGCGTATCTTTAAAAAGGCCATGCGCAGGCTTGGCCGGTTTATGAAAACGGGACGTTAATTACCAAGGTTTAGGCGGGGTTGGGATTTCGTGGTTTAAATCGAACTCAACACGAAAATGCCGTCCTTTGCGCCTTAGCTCATATGCATATATGTTATCTGTAATTTCAACGGCCCAGATATTCGTGACGGAAACCTCAAGGCCATTTTCCATAAACATGTCTTTTGAAAATTGATCTACGGGAAACTACTGACGAATAGCGGTTCCCATATTTTCGGTGTCCCCGCCATACATGGTAACGGTATCTGCGTGCCCGTCTTCATGGTTATGGCGATGTTTAAGGCGCAGGCCATTTTCTGTTTTTGAAATAATCCAAGTACGAGATCGGTTGTCAGCAATATGGAAGGGGATGTAAATTTCCGTATCCGAACATGTTTGAACATGCATAGTCATCGGGCTGTCTTGTAATTTTTGATCCGCATCGTCATGGCTGACTAATTTTCCGGCAAATGATTTCCCACATAAAGCGGCTAGGTTATCCATGAAAACGGTTTGTGGGTTTTTTGTTTGTGGAGCGCAGGAAGACAATAGGATTGTCGCCACTATGCTCATGCCAATGTGTGTAAGTGTTTTCATGGATTTCCCCTTTTACAAAGCTTAGCCCAATAAAAAACCGCCCTCAAGGGGCGGCTTTCAATTAATATAGAGAAGCGATTACCAATCCATTTGCAAGCGCATGTAAACGCCATCTGCATTGAATGTGCCGCCATTCGTATCTGTGTAATTGATTTTTACCCGAAGATGACTTTCAGGATACCATGTGGCGCCGATTGTATAAGCATCTGCTTTTTCATCACCAGCGCTTCTGGCATCAAGTGTGTCAAAGCGGGCAACCAGTTCGAGAGCACCATAGCCACCTTTTGAAAGAGGGCGCGATGGCTTTGTACGGTCAAATTTTCCGGCACTTGCTTTATATTTACGTGTCTCACCAGTTAGAAAATAACCAGCTTGCACAAAGCCGCCCTTGGCATTGCCATTATCACCGTCTTCACGCATGTATTCTGCATGTGCGTGGAATGGCCCCATAATGGTGGCCGCTTCCAGACCATATAGAGTGGCATTTCCGCCAATATTTGGTTTGATTTTTTCGGTTGCCAGATGGGAGCCCCAACGGGCGGAATGTTTTGGGGCACCCGTTGCTTTGTCTGTGTGACGAATAGATGCTCCGAGATGTAATACCCGGTCTTTTTCCAAAATCGGTGCAAAGGTTCCGCGTGCTGACCAAACCGTATTTGATGCTTTCGTGCTGTCCTGATATCCATTGATCGAATTACCAAAGACCCCGCCGGTCGCGCTATAGTTTTTACCAGACTTGCTGACGGCTATGCCGACACGGCGATCTAGGCCAAATGCATCCGTTACCATGCCGCGTTCAATAAAGCTTGTGTGGCGGGATGAGGTTTGCTCTTCCATGGAGTTGGTGGTTTTCATTTGTCCAACCTTGATAGCGATCGGGCCTTTGTATGTGATGTTTACATCTTTGTAGGTTGTTTTTCCGCCAGCAAGATCAATTTCCCCAACATATTTGAATTTCTTGTATTGGCCGGCAATCCCGATTCGCGCTGCTCGGAATTCGCTGGATTCGGTATCAAGTTGTACGCCGCCAATCGGTGTTTCATTGAGTGTGGCCACATCCCAATAAACACGTCCGCGTAATTTTAAATAATTACCGTCTGCATCTTTGTATTTAGGGGCGCCGTGAAAAAGGGACCATGGATTTGCTTCGCCTGCGACCGCGCTTTGTGCGGTTGAAAGTGCGAGGAGTCCCAAAGCGGTAAAACGGGCGGTTTTAGATAGTCTAGTCATTTGTTTCTTCCTGTGTTGTTTCTGCGCTTTTCCTACAAAGGGGCCTTATCAGTTTTGTGACACAAATAACAAGCTTTTGTGACACCGTAAAAGAGAACGTTTGCACTTGTTTGACTTGCGTCAAATCGATGGAAGCTATAGACGGAAAGACATGTTTAATTATGAGCTTTTCATGTCTGCCTTCGCAGTCCTGTTTGTGATCATTGACCCGCCGGGGTGTGCACCTATTTTTGCCACCCTAACACAGGGCACGTCAAAGAAACATCAACGGGTCATGGCCTTTAAATCTGTCGCCGTAGCGGCAGGTATATTGTTCATATTTGCCTTTTTTGGCGAGCAAATTTTTACAGCCCTTCACATTGATTTTGATGCCCTTCGAATTGCCGGCGGCATCATGCTGTTTATTATCGCTCTACAAATGGTTTTTGAGCAAAGAACGGAACACCGTGAAACCCGCGCTGAAGAAGCGTTGGAAGAAATTGAAAACCCGGAAGATATTTCAGTATTCCCAATGGGGATACCGATGATTGCAGGGCCGGGCACCATCGCTTCTTTATTATTGATGATGTCAGGTAGCCAAGGTGTTGGTGACCAAATGGCAATTTTAGCCGCGCTTAGTGCTGTGTTGTTCATTAGTTTGCTTGCCTTTTTAGTTGCGGGTTGGTTGATGAAAATTATGGGAAAAACTTTCACCAATGTGCTTACCCGCGTGCTTGGGTTTTTATTGGCCGCACTCGCTACCCAATTCGTCATTGACGGGGTTAAAGGTGTCATGGCGGGATTGTTAGGTTAGGGCATCTTGAAAGTGCCTGCGTGAGCGCCTAAATAAGGAAAAACGGAGAATTTATGTCGAGTGCTATTTTTAATTTATTGATGAATATTATTGGCTTGTACCTATTCATAATATTTGCATGGGTCGTTGCCAGTTGGTTACAAATGTTTGGGATTGTTAATCCTCGAAACCCAACGGTAAGAAGTATATTGGGAGCTTTGGATGCTTTTGTTGATCCTGTTGTGGCGCCGATACGTCGCGTATTACCGGCAATGGGCGGTTTGGATTTATCCCCGATCGTGCTGATCTTTGGATTGTATTTCATTCGTGATATGCTTGTTAGTTTTTACACTAAAGGCAGCATTTTTTAAGAGTGATATATGACGGATGTTTCCCTAATAGACGGCAAGGCAATTGCAGCGGATGTGCGTACAGAAGTGGCAAGTGCCGTTGCCGAGCTAAAGTCAGCTCATGATTATGCACCTACATTAGCAGTGGTCTTGGTCGGGGAAGATCCGGCATCGCAAGTTTATGTGCGTAATAAACATAAATTTACCCGCGAATCGGGGATGCGTTCCTTAGAGCATAAATTTTCCGAGGATGTTTCCGAGGACTCTGTGGTTAAATTAGTGCGAAGCTTAAATGCGGACCCTGCGGTAGACGGCATCTTGGTGCAGCTCCCTTTACCAAAGCATATTAACACGGATCGGGTGATTGGTGAAATTGATCCGGCCAAAGATGTTGACGGACTCACAGAAATCAGCGCTGGACGTCTCTCTTTGGGACGCGAAGGTTTGCGGCCATGTACGCCAGTGGGTAGTGTCATTTTGGCTAAAAAGGCACTCGATTTTCACGGAGAAAGCCTATCTGGCAAGCATTGTGTAATTGTAGGGCGGTCTATTTTAGTGGGCAAACCTGCGGCCTTATTGTTTTTGGAAGAAAATTGCACAGTTACGATCGCTCATTCTCGCACTCAAGATTTGGCTTATGTCTGCCGAAGTGCAGACATCCTTGTTGCTGCCGTTGGCAGACCATTAATGGTCAAAGGGGATTGGATTAAAAATGGGGCGGTTGTCATTGACGTTGGTATTAACCGCGTACCCAACACAAACCCGAAAGCAAAACGCCCAACCAAATTGGTCGGTGATGTTGATTTTAAGGCCGCTAAGGAAAATGCTTTGGCGATTACTCCCGTGCCAGGCGGCGTTGGCCCGATGACAATTGCATGTTTGCTACGCAATACAGTCTTGGCAGCCTGTGCAAGGCGCGATTGGGATGTGCCAGAAGTGCTCTTATAAAAGAGCTTTCACTCGCTGTTCTACTACTGGTTTGATGCGTTCAACCGCCTGTTCTTTAACGGTGCCGTAGCCACGTATTTTCATGACAAGCTCGGTAATGGCGATAGCCTCATCCATTTGTTCCGCCTTTAGATCGCGGCTCAAATCTGTCATAATATTTTCAAACCAAGGAATAAGAGCGCGTTCCATTTTACGCTCATTTGAATGCCCGAACAAATCAAAGGCCGTGCCACGTAATCCTTTTAGTCTGGCGAGCACTTGGAAACCATTTTTCATCCATGGGCCGAATGTTTTTTTCTTCGGGCGTCCACGGGCGTCAAGCGCTCCGTTAAGGGTTGGTGGGGCCAAGTGGTAGTTAACTTTAAACTCCCCTTCAAACTGAGCATTGATGGCGGCCTTAAACCCTTTGTCAATGTGTAAGCGTGCGACCTCGTATTCATCTTTATAGCTCATGAGCTTGAAAAGAGATTTTGCACAAGACTCGGTAAATTTAAGGTCAGTACCAAGTTGCTTTTCTTGTTCTCTGACCTGATGAATAGCCGTAAGATAACGTTGCGCCCATGCTTGGTTTTGGTATTGGGTCAGGAAGTCAGCGCGTTTTTGGATCATGTCATCCAGGCTTTGTTCCGGCACAGATACCGGATTAATATGCGTGTTAACATAGGCAGGGTCGTGAGCAGCTAGGCGTCCCCATGCAAAAGCTTGTTTGTTAGCGGCAGGGGCCACGCCATTTAGCTCGATCGCGCGGTGAATAGCCTCTAGTCCAAGGGGAATAAGTCCTTTTTGCCACGCAATGCCCATCATCATGACGTTGGCATATACAGAATTTCCCATCAATGTTTCAGAAGCTTTGTTGGCGTTGAAGCTTGTGAGGTTGTTAGCGCTAATGGCTCGCCCCAGAGACTCCATGCGAGTGTCGGTTTGTAAATGCATATCTGGGTCACGGGTGAAACCGCCCGTTGGCATGTGGGCTGAATTGACCACGGCTTTGGTGAGCTGATGGTTATATGTTTTCATGGCTTGTTCTGAAGAGCTGACAACCAGATCGCAACCGAGCAAGGCATTGGCTTGCCCTTCTTCTATACGGACTTGATGGAGCATATCAGGGCTATTGCCAAGGCGGATATAGCTTAATACTGGGCCGAACTTTTGAGCAAAGCCGGTAAAATCTAGTACACTTGCGCCTTTGTTTTCTAAATGTGCGGCCATGGTGATAAGCGCTCCAACCGTCACGACACCTGTGCCGCCGACACCAGTAACCAGTAGGTCGAAAGGCGTATCGAGGGCGGGGAGTGTCGGGAGGGGGAGGGCTTCTAGTTTTGCCGTTAAATTCTTTGTGGTCGTTTTCGCGGATTTTTTACGACGCTGGCCACCTTCTATGGTGACAAAGCTAGGACAAAATCCATCAAGGCAGGAAAAGTCTTTATTGCACGAGTTTTGGTTGATCTGTCGTTTGCGCCCAAATTCTGTTTCGAGAGGTTCCACAGAAAGACAGTTTGACGCGATGGAGCAATCACCACACCCTTCACAAACAAGCTCGTTGATGAGTACAAACTTCGCGGGGTCTTCCATTCGTCCCCGCTTGCGCCGTTTGCGTTTTTCGGTAGCGCATGTTTGCTCATAGATAAGAATGCTGACGCCTTTTATATCTCTAAGTTGTCTTTGTAATGTGTCCATTTCGTCGCGGTGATGAATGGTTGTGCCGTGGGGGAAATCGGCTTCGTTGAATTTGTCGGGGGCGTCCGAGACAAGTACAATTTTTTCAATCCCTTCGGCTCGCATGGTATGGGCAATGGCTTGCACGCTGACGGGGCCGTCAACCGGCTGCCCGCCAGTCATGGCTACGGCGTCATTATACAGGATTTTATAGGTAATATTTATGCCGGCTGCTTGTGCTTGCCTGATGGCCATAGAGCCTGAATGGTAATAGGTACCTTCCCCAAGGTTTTGGAAAATATGTTTGCCGCCATTATAGCGCGAGCGAGCAATCCAGTTCACCCCTTCACCCCCCATTTGGATAAGAGAGCTGGTTTCTCTGTCCATCCAACTGGCCATGAAATGACACCCGATGCCTGCTAATGCCTTGGAGCCTTCGGGTACTTTGGTCGAAGTGTTATGAGGGCAGCCTGAACAAAAATATGGTGTGCGGCGGGTTTCGTAGTCACCTTGTTGCTCTTGGGAGGCGGCGCGTAATGCGGCTGCCTTTTTAATAAACCCATGACCTTTAAAAGCTTTGTCCAGACGTTTCGCCAAAGCTTCAGCGATTTGGATGGGAGATAGTTCGCCTGTCCAAGGTAAGAGGGATTGCCCCTTGTCGTCATATTTCCCAACCATCAACTTTGGTTTGGTTCCCGGATGGTCGTAAAAGTATTCTTTAAACTGACTCTCGATGATTCCACGTTTTTCTTCAACGATAAATAGTTCTTTTTTCCCTTTTGCAAAGGCCGTCGCGCCAATGCCTTCAAGTGGCCACACCATGCCAACCTTATAAATATCAATACCAAGTTTCTTACAGCCTGCTTCGCCAAGGCCAAGGAGGCGCAAAGCTTCCATGGTGTCCAGATGACCTTTACCCGTGGTGACAATGCCGTAATTTGCCTTGTGGTTATAAAGAACACGGTCAATCGGATTGGCTTGGACAAAGGCGAGAGTTGCCCGTTTTTTTGCGGCTAGACGTTCTTCGATTTGTGGGCCGGGCAAGTCTGGCCAGCGGTAGTGTAGGCCAGTTGCCGGAATTTTATGCTTGGGTGTTTTAAATTTTCTTGGGGTAGGTATGTTTACTGAACTTGCAGATTCAACGGTTTCTGACACAGCCTTAAAACCGACCCACATGCCGCTATAGCGTGAGAGGGCAAATCCGTATTCGCCGTAGCTAAGGTATTCCTCAATGGTTGCCGGATTCAATATTGGCATGAAAAATGTCATGAAGGCTACGTCGGATTGATGCCCCATAGAAGAGGACACACAACCGTGGTCGTCACCTGCCACCACCAGTACACCGCCGTGACTGGATGATCCGTAAGCATTGCCGTGTTTAAGGGCATCTCCAGCCCGGTCGATACCGGGGCCTTTGCCGTACCAAATGCCAAAAACGCCATCAACATTTTTGTCTGGGTCGGTCTCGACCTGCTGGGACCCTAAAATCGCTGTGGCGGCCAGATCTTCATTGACAGCAGGTAAAAATTCGACCTCATTTGATGTTAGATGATCTTTGGCGCGCCATAATTCCAAGTCGTAACTGCCAAGGGGCGAGCCACGATAGCCAGAAATAAAGCCGGCTGTCTTTAGGCCAGCTTGCTTGTCGCGTTTTCGCTGGTCGAGCGCAATGCGGACAAGGGCCTGTGTGCCAGTGAGGAACACGCGCCCTGTTTCTTGTGTGTATTTGTCATCGAGGGTGTAGGTGAGATTGGTCATGCGGGGAATATAGTCATTTCACATGGGTAGTCTTGCCAAATATACCGTATAAATGTGCTTAAAAGAAAAATCTTGCCATTATTAATCTATAAATGATAGAGTTGACCATATGGAGAAGCAAGACGAAAAAATACTGGCTGCATTACAAAAAGACGGACGTCTGAGTAATCAACAACTTGCTGCTGATGTGGGTATGTCGCCGTCTGCATGTTGGCGCAGGGTCAAAGCACTGGAAGCTTCTGGCATCATCACAAAATATTGCGCCTTGGTTGATCGGGAAAAATCCGGTCACATGTTGTCAGCCATCCTTTATGTGAGTTTGGAACGGCATGACGCAAAAAACGTGAAAGCATTTGTTGATAGCATTAAAAGTCGTCCTGAAATTTTGGAATGTTTGGCAACGACGGGGGATGCGGATTATCATTTACGTGTGGTGACGAAGGATATGCAGAGTTATAACCAGTTCTTGGACGATTTTCTTATGCGCCTTGCAGGGGTGCGACAAGTGCGCTCTAATGTCGTATTGAAAGAAATAAAGATGGATGTGGCGCTGCCGTTTTAGAGGGTAATATGAAGAAAACTTGTATCATTATCGGAGCAAGCCACGCTGGCGGGCAAGTGGCCATAAGTTTGCGGCAAGCAGGTTGGGAAGGGAATATCATTCTGATCGGCGAAGAAAAATACTTACCCTATCACCGCCCCCCGCTTTCCAAAGATTTTTTGTCTGGGGGTAAAGATTTATCAGAAATTACCATACGGCCCGAAGCCACCTACGAGATGGCGAATGTGCAATGTCGCACAGGGCAAAGTGTAGTGAAAATAAACGCGAAGGACAAATCAATTACGTTGGCAGATGGACAAGCGCTAAGCTATGACAAGCTGGTCTTGTGCACAGGGGCACGGCCACGGGAGCTACCAATAGAAGGTGCCGACTTGGCGAATGTATTTTATTTGCGAAACGCAGATGATGTGCTGGCTATAAAAGACAAAGTAAAAGCAGGAAAAAAAGCAGTTATCATTGGCGGCGGATATATCGGCCTTGAAACGGCGGCAAGTCTGCGCAAGCAAGACATGCAAGTCAGTGTTTTGGAAATGGAAACCCGAATATTACAAAGGGTAACCGCCCCGCTCATGTCCGCGTTTTATAAGCGCGTACACACAGAAGAAGGCGTGGAAATTGCCGAGAACTGTGTCGCACAAAAGATCATAAAAACTGATGACGGCTTAGTGGTGATGGCATCGAGTGGTGAGTTCGCCGGTGATATGGTCATCGTCGGGATTGGTGTTATTCCTAATGTGGAATTGGCACAAAACGCCGGCCTTCAGATTGGCAACGGGATTGTCGTCGATCAATTTTGCCAA
>JAJRSG010000305.1 GCA_024278915.1 Alphaproteobacteria bacterium
ACGCCTTTGAGGATAGATTACTATTACCTATGGCTTTACAGATTCCTGATACCGCTCAAATCGGTGATCAAGTCTATATTGAAGCGGAAGCCTTATACCTTGTTTGTTACCAAATCTGTTTACCTGAAAGCGCGAACCTTTATGTGACTATCGAGATTGGAGAGCCAATCATAGATGCGCGGTGGACAGCCAATATCAAAAGAAACCTCAAGAATGCCCCCAAGCAAAATAAAGATTTTTCAGCCAGTGCGAAGATGAGTGCGGGGCAAGTGTTACTCAATATTAAATCCACCCATTTAGCGGCAGGAAAGTATAAAAACCCATATTTTTATCCCTATGTGCAAGATATGATCGATGCCAATGCCCCACAAGCGAGCCGCCAATATAAGCAAGGCATTCAAATGGTCCTAAAACCCGACTGGAAATTGGAAGATGGATTAACTGAAGACCTGATGGGAGTAATTGCATTTGAAGCGAAAACACAAGAAGGATGGGAGACCCAAACAGCCATTGTAACGGCAAGTATCAAAACGCCTATTGATCTTGGCGCGCCATCCACAGCTTCACAGCAACCAGCCCAACCACGCTTCCCCTTATTCTGGCTTGGCTTATTTGCTGTATTTTTGATCAGCATTGGCTTTGGTGTTGTTCTTGCAAAACGGCGCGAAAAAAAATGACACCAAGCAAATCTATACTTTGGAAAACATTACAACAATCGGCAGGGACCGTCCCGCGCCTAACGACCTTATTTGCAAATCAGCCAGAGCGCGCCAAAAACATGAGCTACCGTGTAGGGGGGCTATATGCCGATTTTTCCAAACAATGCATCACACCTGAAATTCAAGCAGATTTATTTACATTATTAGCCTCATGCAATTTCGACGACTGGCGCGCCAAGTTCTTTGCTGGTGACAATGTTAACACAACCGAAAACCGCCCTGCTCTCCATCCTGCTTTGCGCGGAACAGGCGGCGATCGCCATATACAAAAACAAGTCCGAGATATGCAGATACAAACACGCGCATTTTGTGAACATATCAGGGCAGGAGGCAGATATAAAACAATTGTCCATATTGGCATTGGCGGTTCTGATTTAGGGCCACGTCTTTGCGCTGATGCTTTGTCCGCTGATCATACGCCTCTGCTTGAAATTCGTTTCGCCAATAACATGGACGGCGCCTCAATCAATGATGCTCTGGAAGGCCTTGACCCTGCCACAAGCTTGGTCATCAGTGTCTCGAAATCATTTACGACCCAAGAAACAAAAATGAATTCAGTGGCCGCCAAGATTTGGCTTGGGGAGCATGCCCAAACCAATATGATTGCCGTCACAGCTAATCGCCACAGCGCGAAGGAATTTGGTATTTCGCCTGATAAAATTTTTGATTTTTGGGACTGGGTTGGTGGACGATATTCTTTATGGTCAGCGGTTAGCCTCAGCTTGCAAATTGCATATGGTCCAGATGTATTTGATGCGCTTTTAAAAGGCGCCCACGAAATGGATATCCATTTCCAGTCTGCCCCACTGGTACAAAACCTACCTGTTATGTTGGCTATGACTGGCATTTGGAACTGTAACTTCCTTGGTTTCCCCTCCCAAGCCATCATTCCCTATGCTCGCCATTTGCAGGGATTTCCTACCTTCTTGCAACAGCTGGAAATGGAATCAAATGGCAAAGGGGTCACCAGAGACGGAAAACCCGCCGGGATTACTTGCCCCGTTATTTGGGGGGACGAAGGGACCAATAGTCAACACGCCTTCTTCCAGCACATACACCAAGGGCATGGTAGTGCCCCGATCGACTTTATCGCGATATTAGAATCCAGCGAAGCAAGGCCTGCCCACCATACTGCTTTGCTAGCAAATTGTTTTGCCCAAAGTGAAGCGCTTATGGTTGGGAAAAATGAAGACATCGTGCGAGGTGAGCTTATCGCTCGCGGAATGACAACAGCGGAAATTGACGCCCTTGCTCCCCATAAAACCTTTCCCGGCAATCATCCCTCGACCACAATTTTGCTAGAAAAACTAGATGCATGCACACTCGGCAACCTCATTGCTCTTTATGAACACAAAGTGTTCGTGCAAAGCATTGTCTGGGATATAAACCCATTCGATCAGTGGGGTGTAGAGCTTGGAAAAGTGTTGGCAGGTACAATTTTAAACGAGCTTAATAATGGTACGGATATTTCCGCCCATGATAGTTCTACCCAAGCCCTAATTACACTTGCTCGCGCTGCTCTAAAGCCCTAAAGACACAACATGGCCAAGAATAAAAAACAAAAACTACAACGCACCAAAGCTCGTCGCCCGCGTGGGTTCGAAGATAAGTCAGCCGATATTTTGCGGGCTGAAACAGCCCTGATCGCGGCTGCCTTTTCTGTCTATGACCGCTACGGATTTGAACCATTACAAACGCCTGCTTTTGAATATGCAGATGTGCTTGGCAAGTTCTTACCTGACGAAGACCGCCCTAATGTTGGTGTATTCGCCCTTCGCGATGACGATGAGCAATGGATGGCTCTTCGTTATGACCATACCGCACCCTTGGCCCGTTATGTCGCCGAAAATTATGACGCCCTACCAAAACCTTATCGCCGCTATCAGGCAGGTAGCGTATGGCGTAATGAGAAGCCTGGTCCCGGACGGTTTCGTGAATTTATCCAATGTGATGCCGATAGTGTCGGCGCACCGGGAGCCGCCGCCGACGCCGAGATGATCATTTTGGCTGCTGACGTTATGGAAGCTGCCGGATTATCTACTGGACAATATGTCGTGCGAATCAATAACCGCAAATTGCTGGACGGCATTTTAGAAGCTAGCGGCGTACCCAATACAGAAGCGGGTGCCGTACAAAGGCTACAAGTTTTACGCGCTATTGATAAGCTTGATCGCTTGGGCGCGGGTGGCGTGGCGGATCTTTTGGGCACAGGTCGTAAAGATGATAGTGGTGATTTTACAGACGGCGCTCACTTAGGCGTCGATGGCATTAAAGCCGTGCTCGGGTTTACCACTGCCAGCCATGAGGACAGGGCTAAAACCTTGGCAACACTGGAAGCCCTCATGGGCAGTTCTTCTCACGGGCAAGCGGGCGTTGACGAATTGAAGATGATTGACGGCATTTTAGAAGCCTGTGGATATGGGCCGGAAAAGGCCTTGTTTGATACTTCAATTGTGCGTGGACTTGGCTATTACACTGGCCCGGTTTTCGAAGCCGAACTTTTAGCAGACATCAAAGACAAAAAAGGTCGCCCTGTGCGCATCGGCTCGGTCGGCGGCGGTGGCCGGTATGACGATTTGGTATCACGGTTTCGTGGACAAGCGGTTCCTGCCACTGGTTATTCATTTGGTGTTTCCCGTTTTGCCAGCGCCCTATCTCGCATGGGCCTAATTGAAGCAAATGAAAAAGCACCAGTTATGATCTGTGTTTTTGATAAGTCCCTTATTTCTGAATATTTTAAAATGGCCGCAGAACTTCGTGCGTCTGGTATTCGCGCAGAAGTGTTTATTGGCGCAGGGAATATGGCAAAACAATTAAAATATGCTGATAAGCGTGGCTCTCAACTTGCCGTTCTTATGGGAAGTGACGAGATGGAACGCGGCGAAGTCACAATCAAGGATTTGGAACTTGGCGCCGAAATGGCCAAAGCCATTGAAGACAATAAGGAATGGCGCGAAAGCCGCCCTGCCCAAACGACGGCAAAGCGTGAAAACTTTATTCAAACTATTCAAGGTATGCTGAATTCATAATCATATAATTAAAAACTTGACCTTTGAGCGCTACAATGGCCCATTATAGACATGACACATTCGACACTTGATCTCCGCATAATTCCTGTTACCCCGTTCGCACAAAATTGTAGCTTGCTTTGGGATACAAAGACTATGAAAGGCGTTCTCGTTGATCCAGGCGGGGAAGCCGAAAAAATTCTGCACGGAGTTAAAAAACATGGCGTTGATATTCAGGCTATCTGGCTCACGCATGGACATTTAGATCACGCAGGCGGTGCCGAAGATATTAAAGCCGCTCTTGGCTGCCCGATCATTGGCCCCCACAAAGATGACCAATTCTGGATGGATCAAATTACCGCAGACTGGACAAAATACGGGCAAGTGGGCATGGGACGAAATTGCAAGCCCGATCGTTATCTGGAAGACGGTGAAGAATTAGAACTCGCTGGCGTAAAATTCGGGGTTAGCCACTGTCCTGGTCACACGCCAGGCCATGTGGTTATCTATAATCAAGACATGAAGATTGCCTTTGTCGGTGACGTTTTATTCAAAGGAAGCGTCGGACGAACTGATTTCCCTAAAAGTAATCCCCAACAACTTATCGATAGCATCACCAAAAACCTTTGGCCGCTGGGGAATGATATGCGTTTCATTCCTGGTCACGGTGAAATGAGTACCTTTGGCGCGGAACGTAGTAACAATCCCTTCGTCGGCGACGCTGTCATCGATCAAGGCAAGGGACGTTCAAGCGGGATTATGTAAGTTAACCCCGCCGTAATTTTTATAACTCGGCTGGAACCGATACCATTTCGGTTGATGGTTTATTTAAAGACGGCAATTTAAATTTTGCCAAGGCATACATCAACAATAAGTGCATAATCCCGATCACGATAACAATGAAGCCAATTTTCTTACTGAGGAACTCGATCCCTTCTGCTGTAGTTGCCGGATCTACCCCCGTGTTTTCTAATGTGTAGCAAATGAAGCCAATATTGATTAAATAAAACCCGACTAATAAGAGATGGTTGATCGCATCAGCAACTTTTTCATCATTGTTAAAATTGGCAATTAAGAACACGCGCCCATTCTTGTTTAAAGTCCGCCCTACCCAGACAGTAATGCCGAGACTGATGACGATATAAAAAAGATATGTTAGTTCAAGCATAGTTTCCTCCTTGAATTATTATGCTCCATATGCTTATTTAACTAATAAGCTAAATGTTTAAATCATAATTTATATATTTAGTCAATTAGTTAAATATATATTTGGTTTCCTATGCAAAAAGTATTTCAAGCACTCGCCTCACAGCCCCGTCGCCACATCTTGGCCTATTTATCATCTGCAACTTTAACAGCGGGGCAAATTTCTGAACGACTTGATATTTCAAAAC
Organism: Alphaproteobacteria bacterium; assembly: GCA_024278915.1. Lineage (GTDB taxonomy): Bacteria > Pseudomonadota > Alphaproteobacteria > Caulobacterales > Maricaulaceae > Robiginitomaculum_A. The sequence continues at coordinate 5,122 of JAJRSG010000305.1, forward strand.
CCGCTCTGTCCAAGCATTTAAGCATTCTTGAAAATGCCGGGCTTGTAGAACGTGAGAAAAAAGGCCAATTCGTACATTTCAGCCTAGTACCAGATAATTTGGCCAACACTCTTAGCCAATATATGGTTGAAGTTTGCCCCGTCTCCCGTCCACTTACAAAAGAAAGCAAACAAATTGCCGAAGACCAAGGCAAGCCTACACAAATTTCACCTGATTTACAAAACGGGTAGATATATAACCCACAATATTTTTGAGGAGTAATCATGGGGAAAACATATGAAAAGCTTGATGACAAATTAGTGAACTTCATCAAAGCACAAAAAATGTTTTTTGTTGCCACCGCGCCAATGTTAGAGGACGGACATGTAAACCTATCCCCCAAGGGGTATGACAGTTTTAAGGTTCTGGATGAACACACGGTTGCTTATCTTGATATGGGCGGGTCAGGGATTGAGACACTCGCCCACGTTAAGGAAAACGGCCGCATTACGATTATGTTTTGCGCTTTCGAAGGGAAGGCGAATATTTTACGCCTCTACGGAAAAGCTACAGCCATTAATTTTGATGAAGCTGGATTTGCAGATATGCTGGCTCTATTTCCACATTATGACCATGCCCGCACCATTTTTAAGATTAACATCACACGTATTCAAGACGCCTGTGGTTGGGGCGTACCATTTTACGAATTTAAAGAAGAGCGTGACCAGTTAAAACGCTATATCGATAATTATGACAAAGATGAATGGATCGCCCATCGCCGCGCCACCAATGCAAAAAGTATTGATGGGCTCGAAGGTTTATCACGACCCAAATCATAAAGGCCTAAAGGAGCATTCCGATGGTTAAATATATTGGCTTGATATTATCTTTTTGGCTAATGGCTGGATGTATTACACCACCCGCACTAGGCTCTGACTATCCTATTTCGTTCGTTGTCATTGGCGATAGCCCCTACAGCCCACAAGATAAGATCATGCTGCAAAAGGCCCGCGAAAGAATTCGCACAGAAAACATCCCTTTTGTTATTCACATTGGAGATTACAAAGGCGGCGGCGCAGAATGCACCCCTGATCATGACCTCAACCAATTGCGCTTGATAAAATCCTTAGAACCGCTACCTGTTTTTTATACACCCGGCGACAATGAATGGACGGACTGCGACCGCTTTGACAATCCCGTAACCGGTAAAAAATATTCCGAGCTAACTCGCTTGGACACACTACGTTCCTTATTTTTTGCCAAACCGCCTTCCCATGCAGACATGTTTGCATACCGTCGGCAAAGTATTTTAATCGAAAATGCAACATGGAAATTACGTGGCGTTCGATTTATGACCCTGCATATTACCGGCACGAATAACAGCCGCGATTGGGTGGGTGGGGACACGATCACACGCGCCCTATCCGCCGTTAGTCAGAGAGATACAGCTAACCTGATATGGCTCGACCATATTTTTTCAGTTGCGGATACAGAAAAGGCCGACGCCCTTGTAATTGCGATCCACGGCGACGTTACAGATATTAAAAATAAACCAGAAGGGATCATGTGCACGGATGTAGCCAAAACCAACGAGCATGACTGTGACGCCTTTGTTGATTTCAGAAATGCTCTTCACGCAGCTGCACAAGCCACCTCTATTCCAATTTTGCTTATTCATGGCGACACGGCACCCTTTACCTTAAACCAGAAACTTGCTGGAATAGAAACCCCGAATCTTTGGCGGTTAAATGCGGCTGGTGACGCTGGAATTGGACGCACAGGGCATGCTTATGGCGTCCATGACGTTACGCATGTAACTGTAGATCCAAAGTCAGCACAGCCATTTACGGCGATCGGGCTAGTGACCCGTCAACAACCCAAAAAATAAGCCCCGCACAATGTGCGAGGCCTTTCTATACATTCATGTCAAAAACTTGGGTTAATATCCTGCTTTGGCCAATTCCGCTTCTAACTCTGGAACAGCGGTAAACAAATCAGCCACCCAACCATAATCAGCCACTTGGAAAATCGGAGCGTCTTCGTCTTTGTTGATAGCAACAATGATTTTACTGTCTTTCATGCCAGCCAAATGCTGGATCGCACCGGAAATGCCAACGGCGATATAAAGTTCTGGTGCAACCACTTTACCGGTTTGTCCAACTTGGTAATCATTGGGAACAAATCCGGCATCCACGGCTGCGCGAGATGCCCCCACGGCAGCGCCTAATTTATCCGCTACTTTTTCAATGATAGCGAAATTCTCACCGGAACCCATACCACGACCGCCGGAAATAACAATTTTAGCCGCTGTCAACTCAGGACGATCAGACTTGGAAAGTTCTTCGCCAACAAATTCAGATCTGTGTGAGCCACTTGGATCAGCAATGACTTCAACGGGGGCAGATCCGCCCTCTTCTGCAGCAGCAAATGCCGTAGGTCTAACCGTGATGATTTTTGTGGCATCGGAAGATTGTACCGTTGCCATGGCATTTCCCGCATAGATCGGACGCACAAAAGTATCGGCAGATTCCACACCTGTAATCGAGCTGATTTGCATCACATCAAGTTTGGCTGCAATCCGCGGCATAAAGTTTTTACCGGTTGTTGTGTCGGGTGCAAGCAAGGCATCATAGTCGTCCATCAAAGGCACAATGACTTCTTGCATTGCTTCGGCGAGTTGCCGTTTGAGCGAAACATGGTCGCACGCAATCACCTTACGCACGCCAGTAATTTTTGACGCTTCTGCACACACATCTTTAACGCCCTTACCGGCAACCAAAATATCCACATCGCCACCCATGGCGATAGCTGCTGTTACCGTTTTATGGGTTGCATCTTTTAGGGTTTCATTATCGTGTTCTGCTACAACTAAAATCGCCATTAGATCACTCCTTCGTCTTTAAGTTTCGCGACAAGCTCTGCGGCATCTTCTACCTTAACGCCAGCACTCCGGCCTGCGGGCTCGGCTACTTTTAACGTGGAAAGACGCGGTGCAATATCGACACCAAAATCCTCAGGTGTTTTCGCATCAATTGGTTTGCGCTTGGCTTTCATAATATTTGGAAGGCTGGCATAACGCGGTTCGTTCAAACGAAGGTCGGTCGTCACGATTGCCGGCAAAGAAACTTTAACCGTTTGAATGCCACCATCAACTTCGCGGCCAACAGTCAAATTATCACCGTCTTTTTCAATTGTGTTGGCAAAGGTAGCTTGTGGCCAATCCATCAGCGCGCCCAACATTTGACCCGTTTGGTTACTATCATCATCAATGGCCTGCTTGCCAAGAATAACAAGATCAATGCCTTCAGCTTCCACAATGCTTTTCAAAATTTTGGCAACAGCCAATGGTTCAACTTCCGCATCAGTTTTTACATGGATTCCTCGGTCAATACCCATGGCAAGGGAAGTGCGAATTGTTTCCTGTGCCTTGTCTGGGCCAATAGAAACAGCAATTGTTTCCGTGGCGGTACCAGCTTCTTGCATGCGTACAGCTTGCTCAACAGAAATTTCGTCAAATGGGTTCATAGACATTTTGACATTGGCCAAATCAACACCGCTTTCGTCTGATTTCACCCGTACTTTTACATTGTAATCAAGCACCCGCTTGACTGGAATAAGGACTTTCATTGGAGGCTCTCCCAAAATTGATATTCAATTTGTATCATATGCGGGAATTTTTCGTCCTGTGCAAGCAGTGTTAGAAAGTCATACCTAATATTTTTGCGCTAGACGCCTGTTACGAAAAATCATACCCTTAAAATACAAAATTTCAGGACTGTATGAAAACAATCACTCGCCTCCTATCCATCTTTTTTCTACTCGGTTTCATGGGTATTTCGAACCTTGCAGGCGCAAGTATAAAAGTGACTTTTTACAGTCATGATTTTGACGACCATTTTCCGCACGCTTTCTTTTCCGTACAAGGTAATTTTGAAAATGGCAGCCCAATCAATAAAAAATTTGGTTTTACAGCAAAAAAAATTTCCCCCGCGATTTTATTAGGATCAGTTCAAGGGCGCATTTCCGCCCCATCACCTAAATACATCCAAAAATCAAATCCACATTTTACAATAGTACTCAATGATCAAGAATACGTCGCACTGTTAACCGTTGTGGAAACATGGCAGAATAAATCTGGTAAAAGTTACAATCTTAAAAAACATAATTGCGTTCATTTTATTCGCGATGCGTTGGTCGCATTGGGGTATAAGGTTAACCCAAAAAGTAAATATTACAAAAAACCAAAATCATTTTTGCGGGAAGTCACCGCTTTAAATCCAGGGCTACAAACCGCCCCAACAATAGAGCCTTAAGAATATGTCGACACGGATATTCACCGCCATCTTTGCCGTTTTCTTGTCAATAACAGGTTGCGCCAGCACACATGTCGAATCAACGCCCAGTGCTATCCCTAGCACGGCGCAAGATATCCATAGCTATTTAAACCACCTAGAACGCCTTGATCAGGTCGGCGCGCGAATATTTCAAGCCAGCACCGAACTATGTCAATCGATTGGGCGCGACCCTGGCGTAATCACCTTGATCCAATCGCAGCTTCCTCGTGTATGGCGTGCACAAGCCACAACACTTGGCATATCTTCTACTCCTTCTGTTGCGCTCATCCGTAGCAATGGACCGGCAACCAGATTGCAGTCTGGAGATATTCTTCTGGGTCGCCGTGACCGCCCTGTCGGAGATAACAGCAAGGCAGTGCAAAATTATTTGGCTGCAGGTTTTTTGAGGATTCAACGAGGTGGGCAGGAAAAAATTATACCGATAACAGCCCCTCGCGCTTGTGCTTATCGTGTTCGTTTAAAAATGGATGCAAATATTAGCGCAAATATTTCAGGAGGCCAGATCACCATATCATCTGGCCTCCTCGACTTTACCAAAACCGATTCAGAGCTTGCCTATGTTATCGGGCATGAATTGGCTCACGGAATCAAAAAACATTTGCAAACAGCCGTCTTGAATGGCGGCTTCTTGGGGATTGCCAACCAAAAGATGCAGGCAATGGAAACCGATGCAGATTATATTAGCCTTATGCTTGTGGCCAATGCCGGTTATGATCTGGATGGAGCCGCGCTTTTCTGGCGACGAATGATCGCAGCAGGCACCTCTGGTCAACCCAAGGGGAAAAAACACCCCAACCGCCAACAAAGGTTAGCTGTCATCAGCACGTCTATAATCCACATCAGGGAAATGTATCACAAAGGGAAAACCTTGGCACAAATGCAAAAGCCGCCCCGTAAGGGCGGCTTTTGAAAACATGAATACCGATCGTTGAGAACAACTATGGGCTTGATGGTGTATCGTCATCTGTAAGTAATATCACACCGCCAGCAACAGCACCTACGGCTAGAACCGCCAAGAGCACACCGCTATTGCCTTCTAAATCAAGAGAAGCAATTGATACCCGACGCGCCGGATCCCCAACCTCTAATGCCCGAACAGCGAACATTTCGTCACAGGCTTGTGCCCCAGTAATGGTAACCGAGCGAGTATCAGTAACAGACGTCTCGCACTCACCAAAGGTGATATTTGCACTTGCACCATCAATAGCAACAATCCGGTCGCCGACAATCACATTGCTGTCAGAGTTTGTCCGAAAAAATTCACCATTACGCTCAATCAAAACACTCCCAGATACGTTATCAAGTGTCCCTGACGCCATATTTGTTTGTGCCATCGCCCCCATAGGCGCTGATAGTGCAATCGCTGAAGATAATAAAATGGAAGATAAATATTTCATGATTGCAGTCCTTGCTTGTGTAAGTTTTTTGTGAAACTTTAACATGTCATAAATTAATGGAAAAGTCCATGGTCAATTGCCAGCTTCGGGCGGAATGTTATTTTCAAGCTTAAAATTAGCTTAATTACCGCATCCAAAATCAGTCATAAACGACTTCTTGGGCAGACAAATTTTCAAATGTATTTCACGGACACACCTCTTGTTATGGTGTCTGGACCCCCGTAAGATATACTGATGTTAAAGCACTCACTTGCATATTTTTATTCATTTATGTCCTTTGCAAACGCGAAGGCCTACACCGCCCTTGCTCTAGTTTTGGCAGCAGCCTTGCTTGAAGGAATTGGCATTTTATTGATTGTGCCTTTTTTGGAACTTTTAACAGACGCCCCTTCCTCACCCATTACCGGCAAGATTTCAAATGTCATGCAAAACATACACATTGAAACCCCACAAGCCCAACTCGTGACAGCTCTCTTCATATTTTTAATCATCCTGATTATTCGAAATTTAGTTATCTGGGCGCGGGATATTCGGCTCATGGCCCTCTCGATTGGATTTGTAAACCATTGGCAAAGTCGAATATTTCATGCATTAGCAGGGGCGTCTTGGTCGTCCGTTACAGAATTTAAAAAGACAGATATTGAGCACGCTATCACCAATGATGTGATGCGTTTGACCCAAGGTACAGACCGCATCTTACGAGGAGTTACAAGTTTGGGCTTTTTAATTATTCAACTGGCAATCGTCATTGTCTTAACGCCCGCTCTTAGCCTTTTTATTCTCGTATTTATCGCGGTTTCTACCTTCTTACTCATGCCCTTACTACAGAAAGCACGCCGTCTTGGAGAAAGCCTAACACAGGCAGGCCGTAATGTGTATGCCATCCTTAGTCAGTTCCTATCCGGACTAAAATTCGCCAAGGTTCATAACATTGAGCAACAATATATTGAAAAATTTGATACAGATGTATCTACCGTTCGTCAGCAAATTATTGATTTCACCAAAGAACAATCCGGGTTTCGGTTAGTTTTTCAAACCATGTCTGGTGTCGCAATTTGCGGTATTGTTCTCGCGGGTGCATTTGTGTTTGAAACCCCTATTCCTGTGTTAACGGTCATATTGGTCATTATGACCCGTTTATCCGGCCCACTTCTCACTTTGTTGCAGGCTATGCAGGGGTTTTCGAATATGCTGCCAGCATTCCAAAGCTTACAGGAACTAGATACACAGTTACGCACAACGCCCTCTTCCCAAGCTTCACCCCGAAGCCAAAGTAGAGAGAAAAATATTTTTGGAACAGGGCCTGTCGCTATCGATCTGAGCGGGATTTGTTTTCGTCACCCAGGGCAAGAACAAAATACTTTGGACGGTGCTTCTATAAAAATTGCACCGGGGCAAATTACTTTATTGGTTGGCCCTTCAGGAGTTGGTAAAACCACGATTATTGACATATTGGTGGGCCTATTGCCTCCTACATCAGGCACCATCAAAATCAATGATAAGCCATTGACGGGAGACTTAATTAAACAATGGCGGCAAATACTCGCCTATGTGCCGCAAGACCCAATTTTATTTGATAAGTCCCTGAGAGACAATTTATTATGGGCGCAACCCGACCGCTCGGAGGCAGACCTATGGCACGCTTTGGAGCTCGCACAAGCGGCTGATTTTGTGAAACGGCTAGACGGTGGTCTTGACTACCGAATGGGGGAACGCGGGCAAGCTTTATCCGGTGGGGAGCGGCAAAGAATATGTCTGGCAAGGGCATTATTACGGCGTCCGCAAATGCTAATTTTAGATGAAGCAACCAATGCTATGGACGTCACACTTGAACAAGAGTTTTTGGACACCCTCGCCCCCTTGCGTCAACAGATGACTGTTTTGATGATCACCCACCGCCACTCAATTCGAGACGATGTAGATAACGTATTTGTCCTAAAAAATGGAGTGATTACTCCAAAAAATAAGTAACCTTCCCTCAGCGTTTCAGGGCCTTCATGCTCATATTGGCAATACGCAAAAACGGGGATAAAATAACATACACCCACAACCACTTTCTGGACAGGCCTAGGGTTTTTACATCTCGGATATTGACCAACAAATCTACAATTACAAATTTTTTATATGCCTTGTCTTTTCGCAAACCAAATAAATAGCGAAACGATTTCAAGACATCACCAATATCCCTAATCCTAAAATTTTTATGATAAGAACTTTGCGCGACCTTCTGCGTCAAATATGGTATGTGAACGGGGTTTAGAGGAATATTTAACCCCTTTATTTTCGCTTGCAGCGCAGGAGGAAAACCATAAACCTCCTGAACCAATTGCAAGCCCGTTCCTAGTATTGAACGGGTACCGTATTGACTGGATAATTTTTCCATTTCCGCCAATTGAGCGGGCGTTAACACTTCGAGTATCCGGTAAATATCGGCAAGCCATTTGAGACGAAACCACGCATGTCTGGCACCATGACAAATCATGTAATTTATTTGTGCGGCGGGTTTTATTACCTTCACTTTTTCGTTCGCGAGTAGCATTGTTTCTGTTAGCCCCAACACAACGTCAAAATCCCACTCCAACAAGTGCGAGTTACGGTTTAGACGCCAATGCAAGTCAAGCTGCACACCATCGCTTGGACGAATATAGGCGATATCACAAGCGAGAGTTCTCAACATATCATGGCGATTTAACGGCACTGGCACATCAGGAAAATATTGCTGAAAACCTAGTTTTTCTACTGCCGCCCGTGACCTTGTAATATTTTTCCAGTCAACCAAAATATCAACGTCAATACTTTCACGCGTATGAGGAACTTGGTAGAACCTTGATGATACCGAATGCCCTTTCAACAACACACATCGAATATCATCCTCGCCTAGCGCCTTGATCATTTCAATAGCCGCCCTTGTTATGGTCATTGCACCCATGCTCTTTTTTCTAAGCATGGCAGTGTAATGCTCTCGCACGTCGGCAGGAATATTGGCTTCAGGAAAAGTGGAAATATTATCTGCAAGAATACTTTCGACACGATGGTGATTGGCCAGAGCCATAAATGTTGACCAGTCCATATCGACGGGTATGTCCGACATGGCAGTCGCAAGCGCAGCGTCATTTCGTTCACGAGTAAAGTGCACCAAAAGCTTAAGTTCGGCGGGCCAATCCGCAGGCATATTAGTATTTTGACCACTCACTATATTTGTACGTCCCCATTTACAGCTTGCCCTGCCTGCATATTTGTACCCTTCTCACGTTCCACAAACCGCCCCATTTGCAATCCCATTGGTAGATTAACAGGCAGGAAAAAGGACCGGGCATCCGAATTGCTGATGACCGTTTCCGCTGGCCAATCCTCCAACGATTTTTGCAATTGTTCCACATTTACCATGCGAGAAATATCAAGGTCTGCACGAAACCTTTCTAAATCTGCCTGCATTTTTGGCAAATCGCGGCTCATGCGTAAATGCCAATCTGGGGTTTGGCGACCTTTCCCTTCCGGGTTATCAAGCACGGAAGGCGGGAGTAAGTCTTTCATCAATCGCTTGATCAAAAATTTCTCTGTCCCGCCTCGTTTATATTGACCTTCCGGCACACCGAGACTCCACTCTACCAATTTACGATGGGAAAATGGATCTCTTACTTCAATCCCGAACATAGCTTGGTGCGCTTTTGTTAGCGGCGGTATGACATTACATATATATTGCGTGAACATCAAAATCCAATATTCCCGAGCATGTCGGGCAGGTCTGCCAAAGAAATTAAACCCCATGCTGCTGGCACGTTCTTTTATCTTGTGGGCGCGGGCAAAATCAGGGTTGGCCGTGATATATTGCAACCATCTTTGCTCGTCTTTACTGTGAGGCAATCCGCGCATACGTTGTGCGATACGCCATAGCCAATCCGGCCCTAAAGGAAGAATTACAGCCCCACCGGCCCTCTTCATTATATCTAATGGTGTGCCACCGCCTGTCACCACCTCTTTAATAATGCTACCTATTTTTCGGTCTTTCCATAAACCCGCATAAAGGCCTGCCCCGTTATAACTATAGGTCATATTACCGAGAGAGCCATCCAACATGACTTTAATATCGTCATTCTTTGCTTGCTCTAAAATGGCGTGTATCCATGTAATGTTCAGCGAATTACGTGTGGGGCCATCCGCCGCTATTAACAGGGCTTCCTGACAATCATATTGCCCCCGTCCCGCCGCATCTACGAGGTTCAGGTCAATATTCGGGTGCATATCCGCGATCGCTTTTACATAGGGAGTTTCGTCACCATATAAATCTCGAGGTATACGACCATCCCATCCCGGTTCGGGTGTCGAGGTAAAACTTTTCAGTCGCTGCCCACGCTCACCTAAAATTTTAGCGGCAAATACAGAAGTAGTAGAGCTATCAAATCCTCCACTCATAAAGGAACCAACTTTACGATTAGGGCTTCTGAGCATGGCGGTCACAGATGTCGCTAACAGGTCTCTGGCGGCTTCGACATATGCATCATCATTGGCGAGGGTCACAGGTTTGATGTGATCTCTCAGGTCATAATAGCGGCGCAACTCAAAATTATCCTTAGTTACCGTCAATATATGCGCCGGAGGAATTTGCAAAATATCCTTGAAGAAACTTTCCTCAAGGTTGGAATCAAATTGACATAGAGCATCTGCGATTTTGCTCTCGTTAATTTGGCGCGGGATATCGCCCATTGCATGAATACATTTCGGCATCGTCGCCAAAACCAAACGAGTAGCGCTAACATGGTAATAAAGCGGGCGGGTACCAAATTGGTCCCGCAATGCATATAATCTCTTCTCTCGGTCATCCCAAACAATAAAGGCGAATTCACCTATCCAGTTATTTAATCCTTCGATTCCCCAGCGCTGCCAACACAATAAGGCGAGCGCTCCATCACTCAGCATTCTTAAGTCAACTGGTTTCATGTCCAAAGCTGCACCAAGATCATCCCGATTATCCAAACGACCGTCAAAGACGGAGATGAAGCGTTTTTCACGCGTCGTAACTGGTTGGTATTGCCCCCGCGCTTCCGGCGTATTGGTGAA
>JAJRSG010000306.1 GCA_024278915.1 Alphaproteobacteria bacterium
ATAGTTCAGATAATAACATATTTACCAAATCCCGATCATGATGCTGGCAGGCTCGAAGGGTATAAAAAAAGGCAGGATCCTTCGGCGTAAGTTTTGGTAAACTTCCCCCCATACTTGCCCATCGCCAAACTTTCATGAGTCCATGATACTCTGCAGGCATTTGATCCGCATATTTACGTTCAATTTGGCGGATTTGCTGGCGAGATAAATCTCCAATTTTATCGCCTGCATTTGCCGCCGTAGAAATAACTATAAAATCAATTTTTTGTTTGATAATAGAGGAAACCTCGTGATTTTGAACAGAGACAATCCGTTCTGCCAAATTCTCCCTATTTAAGAATTCTGCAATTTGGTCCCGATCATCAAATGTAAGTACATTAGGAAGAGACAACTCTGGAAATTTCATTTTTGGATCACGAGCAATAATCGTCGGATTATCTACATCCCGAAAAATATATACTCCGCCAAAATGGTTGGTATAAAAATTGCCTTGTGTATATATTTTTGTTTCCAGTTTCACTGGATTGCGAGTGATATTACCTGTTCGTTTGGCAAGCTCAATCATCTCTGCAATTAAGACATCATCCCACCATGCATCTTCCTTGGAGATAAATGTATCCATATGCCCTTGCAAAATTTTAGCTTCTTCAACATGTGCACCAATGGTGTCTGCTTCAATTTCAACCCTATTAATTTGGAACAAATCCTTTAAAGAAGAAACTTCAAACACTGAGTTCATCAACTCGCCTGTTACCGCTTCACGAGCCGTCAACGCAAATAATTCATCCTCATTTTCTTCAATATAATCTCGCAAAATCGAACGAGAAGTAGAAAATTTTGTCATTAGTAAAGGAGCGGTTTTTTGATCAATCGTTAACAAGATAAATTGCTGATTACATCCATTTGGATTAAGGTATAAATCATCGCCAAGCTCATCTCCAATTTCTGGAGAATACCCACAAATATCAATGTGAAATTCAGTAAGCTTAGTTTGCTTGCCAATCAAATGATCGAGCGCACGGTTATAGCGCGTAACCAAAGCAGGAGAAACAACCTCGATTAAATTACCAAACATCAAGCCATTTTTGACAAGCCTCATCATAGGCAAGGCCTATAAATATTTGATATTATCACGTTCATAATGATTGGCTCTTCACATAACGACGTTTGGCCTCTTCCATGCGCTGCATATCACGAACCGCATTCTCAATAGCAACTTCATCTGATTTATCAGCATAACGAAACTCGCTGTCAGCATAGCGGTTAATTTCTTGAATAACAATATCCACAGTAATTGGTTGGGATAAATCTTTTATCATCGCCAATTTTGTACCGTAATCTTTGATCAGAAATTGGTCTGGTTTTTCCATCCATTCATCAGGTAGCTCAAAATCCATCGCGCGTACTTTAACAGCATCCGTAATATTTTTAATTGCACGACCCGTAAAACGCGAATCTGCTTCTTGAATTGCCTTCAAATAAGTTCCTAATTTGGCAATGGTATCCAGCTTTCCTATTTTCGTGGATACTCTGTCAAATACATTTAAAAGACCAACTTCATGAGGTTTAGCATGCGACCCATAACTAGCAGCAACTGCTTTTTTGATCTCTTGTGCCGCAAATAACTTATGCTTGCCAACCGGAATATTATGATTTTCCCCCATCAACAAATGCAAAATATCAATATAGTCTTCGCTCGATTGTGGGCCATCAACCAAAAACCGAGCAGCCGCTCTTTGGCGTAATGCATCATCAACATTTTCAGGATAATTCGAGAACATACCAAAGGTACAATTTCCACGAACTACCGTATTTGCACCAGCAAAACTCTCCATCAAAACAGCCGTAATTTCTAACTGTCCAGCACTAGATTGTCGATCCCCTCGTTTACCCGCCAATTGGTCAATATCATCAATTGTCCCGAAACCGATAACATTCGGATCAATAATATTTTTTATAAATGCTTTTGCATTTTGCGCCGACTTGCCCTGATAGCTATCGATACTATCGGTAGAAAGGTTTTCGTACCGGAATACATACCCTGCATTTTCACAATACCCGCTAATTAACCCCGCCATCATCTGGATCAACGTGGTTTTACCCGTCCCAGGAGCGCCGTCCCCCATAAAGGTAAAGATGAATCCACCTAGCTCTGCGAAAGGGTTAAGTTTACGTTCAAAGTCATAAGCCATCAGCATTTTTGAAAGCTTCATGGCTTGATATTTAGCAATATGGTTTCCAACAACCTCTTCAGGTTTTTTAAAACTCATGGTCAAATTTGTGCTTTTTCCGCGTACAGCTGGTGTAAAGCCATTTATTTCAAAATCATCATTTTCAACATGATAACTCACACTTGTAAACGCCTTTAACCTCGGCGTATTTACCGCCCGTAAAGAAGCTGTCTCCATCAGCTTTTCAAGAAAGACCGTTACAACTGGAATTAGCTTGTCTTCACTACTCGCAAACAGGGCCAAATCCTGATCAAGTTCCCAAAGGGCACCTTCAAATGCAAGTGATGGGTTGTCCGTTAATACTTCTTCAACCTCACCGAGATCAACGGACACGTCTGACGTTTCCACATGGGTATTCGCCAGCAAAAAACTAGCCATATTGGCAAAAACATGCAGGCTGATCAGGGAAGAAGCAGCCAAAAGTTCACTAAACTCTGCAGCCTTATTCCGAGCAAGGTTACCCGCTAAATTATCTTTTAACAAAGCCGTTAGCCCTGTTTGATCAGCATATTGATCCGATACTAGCATAGCCGTGGCAAGAGCACGTCTTAACCCATGCAAAACACTCGCTTGCAAAGGACTAGGAAACGGATCGTCAGCAACCGAGCTATTTACACGTTTTTCAATATGAACCCCTTCAGGGCGGGCTGTCGCTTTTGTCACAAGGCCCGGCGTAGTAGAGCGAAATCGTCGTCTCGTGCCAATACCAGAAGATTTTTCTGCTGCTGCCGGCGCATCCTTTTTCTTTGCCAACCTTGGCGTATGATCAAAACCACTCAACAAGCTTTCGGCCGCCACATATTTCTCACGGATCAACTCTTCTTTGAGCGGCATTTGGTCTGATGTATTGGGCATGTTATCCTTTATTTATAACTTAATATTTTCGAATTTTTACCAACCACGTATTTACGAGTACGATTTAGGCTTGGTGGATTTTTTTCTTCCAGCACTTGAAACGCTCTATGAGGTAAAATCAAAGACCGGTTTACATGTGTGGCACCGTCCCTCGTGGTTTGTCCGTCAAGGGTATCCATGTGAAATATTTCCCGCTTCGCAGAACTAAATATTCCCGTCTTCTTGGTGACACTTTTTTGAGAGACCAGACTTTCTACTGTCCATGCCAATGCCCAATCTAGACCAGCTGGGCTTTGCGCTTCTGCAAGCATATCTCGCAATGGCCCATGCTGTTGGGTAAATGTATGGCTATACATAGGACCAAGATGAAATCTGCGTAAAAACTTAGGGTGTAAGTTATCAAAGTCCTGATCAAAGCCACGAGCTATCGTGATTAGTTTTAACGCCGACATTGATTGTGCCATAAGGTGGCTTTGTACACGCGGCCACCGCCTTTCATCACGAGGCAAAGCCTTGCGCCCCGTATCTTCAACTTCCATCACGTATACAGTCGGCACATTCGTCTGGCTGTCATACTTAGCCCAATGCAATAAATAAGTTCGGCAATTCTTATGCGCACTATCCTTAACCCAAATGGCATGTGGGTCATTTTGCGGCAAAAACAAAGCCGAACCATTTAAGTACTCATAGTAAATTCGTTGCGACAATGCATATTGTAATTGGGTTGGTGCCGTCTGCTCACTGAGGATATGATTGACCATCTCTTGCTTTAAGCGCTTTTGACTTGGCAAAGATTTTAAATGCTTCTTGGCCTGCAAAGCATCCGCAGCCATTTGCAAGACTTCCTGATAAATCGGAAATCCACTATCGGTTTTATCAATACTCAGCAGGGGCGCTGAATGATTGCTAACCCTATTCGCCATCAAGAATTTATAGGACAATGCCGAAAACGTATAAGATAAGCCCAAAAGATACATTTGCAGTATCTTTGATTCAGATGGCGTGATCAACTTCTCAGAAGCGGATAGTTTCGCAACGGAACGCAAGTGATCTATAATGCCCTCAAATTTAGCAAAATATCGCCGAGTCGCTTGCGCATTTTCCAAAACTTTATGGTCTAATGTCAGGTCCATTTTAGTATCTAACGCGAAGGTCTACTCTCCATACGCGTTTTTGTCGTGCATTTTGATAATTTTTTCAAACCGTCTTGCAAACCGTTCATCTGCTTTGGCTTTTTCTTCTAAAACTTTACGGGCATAAACCATGTGATCCTCATGGCTTTCCATCATTTCTGCCATCCGAGTATTCGTTGCAGAACCAATCGCCGACATCGCAGCCTGAGCTTCTTGATCCGTCGCCACACCGATTTCATTAATACGGTGAGCTACATCTTGCTGTTGGGCCGTTTTCAAAGATTTTGTTAAAGCGTCATAAAGTACCACACGCTGCTTGGTATCAGTTTGCAATTTATTTATGAGAACCATTTGTGTCGCCGCTTGATTTTGTAGACTGTCTACCCAGCTTTTCCCTTTTTCAATATAGCGCTCTAGCGTTTGGCTTTCAGCAAGCTTAACCTGTTCTTGTTGAGCGGCTTCATTGTATTTACCATTGAGAGCGGCCAATTCAGATTCTAGCTTAGTCCGCTTTTTAGCATCCTGTTCCATAGAGATTTTATTCTCTAGTTCAATAATTTTGGGATCCATTTCTAATAGGTCCACCCTCAGCGCTTCAAGTGCACTTACAGCTGCTTCACGGTCTGATAACGTAGAGGTAAGATTAGTTTCAACCCTCTCTTTATGGGTTTGCAAAGTGGTAAGTTGGTCCGTCAGTAATTTAGTAATGACATTAGACTTCCCAATTAGATCTTGTAATTTATCATCAATAGATGCTGTACGCACCCGTTCTTGACGCATGCTTTCGGAGCGACTCTTGGAGAAAATACCAATAAAACCTTCCCAACTGGTTTTCGATCGCATCGCATCAAAATCTTTCGAAAAACCAGCCGTTACATCATCTAGTCCTAAAATTAACTCTGCAATATTCGCGTTCATAGCCTGAGAATGAGCGTGGACGTCATCTAAAGATGCATTTTCAATATCAATAGAAATATCATTTCCTGCGGCAAGCTTGGTGCGTGCTGTTTCTATTTTTCCTGATAGTTCTGCAATTTTTGCCTTTGCTTCCTCAACTTCTTTTTTTGATGCTTCAATTTGCGTTGCAAAGTTTGTCATATAACCTCCCGAGTTTATTATTATTATATCTTATATAGG
Organism: Alphaproteobacteria bacterium; assembly: GCA_024278915.1. Lineage (GTDB taxonomy): Bacteria > Pseudomonadota > Alphaproteobacteria > Caulobacterales > Maricaulaceae > Robiginitomaculum_A. The sequence continues at coordinate 5,357 of JAJRSG010000306.1, forward strand.
GAGAGTTTGGCAATTTTCAATTGTAGTTATTTAAATCTCTTGCTTGAGTGGGAAAAATACCCTTTTTAAAACAATGTTATAAAATGGGAATAGCGCGTTGTATTGTCCAAAAAACCGCAATTGCACCAATCCCGTAGCTTGCCAACATTTGCAAAGAGCGGGTTTGAGATACCTTATTTAATAAGGGCAATGATATTACAAATATGACGGCAAAAATAAAGAGAAGCTGGCCAGCCTCAACTCCAAGGTTAAAGAATAACAAAGCCGCAGGTAAATCTGTTTGCGGTAAACCAATGGCGCGCAATGCACCCGCAAAACCAAAGCCATGTAACAAGCCAAAACTAAATGTAACTAGCCACGGATAGCTATGGGTCAGGCCAAACTTTCCTTGCCAATGCCTCGCTGCCTCATAGGCCATAAGCACAATACTCATGGCGATAAGCAATTCAACCAAGCCCGGTTCAAGACGAACAACATCGAGAGTGGCTAGCGCTAAAGTGACACTATGCCCAATGGTGAAAGCCGTAATCGCAAGAAATAATTTTCGCCCCCGCGTAATCAACAACATGACGGCTAGAACAAACAGCAGATGATCAATCCCACCCAGAATGTGCTGAACTCCCAACACAAAGTAAGTTTTGATAACGCCTCCTTGCACAGTGGCAACTGAAAAATCAAGGCGGGTATTATCAGGCGTTAAACGAGCCGTAAAACTCTCGCCATCAACCCAATTGGTTTTTACCGAAACATCCGTTAATGTTTTTTCCAAACCACCAATGGTAACGCTTTGCCCACGCAAGGATTCTGGACAAGTCAGCGTCCATGTTTCAATGGCAAATTTATTTTCTTCGATACGGCGTTGCCCGTTAGAAATTTTACAAGGCTGGGGAAAGCGCGCCTTGAGCGCTAATTGTTTTTCACCAAGAGCAGGCGTTTTCCACAAGACTGAATAGGCAAACTCTCCTGTTTCCGTAATCGACAAAAAGGCAGGACGCAATTCATGAGCACTCGCCGAATTGGCAGGAAACACAGTAAAA
>JAJRSG010000307.1 GCA_024278915.1 Alphaproteobacteria bacterium
CCAGAGCTGGGCTCCGTCTAGCTCAAGGCGCCAATTGTTACCAAAACCATAGCCAACACCAACTGAACCAGCAATGTCACCGCTACCATTAACAGCACCATTTAGATCGCCAGTTAAATCCATATCTGTCAGTTGACCGTAACCAACACTACCACGTACATACCAACCCTGCTCACCTGCGCTAGCCAGTGAAGGCGTTGCCATTAAAGCAGTAACTGCAACTGCTGTAAGAAGCTGTAGCTTCATCTTATTTCCTCCAACATCGCCCACACAATGGGCTAAAAGTTTAATCGCGACGAATCGCACCAAAACATCATATGCGCAAAAACGCATCGTGTTACCGTTATCGCTACACGATAAAATAGCCTTTGGCTAGTACAACCTTGAAACAATTTATGATTTTTTTAAAGTTATTTACACAAGAGTTGTAAAAATGCACCAATTCAACGGGAACCGCCTAAACTTAACCCTCAGCGCATCAATATAAGCATTTACAATCAGTGAAAAAATGGTGAGCTGTCAGGGATTCGAACCCTGGACCTACTGATTAAAAGTCAGTTGCTCTACCAACTGAGCTAACAGCTCCAAAAGAGCGCGATGTTTAGGACTGCTTTTTGCGCAGGTCAAGTAAAAATACAGCATAAAAATGATTATTCAGCAGTTTTATATATGTTGCACCAATAATAAGGAAAAATAGGATCATCTTTATTTATTTTTCTATTTAGAAAACCACTTATTTTCAAAATCTGATACAAACTGTCCGAATGTTCCAGCAGAAATACTTTCCCGCATTCTTCGCATTAGATCCTGATAATACGCGATATTATGCCAACTAAGGAGCATTGCTCCCAGTAATTCGCCACTACGAATCAAATGATGAATATAAGCTTTGGAGTACTCACGGCTAGCAGGGCAATTAATGGCCTCATCCAGTGGCTGTAAGTCTTCTGCATATTTTGCTATTTTGATATTATATGGCCCATAATCAGTCCAAACCTGACCATGCCGCCCCGAACGGGTTGGAATCACACAATCAAACATATCAACCCCACGAACAACTGATCTTACAAGATCAATTGGTTTACCAACCCCCATTAGATAGCGGGGGCGATTAGTTGGTAAAAAAGGCACAACACTTTCAAGAACAGACAACATGGCCTCATGCCCTTCCCCAACAGCCAAACCACCGATGGCAAAACCGCCGTATCCAGCCCCGTTAACACTTGCTTCAACACTTGCCTCAGCGCTAATTTGGCGAAGGTCCGAAAATGTGGAACCTTGAACAATTGCAAATAGAGTTTGTATATCCCTTTCGCCAAAGGCCTCTAATGACCGCCTCCCCCAGCGCAAGGAAAGTTCCATAGATTTTGCAGCCTGCTCATGAGTTGACGGAAAATTCGTACATTCATCAAGTTGCATGCAAATATCAGCACCAAGTAAATCAGCTTGTATTTCAATTGAGCGCTCAGGAGACAACATGTGCTTCGAGCCATCAATATGACTTTGAAATTCCACACCTTTTTCTGTCATTTTCCGTAATTTTGCCAATGACCAGACTTGAAAGCCGCCACTATCTGTTAGCATTGGCCCTTGCCATCTACAAAAATTATGTAAACCACCCAGTTTGGCAACTCTTTCTGCACCAGGCCTCAACATCAAATGATAGGTATTTCCTAAAATTATATCGGCACCAGTATCCTTAACCTGATTCATATACAATGCTTTTACGGTCCCAGCTGTTCCAACAGGCATAAATGCAGGTGTTTGGATATCTCCTCTTGCTGTTTTCAGCACTCCGGTCCGAGCAGCCCCGTCAGTGGCCGCAATATTAAAAGCAAAACTGGTCATTTATGTCTCCAATGCCTCTAAGCAATCATTATCGTCCCCCAAGAATTTCCACAGCAAACTTGTATCTCCGTAAGAATAAAATCGATAGTTATTTTCGATTGCATGCCTGTAAGCTTTTTGCATATTTTCACGGCCAACAAGCGCACATACCAACATAAAAAGAGTAGACTTTGGCAAATGAAAATTTGTCAGCAACCCGTCAACAATTTTCCATTTATAACCGGGGGTAATAAATATTTCTGTATCCATACTTTGTGCAACTAATTGCCCGTCACAAGCTACACTGCTTTCCAAAGCTCGCAACGCAGTAGTTCCAACAGGAATAACTCTTCTTCCTTCCGATTTCGCGGCATTAATGGATTTTGCAGCTTCCTCACTTATGGAAAACCATTCAGAATGCATGATGTGATCATCTGTATCTTCATGCGAAACAGGTAAAAACGTCCCAGCGCCTACATGTAATATTAGCCGTACGACTTCCACGCCTGCGCGGTTTAGTTTTTCGAACAACTCAGGTGTAAAGTGCAAACCTGCCGTTGGAGCAGCAACGGATCCCTTCTCTACTCCAAAGACTGTTTGATAATCTAGGTCATCTCTTGCATCAACATCTCTTTGCTTCGCTATATATGGCGGCAAAGGCATATTTCCAACAAATTCTATTTCCTGCTCAAGCTTAGAACCACCTAAGTTAAATTTTAGGCCAATATCTCCACCAGCCTGCTTGTCAAAAACTATCGCGTTTAATTGGTCCGAAATGTGAATAACATCACCATTTTTCAAACGCTTAGCGGGGCGAACAAAAGCCCGCCACTCATGGTCAGAGATAGACTTATGAAGATTGATACCAATCGATACGTCGCCACCACCACCATGACGACGTGCAGGGCGAATACCTTGAAGGCTTGCTCGGAGCACCCGTGTTTCATTTAAAACCAGCACATCTCCAGCCCTCAAGAGCGCAGGTAAATCCTGCACATTATGGTTTGATATATTGCCACCATTAACTTGTAGCAACTTGGCACGGTCGCGTGGTTTTACAGGCCGTAAAGCAATACAGCTTGTTGGTAAAATAAAATTAAAAAGCTCTACGTCCACGATTGACCTTCAGGCAAATAAAAAAGGGGCTATACGCCCCTTTTCCCGATTAGAAAACTTGTTTTTAAAATTTAGGCAACAACAACTTTTACAATTGTTCCAGGAACAACCGGGGGCTCACCCTTTGGCAAAGCATCAACATGCTCCATGCCACTCTCGACTTCACCCCAAACTGTATACTGGCCATCTAAAAAAGACGCATCATCCAAGCAGATAAAAAATTGAGAACTAGCCGAGTCGGGGCTTTGTGCACGTGCCATTGAACAAACGCCTCGCGCATGATTTTCAGTAGAAAACTCAGCAGGTATATTATTATCTGCACCGCCCATACCGGTTCCGTCAGGACAACCGCCTTGCGCCATAAAACCAGGAATCACTCTGTGAAAAGTAAGGCCATCGTAAAAGCCTTCCTTAACTAATTTTGTAATTTGCTCAACGTGTTTTGGTGCTAAATCAGGGCGTAGCTTTATAACAATATCGCCGCTATCGACAGTCATAATCAGTTTATCAGACATAGTATATTCCTTAATAATTAGTGGTAATAAATTTAGGGCTTCAGCCTTGAAGGCACAGTAATTTGGCAAGCTTTAGGCGACTTACCATTTTCATTTTTTAAACTATCAACATAGCTCTTAAAGCTTGCACTATCAGTTTTCAATACTTGAACAGGAATCCGTTCTACTTCCGGCACATCCGCGGCAACACGAACGGTTAGCATTTGGTCTGGTACAAAATTTGGGGTTTCCCCAACGGTCCCGACTTTAATTTTTGTTAAATTTTCACGCCCCCATACTGTCATCCCCCAAATAGAATACAGCTGGTTGAGTGAAGTGTACTCCGCTCGCATCAAGAAGAACTGGCTGTTGGCACTATTTACATCGTCACCGCCCCGCGCCATTGATGTTGTTCCGGAACAATGTAACCCCCAAGCATCGACTTTACCATCTTTCGTCAGCATCGCCTGACCAATTGGTTTTGTCGCTACAGGAAAGCTCTTATAAAATCCCGTATCAATTTCACCGTCTTTTGCCAGCTCTTTACCGACAAGGGTCACCTTCATTTTAGGAGATCTGCGAAACATAAATTCCGCTTGTATATTAGGCAATAACGAATCGCCTGTACCATCCCCACGTGGATCACCTGTTTGGTTCATAAAATCTTCTATAACCCGATGAAAAGTAATGTCATCATAGAATTTTTGTCGAGCCAAAGTTTTGATTTGCGCCACATGCTTAGGGGAAAATTCAGGCGCCATTTCAACAACAAACACACCATAGGCCGTTGTAATATAAAGTGTATTTTCCAAATCAAGATCCCGCCAATCAGCATCTGTTGTTGGAGGTAAAACTTTTTCTATCGGAGCATCACTAGATGCCAACTGTGTGTTGGTCGGCGCA
>JAJRSG010000308.1 GCA_024278915.1 Alphaproteobacteria bacterium
ATGTTTCTCCATATATTCGCTCATATCCAGACGGGTAATCGCACTCGGATCATCAAACATAAATTCAGCCAAGGCTTTGGTAAGCTCTGTCTTCCCAACCCCTGTCGGGCCTAGGAACATAAAGCTACCGATTGGGCGTGCCGGATCTTTCAACCCAGCGCGCGCTCTGCGAACAGCATCGGATACAGACGCAACGGCTTGATCTTGTCCAACCACACGCGCCGCCAGAACTTCTTCCATCTTAAGAAGTTTCTCCCGGTCACTTTCAAGCATTTTATCAACAGGCACACCTGTCCACCGCGAAACAACCGCCGCAATCATATCTTCACCGACCACTTCACCTACGGTGCCTTTATCAGCCTCACTGGCTTCAGCTTTTTGGACTTTTTCTTCCAACGCTGGAATTTCCACATGTTGCAAACGACCCGCGGCTTCATAATCACCCCGCCTGACCGCATCAGCCAATTGGTTGCGGGCAATATCAAGTTGCTCTTTCGCCGTGGCCGCATCTGCCAATTTGGCTTTCTCGGCTTGCCAAACCCGCGTTAGCTCCTCGCTTTCCGCGGCCAGTTCTTCGATCTCGACTTTACGTTTCTCCAACCGTTCTTGAGAAGCTTTGTCCTTCTCTTTTTTCAAGGCCTCTACCTCGATCCGGAGTTGCACTAAACGCCGATCAATTTCGTCCAATTCTTCTGGCTTACTATCAACTTGCATGCGCAAGCGCGATGCCGCTTCGTCCATGAGGTCAATAGCCTTATCCGGTAAGAATCGATCCGTAATATAACGGTTAGACAAATTTGCCGCCGCGACAATCGCCGCATCGGAAATCCGAATGCCGTGATGGACTTCATATTTTTCCTTAATGCCGCGCAAAATCGATACCGTATCCTCAACCGTTGGTTCCTCAATAAAAATTGTGAGGAAACGCCGTGCTAAGGCCGCATCTTTTTCTAAATGCTTGCGATACTCATCCAAGGTCGTCGCGCCAATACAATGTAACTCACCACGAGCCAAAGCTGGTTTAAGTAAATTAGCCGCATCCATGGCTCCGTCAGTTTTACCTGCGCCAACAAGCATATGAATTTCATCAATGAACAGCACAATTCGACCGTCTGCTTTATCAATTTCAGCCAATAATGCTTTCAGGCGTTCCTCAAACTCACCGCGATATTTTGCGCCAGCTATCAAAGCACCCAAATCAAGAGACAACAAGTCTTTGTCTTTAAGACTCTCGGGCACATCACCATCGACAATACGTAAGGCCAAGCCTTCGATGATAGCGGTTTTACCGACACCTGGCTCCCCAATCAGAAGCGGGTTATTTTTTGATCGCCTTGACAAAATTTGGATTGTACGGCGAATTTCTTCGTCCCTTCCAATCACAGGGTCAAGTTTCCCTTCCCGCGCAGCAGCGGTCAGATTATGTGTATATTTTTCTAATGCCTCATAGGCATCTTCTGCTGTTTCACTGTCCACCGGTTTATCTCCTCTCAGGTCTTTTATTGCGGATGTCAGGGCATTAATCTCGACCCCAGCACTTCCAAACATTTCCGAAAGTGGCTTTTCTGCACTCAAGACAAGTGCCAAAAACAACCCTTCGACGGTTATATATTTATCTCCAGATTTTTTGGCAGTTTCTTCTGCAAAGGCAAATGTCTTTGCAGCCACTCTTCCTAATATTAAATTTTGTGCACCAGATCCCTCTACTGCCGGTAATTTCGACAGAGCTGTTTCCGTATCTGAGCGCAGGCGTTCTGCATCACCACCAGATACGGTAATCAGTTTTTTGACTAGTCCAGAATCTTCATCCAATAACGCGGCTAAAATATGTGTCGCGGTAACATGTTGATGGCTAGCAGTAAGCGCCAAATTTTGGGCAGACTGCACAATTGTCCTCGCCCTTTGGGTATATTTTTCTAAATTCATGACTTTCTCCATTCCTCTTTCTTTAGATATGGTGGTGATGAAAAATTGTGCAAGTGCGATATTTAAAGAACATTTCTATGCGGAATCTACCTCAAAAAATGCACGAATATCAGGACATTTGGTGATTTTAGATGGATTTGGTTAGGAGACAGAGATAAGCTTCGACAATGACACCTTCCAACCAAAAGCCACCGCCAGCCTTATCTTGGATATTGCTAGCGTCAGCCACCACCGTTTTTGTTGTCTCTTTTCTGATGTCGTTTTATATTTTTTTTGGTTTTTTAGGCGGCGGCAGGTCTTGGCTGGCAATTTTACAAGCCTTTGGGTTATGTTTTGGTTTTGGTGCTATGCTATATATCCCCGCAGCCATTGTATTTTTCATGATCAAATACGTTCAACATCATGAGCCCCGAGTTTCAATCGGAATCGCCAGCATATGTATTAGTCTCCCCCTTGTCCTCTACGGAATCATTGGGCCGCTGTTGGGCATGCCATACCGATTAGTCACCTTTATGATTTTGCTCTACGGGCTATTGGTTTTTTACTGGGGCGTACGCGTTCTTTGGCAAACCAAACAACCAGCCCCCTAAATCAAGGCATTGGGTCAAAGGCGACCTTGTAAATGATGCAGCCTTGCCCTATGTTTATATAGAGAGAGCAGAAATTTGGAGACTGCTATGAATATACTAAAAAAACTAACCTTTGTGGCTGGCATCGCGGTTTTAACTGCGTGTGCGACCGCGACCCCTTATCAGCCCTCAACTAGTGCCGATGCCCGTAACGGGTTTTCAGAAATGCAAATTGAAAACGACCGCGTTCGCATTAGCTTTGACGGCAATAGTCTGACAAAGCGCGATACGGTTGAAACTTATTTACTTTACCGTGCCGCCGAGCTTACTAAGCAAAAAGGCTATGACTATTTTACCTTAACCAATCGAGCAACGGACGAGAAAACCCGCGTACAATATACTGGATTTGATGATCCCTATTATGGTTATTTCGACTATGCCTATTACCATCCCCGCTATGGCTGGAGTAATAGTCACTACCGGAGCCGTTTCAGTTCCCGCCTAGGGTTTTATGACCCTCTCTATGATTCCTTTGGGTATTCAAGATGGGGAAATGAATTTGATTACCGCGAAATCACCCGTTACCGAGCAAGCGCTGAAGTAAAATTCTGGCAGGGGCAAAAACCTGCTAATGCAGACAATGCATTTGATGCTCAAGAAGTACTTGATAATCTTGCCGACAGCATTGTCTATCCGGAAGAAAAAAATTAAACACTTCAGTTTTTAGCCAAATATTTAGTCCCGATAAGCCGCTTCCTGTCGAAGCGACTTATCTTTTTACAGCTTCCTGACCAAGAATTAAAAATCATGCTTGAATTTTTTTCAAAAATAGGCGAGGAAGCGCCTACATTAATTATTTTTACAAAGGCATACACATGAGTTTTCGTGGCAGCAATTTCAGCGACCGGATTGAAGAACAAAAAAAGGCAAAGCTTGAACTGCTTAAAAGAGCCAAAGCCAAGCAAATTGATCCTGAGGTGAAAGCTAAATTAGCCGCTGAACGTATTGAGCGTAACAAACGCCGCGATGAGCGCAAGAAGCAGCTGGAAGCAGAGCGTATTGCCAAGGCAGAACAAGAAGCTCAGGAAAAAGAAGAAAAAGAGAAAGCATCAAAATTAGCGGCCGAAAAACTAGCTGCAGCGCAAAAAGCAAGGCGCGACGCAAAATACGCCGCCCGCAAAGCCCGCCGCTAATCCGGCAACTTTACCCGTATTTTCATGAAATTGCCTCCCTATATTGGGAAGCTTAAATATCTATGATCTGTGTCACAGGTGCGTGGTCGCTGGGGCGTTCCCAAAAGCGGCAATATTTATGCACCACATGACCATCTTTGCCGCCTGCTAAAGCGGCCTCTTTTAATGCAGGGCTTACCCAGATGTGATCTAGCCTGCGGCCTCTGTCCGATTTGTTGATGTCGCGAGACCGATAAGACCACCAAGAAAATAATTCTTGTTTTGCCTCATCACCAAGGAGGGCGCGAGCGCAATCGGTAAAATCACTACTTGCTTGTAATTTTGCAAGGGTCTCCACCTCGATGGGAGTGTGGCTAACCACTTTCAATAGTTGCTTGTGCCCCCAGACATCATTTTCATGGGGGGCAATATTAAAATCACCGAGCAAGACTTGGCGGGCATTTTCGCTGGCCCTATCTTGGAAATATGTCGTCATGGCAGCCAAAAATTCTAGCTTGTGGGCAAATTTTGGATTGATATCGGCATCTGCTTCATCCCCACCAGCCGGAATATAAAAATTATGTAGCTCAAAATTTTTCTTGGTGCCAAGTTCCACAATCGTACTCACATGGCGAGCATGACCCTCGGGACAAAAATTCGTGTCCATGCGAGTCAGCGGGTATTTCGATACCGTCGCCGCCCCATGCATGCCTTTTTGGCCACTAACCTCAAAGAACTGATACCCCATGGCTTTAAACTCGTCATATGGAAATTGCTCTTCAAGACATTTGATTTCTTGTAGCCCCATAACATCTGGTGAATGTTCGGCTACAAAATTGGCAATTTGCGGCGCACGCAAACGGACAGAGTTAATATTCCAACTACATATTTTTAATTTTGTCATGATTATGCATAACGTGCGAACACAGGCATGCAAGCACTATATTAACGGCGCCTGTCACGCCGCGTATCATCACGTAGGATAAACAATCGTGGATTAAGGCGTTGATTATATTTTAACTCGGACAAAATAATTTTCGTTTGCTGACCAAACCCATCGTGTACGATCCACTCTGATAGATTCAATGTCTGCGGGTCAAATATCATGGTGATAGCACCATCCACCTCGCCACTGCCGTCTTTCGCCGTCACACTAATACTGTTGGGCGTTTTTTGTAAGGCAATCACTTCCACATCATTAGCAAGATCAACATTTTCAGCCAAGAAAAATTCTAATGGTGTCGCCTTCAGCGGAATGCGATCTTTGGTACCAAGTTGGCGATCAACCTGTGTAAGCGTTACGCCGTCCGAGACCATTAGCATAGGAGCAGGCGCATCATATTCAAACCGGATTTTTCCTGGACGTTTAAGATAAATATTACCCTGAGAAAAACTACCGTCTGAGGCATATTGAGCAAAACGACCAGAAAAACTAGCCGTAGAATTAAGTTTAGTTGAAATTCTAGCAAGGTCAGATTCGACTTCATTAATGTGTGTAAAGGCAGGCAACCGTTGTGCTTGTTGCGCAGGCGTCGCCGCCTGTACTTGTGCCAAGGCCGTAAACCCAAGGCCCAAAACGGCGGTTGTGATAAACAATACTGTCTTCATCATATTTCTCCTTACCTTATCCTTAGCAACTCTTGTCTGTACGTAAACTGAATTTTATACTCATTTTCGGCTCATCTTGATTAAATAATGGTTAGGTCTTCCACCACCTTCCATTTACCTTTAGGCTTTGCGCTCGGTGAGGAGAATTACAATGGATCTTGAAATTACATATCGCATTATAAATTTAATCGTTCTACCTGCATGGGTTCTACTTATTTTCGCGCCTCATTGGCAGGGAACAGAAAAAATTGTTCACGCAGTTTTTATCCCCCTCCTCTTAGCTCTCATCTATATCTATTTTATAGGATGGGCGATGTTTTTTGGCGGCGGCGCAACCGGGGGCGGCATGTCCACCCTGCCCCAGGTCATGGCTCTATTTGACAGCCCTGTTTCCACCTTGGCAGGGTGGACGCATTATCTAGTATTCGATTTATTTGTTGGCGCTTGGATCGTCAGAGACGGCATTCGTCGCAATATATCGGGACTGTGGCGCGGCCCATGCTTGTTCTTCACCCTTATGTTCGGCCCGATTGGTTTAGCAATGTATCTATTGCTTAGATTATTCAAAGGCAACGGCACACGCCTTCAAGAGGCTTAAAACGCGAAACCCCTGCCGGTGGGAACACGGCAGGGGCTTTATTTACGTGGGAAAAGCGACCGGACAGCCAAACTCGGGGCTGGGGGGCAAAAGTCCTAGTTTCTTTCGCTTTCCGGTCAGTGATTGTTTTATGCAGGGGCATTGCGCCAAGATGAGGGCGCAAATGGGGCAATAATAAGGCAAGCATTAATTCTCGTTAATGCGGTTAAAAAAAAGTAAATTCCTTCATAGTTACCTTTTGCATGCACCTTAAGTATGTATAATATAGAAATACACATTTAATAAGGTGAGCGATGAAAAAATATATTTCAAGCATAACGCTATTCGGATTATTCATAAGCGGTTGCGCCACAACCGATACGGTCTCACAAAGACAAGATATCTCACCACCGCCCAAAATCGGAAATGGGAAATTTGTAAACATGTACGGCGGACTCGGAGAAGTCCACAAGTACAGCGGTTTAACGTGCGAAAACCAACTCGCTGACATGCAATTTGAAAAAAGCTATTTATATGACAATACAGGTGAAGACATCAGTTGCGGATGGAGAGGCGGCAAAGATCGGCGTTATGTAACTTTATATGCAACTCGCTACCCCGAAGTGTTTGAGGATATCTGGCAAGATACAATTAGCATCGTCAATACCGTAGAAACAGAACGTGGCCTTTCCTTTGATAAAGAAAAATCAAACGTCTGCACCCTCACCGCATTACTTGGTGCCACCAAAGATATCATCACAGAGGAAACTGACACCTACGAACTTTTTGTTATTGAAACGGCTGTCTTTACCAGTGAAACCATTACATCCGTAGTAACATCGCATCCGGCAGCAGATCATTGGGTTATCAAAATTCGCTCGACATACCCGCAAAATGCGGGCAAAACGGATGAAAATAAATATATTGAGATGTGCTCTGAGGCCTCAGACATCACTCGGAAACAAAGTGCAAATATTTCTAAAGCGGGGTGGAAATAGGTCTAAATTTACATCACCTCACCTTCCTTTTGAGAAATTACCAACCCTGACAAACCCCGTGCAATTTGTCCGCATCTCCTCTATATTGACCGCTATATATAAAGTGATTCGCAAGACAGGAAAATTATGGCTGAATCGGCTCAAGACGAAGAATATGGCGCAGACAGTATTAAGGTACTAAAAGGCCTTGATGCGGTGCGTAAACGGCCCGGCATGTATATCGGGGATACTGATGATGGCTCAGGCCTACACCACATGGTTTATGAAGTGGTGGACAATGCTATTGATGAAGCCTTAGCAGGTCATTGTGACACCGTATTCGTTACTTTGCATAGTGATGGTTCTGCTAGCGTACGCGATAATGGGCGCGGAATTCCAGTGGCTATCCACACAGAAGAAGGCATTTCCGCTGCCGAAGTGATTATGACTCAACTTCACGCAGGCGGAAAATTTGATAGTAATTCCTATAAAATCTCTGGTGGCCTACACGGGGTTGGTGTGTCTGTGGTCAATGCCTTATCTTCCACCCTTGATCTCACCATTTGGCGAGACGGGAAACAGCACGAAATGCGTTTTGCACACGGGGACGCTGTCGCTCCCTTAAAAATCACAGGTGATGCACCAATGGTTGATGGCAAAACCTTAACCGGCACGCAGGTGCGGTTTTTACCTTCTGAAGAAACTTTTTCCATGGTTGAATTCAGTCGTGACACCTTGGAACGCCGTCTGCGCGAACTGGCATTCTTGAATTCAGGCGTACGAATCGAACTATCTGATAATCGCGGTGAAGAACCAATTGTCACCGAACTTTATTATGAGGGCGGCATTGAAGCCTTCGTGCGGCATCTGGATGCCAATAAAGTGGCACAACTCGAAAAACCGATTGTGGTTATGAAAGAAGGTGACGGTGGCGTCACTGTCGAAGCGGCTCTCTGGTGGAATGACAGTTACCATGAAAATGTGCGTTGTTTCACCAATAACATCCCACAACGGGACGGTGGTACCCATCTGGCCGGTTTTCGCGGAGCTTTAACCCGGGCTGTCAATAAATACGCGGCCCAGTCAGGATCGGCCAAGAAAGAGAAAGTTTCCATTAGTGGCGATGATGCCCGCGAAGGTTTGACCTGCGTGCTATCAGTTAAAGTCCCTGATCCAAAATTTTCATCCCAGACCAAAGACAAACTCGTATCATCCGAAGTCCGCCCTATTGTCGAGAGTGTTATGGGCGAGGCATTAAACGAATGGTTTGAAGAAAACCCCGCCGAAGCTAAACAGGTGATGATGAAAATTATCGAAGCAGCGGCTGCCCGCGAAGCGGCGCGAAAAGCCCGCGACCTCACGCGTCGTAAATCGGCTCTTGATATTGCCTCCTTACCCGGAAAACTGGCTGATTGCCAAGAACGCGACGCCTCCAAAGCTGAAATTTTTATCGTGGAAGGGGACAGCGCGGGAGGATCTGCCAAGCAAGCACGGAACCGCCAAAACCAAGCCATCTTGCCTCTCAAAGGTAAAATCCTCAATGTGGAACGCGCCCGTTTTGACCGCATGCTTTCCAGTCAAGAAATCGGCACAATGATTACGGCTCTTGGCACAGGCATTGGTCGCGATGACTTTGACATTGAAAAATTACGCTACCACAAAGTCGTCATCATGACCGATGCCGATGTGGATGGTGCCCATATCCGCACCCTCCTTCTTACATTTTTCTATCGGCAAATGCCGGCACTTATTGAGCGTGGTTATCTCTATATCGCCCAGCCGCCTCTCTATAAGGTTGAGCGCGGCAAGTCCGTTCGCTATATCAAAGACCAAGAAGAGCTTGATGCTTATCTCATCGAAATGGGGTGCAATGAAGCTTCCCTTACATTGGGTAACGGCGCCAAAATCGTCGGCGAAGATTTAAAGCGGGTCGGCCATGAAGCCTTGGTAGCCCAAGCCCTCATCGACCGCCTTAAATCCAAAGCTTCTGATAATGTTATCGCCCAACTTGCCGTTGCAGGAGCGCTCGGGGCCGATGCAAGCGAGAAAGAGGCCAAAGACGCAGCCATAAGACTTGACCGTACAGCCGACGAAGGTGAAGACGGATGGAGTGGCAAATTCGATACAGACGGCGCGCTAGTCATGGAACGCGAAGTACGTGGTGTCATGGACCGCATTGTCCTCCGACCTGCCTTCAGAGACAGTGCTGATGCCAGACGTCTGCATAAAATGGCCGATGCGTTGAAAGAAACTTACGGCGAGCCTGCTATGTTCAGGCGCGGTGAAGAAGACGCGGTCGAAGTTTACGGCCCGGCGCAACTTCTAGAAATCATCTTCGCTGGTGGACGCAAAGGGTTTAAAATCCAACGTTATAAGGGCCTCGGTGAAATGAATCCTGACCAGCTTTGGGAAACGACACTTGACGCAAATGCTCGAACTCTCTTACAGGTCAAGATCGAGAATGCGGGCGGCGCAGATGAGCTGTTTACCAAATTAATGGGCGACGTTGTCGAACCAAGGCGTGACTTCATCATTACCAATGCTCTTGAAGCAGAAGTCGATAGCTAGTCCGAATTCGTAATCGCGCCGCCGCCGGTCAGACGGATCAAGGCGGGGATGCGCGACTGGTAAAAACAAAGCCCACAACCATCAGCTAACCACATACCAGACACACCAATAGGCGGCGCAGAGTTATCTCTCGCTCGTTTGCTGTATTCTCAAGCCCTTTAAACAAGGCTTGTCCGCGTGGCGCCGACATTGCCGGATACCGTGGGGTGATAAAAAATGTTTCGCAAGGCCAAAGCCACGCGGTGATGTCCTTTTTTATTTGTTCAGAAACATGTTTAAACTTACA
>JAJRSG010000309.1 GCA_024278915.1 Alphaproteobacteria bacterium
GTAGGCGTACTATCAACACTACATGGATTAGCCCTTTGCTTATTCTCGGCCATCAAAGCCGCACTCGTCACCTCGGCAATCATGAAACCTGAATTTACCCCGGGGTTGGGGGACAAAAATGGCGGCAAGCCAAAACTTAAAGCCGGATCCACTAATAAGGCAATGCGCCTTTGGGCAATGGCACCTATCTCGGCCAAAGCCAGTGCACATTGGTCGGCGGCAAAGGCAACCGGTTCGGCATGAAAATTACCGCCCGATAAAATTTCGCCTGTGTCTATATTGACCAAAGGATTGTCGGTCACCGCATTGGCTTCAATTCTCAAAACATTGGCAACACTATCCAAAATATCCAGACACGCCCCCATGACTTGTGGTTGGCATCGGAGGCAATAGGGGTCTTGTACCCGTTCATCATCATCCATATGACTGTCGCGCAAGGGCGAGCCTTGCATTAATTTTCGCAGAACTTGCCCCGCCTTGATTTGCCCTTTGTGACCACGCAAATCATGAATATAGGCTTTGAACGGAGCTGATGACCCCATGGCGGCGTCCACACTCATAGCGCCCGTAACTAGCGCCGAACGTGCGAGAGAACTCGCTTCAAAATATCCGGCCAAGGCATAAGCCGTGCTAAATTGCGTACCATTAATTAGCCCCAAGCCTTCTTTGGCGCGCAAAACAATCGGCGTTAATCCGGCTGCCTTCAGAGCCGCCCCGCCGTCCATAACCTCGCCTTGATAAACCGCCTGTGCTTCTCCGATCATAACTGCCGCCATGTGGGCTAACGGAGCTAAATCACCACTTGCCCCTACCGAACCTTGCCCTGGCACAACTGGTGTCACGCCTTTCGCTAACATATCCTGCAACAAAGAAATTAACCCCCAACTCACACCAGACGCGCCGCGTCCCAGTGAATTAATCTTAAGTCCCATCATCAACCGTGTGATATGGATAGGCATGGGATCCCCCACCCCGCAACAATGGGATAGGATCAGATTACGCTGTAATTTTGCCGTGTCTTCCACACTGATTTGAATGCGGGCTAATTTGCCAAAACCGGTATTTACCCCATAAACAGGATCCGCACCCGCTGCCGCCGCTTTAACAATCTCTGATGATTTTTTACAAATTACTTGCGCAACATCTTCAAGAACTAGGCTCGCCCCATGTCGATATATGCTTTCCCATACAGAAAGAGAAACATCTCCAGCCGTAATACAATATCTTTTACCCACATCTCACTCCTCACCTGAATACAATGCTGTATATACAACTTGAGCATTGCTGTAAAGTTAGAAACTTACCGCCCGAAGCTGCCCGTAAATTCATAACGCCCACCAACATAAATCAAATCCGCACAGGAAACGACCTGTCCCTGACTCCATGTACGGCGATGCAAAACCAAACACGCAGCCCCCTGTTCCAGCTGCAAGGCTTTACAAATATCTTCATCCGCATTAATCGCCCGAACTTTATGCTCCGCCCGTTGCAAAGGTGCTGCATTCATTAAAAAATGATAGGTGCTGTGTTTTGCCAAATCAGCCTGTTCAAATTCCGGAAAAGCTTCAGCAAAAACCCAACGCCGTTCTAGCAGGATTGGCAAACCATCACTCGTATGGCAAATGCTGGCGAAAAACAAAGTATCACCAATAGAAGCTTCAAACAATTCGGCAAGACGATGATCTGCCTTTATGGTTTTGCGAGCAAGCACATGCATTTTGTGAACATGGTTTTTCTCTTTCAACTCTTCAGCAATATCGCGTATCGCCAAGAATTCATTCTGGGTACGGGGTGAGGCAACAAAACTTCCTGCCCCAGCCACACGCATCAAAACGCCACTATCTTGTAATTCTTTGAAAGCACGGTTAGCGGTCATACGCGAAACATCAAACTGTTTTGCTAATGTATTTTCAGATGGGATTTTATCACCGACTGCCCATGTGCCAGACTCAATTTTCCTACGGACATAGTTCTTGATCACAAGGTAACGGGGCTTGGTCACTACGTTTCTACACTCTCGATATTTCCGCCAATAACGCGCGTTGGGCGATAGTCCCTTCCGAGCCAATAACTGAGTTCACTAGGGTGATCTATTGGCCAAATAGCCAAGTCTGCGTTTTTTCCCTTTTCCAGAGTACCTATCTCATCCCCTAAGCCCAAGGCTTTGGCGCCTTCCCGCGTCATCCCGGCAAGAGCTTCTTCGGGAGTGAATCCAAATAAGGTGCAAGCCATATTTAAAATAAGAAGTGGGGAAGTGATCGGTGAACTTCCCGGATTGCAATCTGTTGCCAAGGCCATGGGCACGCCATGTTCTCGCAGTAAATCTATGGGCGGTTTTTTCGTTTCTTTCAGATAATAAAATGCTCCCGGCAACAAGACGGCAACGGTGTTTGCTTTTGCCATGGCCCTCACACCACCCTCAGAAACATATTCCAAATGATCTGCAGAAAGTGCGTTAAATTCGGCCGCCAATATTGCGCCGCCCTGATCCGTTAATTGTTCAGCATGTAACTTCACTGGTAGTCCATGTTTCTTGGCGGCTTCGAAAACACGGCGAATTTGCGTTGGAGTAAAGCCGATGTTTTCACAAAACCCGTCTACCGCATTTGCCAAATTTTGCTTCGCGATTTCAGGGATCATTTGTTTACAAACTAGGTCGATATAATCATCAGCGCGGCCTTTATATTCAGGTGGCAAAGCATGCGCTCCCAAAAATGTTGTGCTGACCCGTACATTTTCTTCTCGAGCTAAGTCCTTTGCGACCTCGAGCATTTTTATTTCGTTTTCAAGATCAAGCCCATAGCCAGATTTGATTTCGACAGTGGTCACTCCCTGCGCTGTCATACCACTTAAGCGTAATGCCGCATCTTTTAACAAGTCATCCGCATTTATTTTTCGCGTCGCCTTTACCGTTGAAACAATGCCGCCACCTTCTCGGGCAATTTGCTCGTAACTTACCCCTTGCAAGCGCTTTTCAAACTCGCGAGCACGGTTGCCGCCAAAGACCAAATGCGTATGACAATCCACAAGACCGGGGGTGAGCCAGCCCGATTCACAATCTCGGATATTTTCTGATTTATATGTCGGTAACTCTTGCATCTTGCCAAGCCACGTAATGCGCCCGCCCGTTACGCCCAACGCTCCGTTTTCTATGGCACCGTAGGAAGCAGGAATTGTTGGGTCCATTGTTGCCAAATTGGCATTTATGAATAGAGTGTCGAAACAAAGTGTCATAGCTTTGGTTATAGTAAGAGAGTACAGCTTATGCAAAACAAAGATTGGCCAAATATTGCAGGACTAATCGGTACAGATAAAAGCCCCATTGGTATTCTTGGCGCCCCGATGACCTTGGGCTGTGTTACACCAAGTGATTATCATCTTGCTCCCGCGATTTTCCGCCAAGCTTTAAAACGCATCAGCACCTATGATCTGGAGACCGGCACGGATATTGGCGGGCTGGTCATTCAAGATCACGGCGATATAGATATTGAAACATTAAGCCCGGCAGATGGATTTGGCCCAATAAATAATGCATTTGCATCCCTGATACAGAACCATAGTTTAAGTGCTTTGATCGGCGGACATAATGGGGTGACCCGTGCAGGAGTTCACGCCCTTGACCCAAGCCTGCAGAATGTAGGTGTGCTAACATTAGATGCTCATTTTGATTTACGCTCCACAAAAGACGGCCTCATGAACGGGAACCCAGTGCAAGCACTTCTGGATGATGGCCTACCGGGTACCCATATCGCGCAGGTCGGCATTGCGCCCTTTGCCAATACTGCCGCCATGCACCGTACAGCCATACAGGCAGGCATTACCGTCTTTACCATGGCAGATTGTCGCACCCACAGTGTGGTTAAAATCGTAGAAAGCGCCCTTAAAACTTTGAGCAAATCCTGCGATGTTATCTATGTTGATTTTGACATTGATGTGATTGAACGCGCCCTCTCTCCTGGCGCTCCTGGTGGACGTAGTGGTGGGTTTTCGACACAAGAATTTTTTCAAGCAAGCCGCCTCATCGGTTCACACCCCAAAGTCAAAGCCGTTGATTTAACCGAATTTGATCCCGCTCTGGATGTCAGCGACATCACGGCCTTAATTGCGGGACGATGGTTTGCAGAATTGTTAATGGGGTTTACGGCTCGTTCTTAGCCCAGTTTAGATAGCCCGCCATTTTTTAGCCAATGATAGACAGCCCGAACAGTCATAATTTCACCGCCTTCGGGATGGGCTGGAGAAGCACTCGGGTTCCAGCCATAGACATCAAAGTGCATCCACGGTTGATCATCTTTGCTTCCTTTAACCCCAACAAATTTTTGCAAAAATAGAGCTGCTGTTACAGAGCCTGCGAAGCTGCTACCGGCATTTTTCATATCGGCAATCGGCGAGCGCAACAGGTTCATGTAGGGCTGCCATAACGGCATATGCCAAAATGGATCCAACTGTGCGCGCCCCGTTTTTACAAGTTCCGCAACAGGGGCGTCTCTATTAGAAAAGAAAGGCGCCAGTGTCGGGCCAAGAGCGACCCGTGCTGCGCCTGTTAGCGTAGCAAAATCGATAATTAATTCAGGCTTGTCTTCGGATGCTTTGGTTAAAGCATCTCCAAGCACCAAACGGCCTTCGGCATCTGTGTTATCGATCTCGACCGTTAACCCCTTGCGAGAAGACAACACATCACCGGGGCGAAAGGCATTGGCGGATACAGAGTTTTCAGCCACAGCCAAAAGCACATGCAGACGAATTGGTAATTTTGCGGCCATAATCATTTCCGCCAAGGCAAGAGCATGAGCAGATCCGCCCATATCTTTTTTCATTACCCGCATACCAACGGGGCTTTTCATATTTAATCCCCCCGTGTCAAAAGTAATGCCTTTGCCAACCAACGCTAAACGGGGAGCACCCTCATCCCCCCATAAGATTTCGATCAGCCGTGGTGGTTCATGTGCCGCTCGCCCAACCGCATGGATCATAGGGTAGTTCTGGGTAAGTAAATCGTCACCAATAACAGCGCTTAATTTGGCATCAAATTTATCGGCTAGTCCTTGTGCATATGTCTGAACAGCGACTGGCCCCATATCTCCTGCAGGGGTATTGATAAGATCTCGACCATGATGCAACGCGTTCACAATGGCACGGGTTTCCTCGGCGTCCATATCATCCCCCAAGACTAAAGTAGGCGGTGTGTGGGCTTTCTTTAAATATTTTGAAAACTTATAAGCTCCCATTCCCCAAGCAGTAGCCAATAACCTCCCATTCCAATCTTGTGGCATATCAGCGATTGTGTAATATCCCGGATTTAACCTTTGTACCAAACTACCGACACGCAATTCACTATTGGCAAATCCATTCTCTTTTCCGACGCCAAAAACAACACAGGAAATATCGCCAGCTTCATTCGCCACCAAGGCCAATTGCCCTGCTTTGCCGTTAAATTTCATTGCTTTTAGGTATTGTTTTTGTACTTCTGAAAGGGTGGTTGGTGTTTCACCTGCGCGACAAATATAGACAGGGATCACAGCCGTATTCTCATCTAGCTCTGTAGGTTGGGCGAAATATGCATTCATTGTCATGTGCTTTCCAATATTAAAAGGATTTTAACCGTATTCGTTTACATTTGTTAACCAAATCTTGACGCAATGCAACGAAACATAGTCCAAAGGTTAACAAAGATGAAATTTATCTATTTTTGCTAGCCACTTTGCTTTGGACAAGCACATGAAGGATCGTAAAATGTCATACTCATCATGTCTAAAATATTCTTTACTTACATGTAGCATTATCAGTCTTTCCGGGTGCGGGCTCGCCAGTTTGCCGAAAGGCTACTCTCCGATCGAAAAGCAGGCAGTCGCCGAACTTAATACGGCAAATTATACGCCGCGCACAGCCGATGAACGCGCCGCCGTTTTAACACAAGATTTATTTGCACAAACCGCCTTTTGGTCACGAGAATATGATCTAAATCCAGCTGACCTTGAAGCAGCTGTAAACTTGGCTAGCACACTACGTCGCCTCGGCAACCCTGGCAAATCCATCGAAGTCGCAACACAAACACGCGCCCTTTATCCACGTGATGCCGATCTCATGACAGAACTTGGCGCCAGCCTCATTGCTAATGACGAGCCACAAAAAGCCGTCAGGATCATTGATACGGCCATCCGTCAACGTCCGCAGGATGCGCGCCTTTGGTCAATTAAAGGAGCCGCACTTGATCAACTTGAGATGTTCACACAAGCCCGTCAACATTACACCAAAGCTCTACAACTTTCTCCGAACGACCCTAAAATTATGAGCAATGTCGGCCTCAGCTACGCTCTTGAAGGAGACCCACGTACTGCCGAAGTTTGGCTACGACGGGCCGCAAATATACCGGGCGCCCCTGAGAGCGCACGAGAAAATTTGGTTTTAGTTTTAAGCTTGCAAGGTAAAACCGAAGAAGCAGCGCGTTGGTCACAACCAAACCGCATGCATAATGTCCCTACCCCCTCGTATCAAACCTCTATGCGCGGTGCCTCAATGCAGTCACCTGCCCTTCGGCCCAGCACGCCTCCACTAAATAGCCACCGTCAAGCCGCTCCCCGACAACAAGCACCAACACAGCAAATTCGGATGGCTCCAACGGCAAATCAAATTCAACCGACAAAAACCAGTGCAAAACGAACTCTATCTGATTTTTCCACCCAGTTAAGCGGTGGCCCCATGACGGCTAGTGACGCTGCCAGACAAGTAGCGCGCCAAATGAACAGCCAGAACAATCAGCAGCCAAGCAATGTGCTGGCAAAGATTGCTCAAAACAACCAGTCTAAAATTTCCATTGCCCAACAACAAAATGCCTACAATCAACGATTAGCCCAACAACGGGCCCAAGCACAAAGGCAAGCAGCACAGCAACAAACGACACAATATCCGGGACGTCCTAATCCATACGGGAATCCACAAACCTATAACCCGCAAGCCAATTACCCAACCTACCAGCAAGCACCGACAGACAACCGTGCACCAGCGCGCAATAGAAGATGGTAATAAGCATCTTCGTGTCCTCTATCTAAATTAAATTGTTGTGAGAGGCTTCTAAAGGTTTGCCTTCATCCGCATTACCGCTGGCGTCAACACAACGATAAACAAGACCGGTAAGAAAAACACAATCATTGGCACCGTTAATTTCGCCGGCAAAGCTGCCGCCTTTTTCTCGGCCTGCATCATCCGCATCGCTCTATTTTCATTGGCCATCACCCGTAGCGCATCCCCTAAAGGCGTACCATATCGTTCTGATTGGATCAGCGCAGTGGATACGGCCCGTATCCCCACATGGTTATTACGGCGCCCTAGATTTTCATAAGCTTGACGACGGCTTTGCAAATAAGAAAGTTCTGCGGTTGTCAGAGAGAACTCTTCTGCAAGCTCTATCGACGACTCCCCCATTTCCTTTGCCACTTTACCAAAGGCAAGTTCAATGGACATGCCAGACTCAACGCAAATCAGAAGCAAGTCTAGCGCGTCAGGAAATACGGGCGTAATCGAAGCCAACCGTTTCCCAGCCTTATTTTTAATATAAATGCCCGGCGCGTAATAACCCAGTAAAGTGAGGGCGACGACCCCAAGCCAGCATTGGCTTGTTTCCCAACTAAATGGATTCAACAGTACAAAATATAGAACCCCGAATAAAAACAGGATTACAGGCATTGCCAAGCGAAAAAAGTAAAACATATAAATCGGGCGTTGCCCACGAAGGCCTGCCTGTGTCAGCTTGTCTTTTAAATCCGAAGCCGCCAGCAATTTTTCCAATGACAAGTTATCAACTAAACTTTTTACGAAGCCTTTGTTGTTATGTCGCAACCCTTGTTGTTGCTCTAGGTCTTGCATGCGGTTCTTACGCATATTTTCGCGTTCATTAGCAATTCCGCCCATGCGTCTTTTTAAACTGTCACCTTCAAGCAATGGAGCCAAGAGTGTATAGGCAGTGCCAACGGCAGCGAGAATGACAATCCCCGTGAGGACTGATTTGAACATATCGATTGAGCCAGCGTCCATATCCTCCTCCTAAAATTTAAAATTAATCATTTTACGCATGACAATAATACCAAAGGCCATCATGGCTGCACTTATCATCAAATTCATTTGTCCGGTCTTTGTAAAATATAAATCCTTCATATAATCAGGTGAAGACATGGATACCATGATCATCACACCAGGCGGTAGAAGGCCGATGATAATCGCAGAGGTTTTTGCTTCTGCTGACATAGCCTTGATTTTCTCGCGTAACAGTTTTCTTTCGCGAAGAACTTTGGATAAATTATCCAGAGATTCGCCAAGGTTACCACCTGTCGCACGTTGGATGTTTAAAACCGTGCCAAAGAAGTTTACTTCTGGCAAGGGCATGCGTTCATACATTTTTTCAATGCAAATTTCAATTGGAACCCCGACACCTTCAGCCTCAACAAGTTGGGAAAATTCGCTGCGAACCGGCTCGGGTGACTCATGAGCAATCATTCGTAAACAATCCCCCAATGGTAAGCCTGTTCGCACCCCCCTAACAATAATATCCATAGCATCAGAAAAATGTGAAGTGAATTTTTTCTGCCGGTTGGCAATTAGCATATTTAAAATCCAGCGCGGCACCCCGAAACCAAGGGCAAAACCAATGCCAATGCTG
The DNA here is from genome assembly GCA_024278915.1 of Alphaproteobacteria bacterium. Lineage (GTDB taxonomy): Bacteria > Pseudomonadota > Alphaproteobacteria > Caulobacterales > Maricaulaceae > Robiginitomaculum_A. Next base: position 8,654 of record JAJRSG010000309.1, read on the forward strand.
ATTAATGGAGATAGCCCTAACAACAATGGAATTCCGCCAGTAACGATACCAATTATAACAGACATAATCGTAAAATTTTGAGCCGTTATTTGCAAATTTGCATGTATTAGTTTGGCTTTAAGAGACTTCTTCTTTTTAAGTCTATCTTTTTGGTCTTTTTCCAGTTCTTCCAAAGAGCTTTCGATCATTTTACGACGGCTACTCTGGTCATCTACCTTCATAAAAGAAAATATAGAAGATTTAGTAGCTGCGCTTCGCGCACCAATTGATTGCACCCGCTTTTGCGATTTACTGGGGCCGGAATCCAAAATAAGGTAACCAATGATAAATATGCCAATGGCACCCATTATAGCCAATATTGTATTTGGCTCCATTAGTCTTCTCCCGCCGCGTCGAGAGCTTCTGCCAAATCTTTTTCAAGATTAAAATACCTTGCACGATCCCAAAATGCCGGACGTGCAATTCCCGTAGATTTATGCTTACCAATGATATTACCATTCGCATCTTCTCCGTCCATTTCATAAACGAGCAAATCTTGTGTAACGATGACATCACCTTCCATCCCGAGAACTTCGGTAATATGGGTAATGCGCCGCGAACCATCACGAAGGCGTGTGGCTTGAATAACTACATCCACAGAACCAACAATCATTTCGCGAATTGTCCGCATTGGCAAACTAAATCCGCCCATGGTGATCATACTCTCCAAACGGGATAATCCCTCTCGCGGTGAGTTAGCATGGAGTGTACCCATCGAACCATCATGGCCCGTATTCATAGCCTGTAAGAGATCAAATGCTTCTGGGCCTCGAACCTCACCAACGATGATCCGCTCTGGGCGCATCCGTAGGCAGTTTTTAACCAAATCTGACATGGTAATTTTACCCTTACCTTCAAGATTTGGTGGACGGGTTTCCAATCTAACCACATGGGGTTGCTGGAGCTGTAGCTCGGCTGCATCTTCACAAGTAATAATACGTTCGTCCGGGTGAATAAATGCCGTCAAACAGTTGAGTAATGTCGTTTTACCAGAACCCGTACCGCCTGAGATCACAATATTACACTGACAGGCACCGATAATTTGTAACACCTTGGCACCAGCTGGTGAAATAGATCCAAAATCGACTAGGTTTTCCAAAGTCAATTTATCTTTCTTAAATTTCCGAATAGTCAGAGTTGGACCATCGATAGCAAGCGGCGGGGCGATCACATTGACCCGTGATCCATCCAGTAAACGAGCATCACAAATCGGAGAACTTTCATCAACCCGACGACCAACCTGACTCACGATCCGCTGACAAATATTCATCAATTGCTGGTTATCTCGGAAACGGATATTAGTTTTTTCCATTTTGCCATCAGTTTCAATGAATACATTCTTATATCCATTGAC
>JAJRSG010000010.1 GCA_024278915.1 Alphaproteobacteria bacterium
CCAAAATGAAACTGCATCACAGGCTGATACAGTATATAAGATGGTATGGTCCCACATGGGGTTCTCGTCCATTACTGCCATATGATTTTGGCTCCATACTTTTAAATTGGTTGGTACGCCGAAAAAGCATTCAAAAAATAGCCTATCCTGTGCAGACGAAATATGTGGCGCAAGTGGCGGCGGGGGTAAACCCTGAGGCTGATGCGGAGGATTTCCTCTCTTCGAACTTGTTCGCAAATTCGTGGGTTGCATGGCGAGAGTATTCTTTGGCCGCCCCGAAAACCTTCGCAAAGCATGTCACTGTATTAGGGCAAGATAATCTTGAGGCCGCGTTTAATGCGGGGCAAGGTGTGGTACTCGCCTGTCCACATAGTTCTTTGAAGGGCTTGATTAAATTTATTCCTGCGGTGGCGGATAAAGAACGTGTAGCTATTGGCAAATTGAATCAGGAACAACTTGGGCGCTACGGCTTACAAGATTTGGCAGCACAATTTGAAGCAGGCAGTGACATTAATCCTCAGGTATTAACCTTCACCCAATTACGAAGAGCACGGGAAATTTTACACCGTCAGGGAATCGCTATGGTGTTTGCTGATGGCTATAAGGGGAAAGGTGGGATCAAAGTTCCGTTTTTTGGGCGGACCCGCCCTTTATTTCCGGGGGCCGCTGACCTTGCTTTACGGACAAATGCGCAGATGATACCGATCACATTATCCCTTTCCCCGACAAGGAAAATTATCATAAAATTTTGTTCTGCTTTGACTGCAAAGGGTGACAATTATGCGGATAGGTTGAATTCGTTACTGTGCCAATATGCAGATCATTTAACTTTGGATTGGGAACAAAATTTCGCACAATTTGATTATTACGCATTGGCCAAGTTCGCAAAGCAACCTTGTATTGTTTCAGAAAAAGAAGATAGCTAAGAGCATGACAAACCCAATTTATGATTATGAAATGATCGGGCTAAAAGTTCGCACAAACTTTATTTTGCGAAACGCAGTCCCTATAACAGGAATTGGGCACGATAAGGTCGATGTCAGCATTTGCATGCAAGATGATGTGGGCCGTCCCAGGAACCCAAACTTTGAAAATGAAACGCTGATTGCAGGGCCGCAAGATTTGGTATTTTTACCCATGCCAGGTTTGGTTTTTCGCATTCAAAACGGCAATCACATTTCGATCATGGCAAATCCTCACATTGAAAAAAGTGATATTAATTTGTTTTTGGTTGGGTCGGCTTGGGGAGTTTTACTTCATCAACGAGAGCTTATTCCATTGCATTGTAGTGCCATTGGTACCCAAGGAAATGCAGCGGCCTTTGTTGGCCATTCGGGGGCGGGTAAATCTACTTTGGCAGCGGGATTATCTAATCGGGGGTATGGACATTTATGCGATGATGTTTGCATGCTAAACCCCAAAGACAAAAACATGTTAGTCTATCCAATGCCAAAGGGTTTGAAACTGTGGCGGGGCGCTGCAGAGGCGTTGAATATTCCGACAGGTTCGCGTGTGGGAACCCACCCCGATCTGGATAAATATTATGTTAAACCCGCAGGTGGGAGCTTATCCTTACCGCAAACTCTCAAAGTAATTTATGTGATAGAAGAGCATGCAAAAGGGCCAGCGTGTATCACGCCATTATTAGGTGCACAGAGGTTTAGTGCCCTCTTTGAAAATGTTTATCGCAAAGAATGGATAGATGTAATGGGAAATCGCCAAGCATTATTTTCTTCATTGGCCATGACGATTAATCATGTGAGACTTTTCACTTTTAGCCGACAAAAGGATATGGATATGTTTGAAGAAAGTTTGGATATCTTGGAAACACATTTTCTTGCCGTGATGGGTGGCTAGCAAATAAGTAAAAATACAGCGACGTAAGCCAAAAATTTAATTGGAAAAACGAATAGTTATGCTTCTCACTATGAGGTCAAAAGTCTATATAACTAAAAAAATATATGGGAAACCTAATGCAAAATATAAATCCAAGCACTAAAATTTCACGAAGTGAATCCTATTTGGACACACAACTTGATGATGAGAGTATTGTTATGCAAATTGAGTCGGGAAACATTTACGGGATGGGAAATACAGCAAAAACAATTTGGGACATGATTGTGACGCCAGCGCTTTTTTCCGGCGTTGTCGAAAAATTGATGAAAGAATACAAAGTTGATAAAGAGACGTGTGAAACCGAGGCGAGTCGTTTTTTTCATGAAATGGAAAAATCCGGACTTGTGAGAATTTCTGTTCGGTCATGAAGACGAGTTTCGATATTTTCTTTGGGCAAGAGCAATGGTTTTAAGAGCCCCAATAAAATTTTGGCGATTGAGCTTTGCCAGAAAATGGGCTTGCCTTGAGGCGATGGTATTTCTGATTGTGGCCAAGGGTGTGGTTAAAATACTGGGCTATAAAACATGGTCAAAATTATTGGGCCCCATCCAAAAACCAGATCAACACGAACTTGAAACACCGAATAATCGAGGGAGTGTAAACTCTTCGGGTGACCATCTTTCAAAAGAAACCAGATGGGCCGTGCAAACCGCAGCTCATGCATTGCCATTTAATTTTGTTTGTCTACCACGGGCTATCGCTGGCAAGTGGATGCTCGCGCGCCGTAAAGCCCCCGCCTATATTCATTTAGGTATTAAAAGAACCTCTACGGAAGGGCAGTTTACGGATACAGAATTACATGCTTGGCTTTCTGTTGGTGGACATATAATTTTGGGCGGCGAAATTGCTGGTGAATTTAAAGAAATTGCGGTGTATGGTGCGTAAATCATGAGCGGAATAGCTGCGGTCTTTCACCGTAATCATCAGCCAGCAGAACAGAAAACCCTTGAACGCATCGCACGGTCTTTGTCACCATATGGGCCTGAGAAACAGGTTGCGAAAACCTTCGGCCCTATTGGGTTTGCTTATGCACACTTCACCAATACGCCGGAAGCGCGGGGGCAATACCAACCAGTTACGACGCGTGAAAAACGCTTCATCTCCGTCTTTGACGGTCGTTTGGATAATCGGGATGATCTTGGTGCAGCTTTGGACATGAAACCAGTTGACTTAAGA
>JAJRSG010000310.1 GCA_024278915.1 Alphaproteobacteria bacterium
AACATTCAAAGAAACCGTTTGGTTTGGACCTTAATCTTTGCCTTGTTGATATTCTTCTTACTGTCATTCCTGACACCAAAAGAAGCTAAGTAACATCTCGTACCTGTTGGGTAACTAATCGTTTGGTTTTTCAATCGGCAAATAAATATTCACACTGGTACCTGCTCCCGGATGACTATTAATCGCTGTGCGACCTTTGTGAAGCTCTACCAGTTTTTTGACCAGCGATAAACCAAGCCCACTCCCACGTGCATCGATAAGGCGAGAGTTTTTTGTTTGCGAATATTCGCCCCCGATTTGTTTCAACTCCGCTGGGCTAATCCCCATTCCATTGTCTTCCACACTTAGGTTTAAAACACCTTGTACGTTTTTAGCGCTGACTAAGACCCGCCCGCCTCTCGGTGTGAATTTAATGGCGTTGCTCAAAAGGTTTAGCAAAATCTGTCGCAAGGCTCGGCGGTCAGCTTGAATGAGCATGTCCTGATTAACGTCAATTTCAGCCGACAAACTCAGCTCTGCCGCATCCGCGGCTGGTTGTACCATTTTCAAGCTACTACGGATAACATCCGCTACATCGAAATCATCATAATGCAGTTCATATTTTCCCGCTTCCACTTTTGACATGTCCAAAACATCCCCAATCAGATCGAGCATGTGTTGACCACTATCATGGATCAGGTCTGCGTATTCGGCGTATTTCCCCGGTAGCGGCCCAAAGAGACGCGAGCGCATCATATCGGAAAATCCGATAATCGCATTTAAAGGTGTGCGTAATTCATGACTGACACCGGCAAAAAATAATGTTTTCTCAGCTGATTCTTTATTGGCATTTGCTTGTGTTAGCTCGAGCCGTTCGATTTTTGACACCATTTCGGTACAATCAGTGGCAACGGCATATATGCATCCGCTCTCTTGCGGTACCAGATCAAGCTCAAAGGATGCAGGCACAACGTCATGATCAGCGTCATGATCCCTATGCGGGTTTAAAGGTGAAACCATGGTTGATATGCTCTCCCCTTTTTCTAAAAGACCGGCCAACATATCTTTTAAGCCCTCACGGCCCACATCATCTCCACGCGGTGATAAAATTTTATCGATGGATATTTCGCCAAAGTCTTTTTTGGTCAAATCAAACATAGACAAAGCTTTATCGGTCGCTGATTGCAAGATACCGTCTGGTGAAAACTTTAGGGCTGCCCCCGGAAACGCGCTCGCAAACCCGTTTTTCTCGACGGGTTTCTGATCTTCTTGAACCGCTATCGTTTCGTTTTCATTTTGACTCGCCGAGAAAAACATGGCGCCAATCATAAAGGCAATGGTTGCGGCCAGAGCCACCATACCGCCCCAACTCGCCTGTACAGCATCCGCGATGGGAGCAGGAGCATAACCATACCGTTGCATAGCAAATACCGCCACAGCGAATAGTGCGCTTAAGATGGTTGCTTCCACGACCTTTTCACGCTGGAATAAGGCAGCCACCAAAGGCGCACATAAAAACAAGAACGCCGCAGGGTAAAACCCAATCGCAAAACAGGCCGTTATCGCGAGCGCCGTCCACATCATCAATATAAAGACCTGCGCCCATTCCTTGCGCGCAAATGGCCACAATACCAGTCCAATGACCGCAGGGAGAATCGCTGCCAGTGCATAAGGCCATAAACCCGGTACGGGCAGTCCTTTGAACCAAGCGGCTACAAATGCAGCCAAGACGGCACCCATCCAAATAAGATTGGTAAAGAGCAGTCCATGATTACGGGTAAGATTCAAAACCGGGCCTCGCATAAATTATACACATAGGTGATGTGCATTTTGTTAACTAACATTGTGATTTTTCGTCGCCGATGTAAGCATTTTCGTGTTATAGGTGAAAAACAATATAGGTAATACGCCTAAAATAACAGGTTTTTGAACAGTTTAGAAATGGTTGAATTATGCGATTAGTGCATTTGAAAGAAGCCTTGAATTATTTCCTCTTTGCCATTTTCTGGCTAACGGTGACTTTGGGTGTCTTTTTCATCCTTACCCCCACCGCCAATGCACAAACACCGGCAGCCAGCTTGGTCTCGAACGCCTTGCCCCAAAGCCCTGTTCATGTTCGGGTCAATGAGCCTTTGATTACCGGTGCCGCCAACCACGCATCATTTGTCCAGCAAATCTCATATGCAAACACCCTCCCCCTATCGGCACCAAAAGATCTCGACAGGACCATGGAAGGATTAGCCCAAATATATTCACCAGACCTTGGTGCAAATTTTATAGGATACGGCGCCTTGGTTGGCACTTTAAATGCTGATTTTGTAAATGGCGTTCGTAAAACCGCTTATACGAAGGGATTGGATGTGGTCATCTATCGCCTGTATTCAAACCCGAATTATGCCAGCCAAATTGCCGGTGCCAAATTTGCCAGTGCCGATATTCAAAACGCGTGGCAATCTGACATTAACAATATTAACGGTGCGGGTGTGCAAATCAAAAAGCAATCTTACAGCATACAAAAACAATCCCAATGGAAAGCCCTTGCTAAAAAAGGTCGAAAAAAACGGTTACATGTTATTTCTAGCGCTAAAACACAAACTTATCTTGCCCCACTAGACACGCGCCAAAAACTCGCCGCCTTGGATGGTGACAGCACCCTCGTAAAGCATACAAAATTTTGGCCTTTATTTGGTATCGCAAGCCCAAAACAACAACAATTACAACCTATGACAAACAAAGCCATGAACCATAAAGCACTCACCTTGGCAGCCTTGGATATTCTCGGCGCAAGCGGCGGGCAAAGCCAAGATTGGGTAAAGAGTTACATGCTGACGCCAAGACTTAACCAGTGCGTAAATAAAGCACGCCTCAATATGGAACAGTGTCTGGCCGCTGGGCATTTCAAATATGAAGATGCCTTTTGTGTTGCCCAACATGAATTGACAGAAGTCGGCGGATGTTTGCAGCAAAGCCTGTTATAAACACCCCTTCCCTCGACATCCCTCTTGCACTTTACACCCCTCACGCCTATGTGTGACGGGATGACCTACCCTGAAAACATTGCGAACATGATTGAAGATTTTACCTTTCTAGATGATTGGGAAGATCGGTATATGCATGTGATTGAAATGGGTAAGGCCCTCCCTCCTCTCGCAAAATCAGAGCAATGTGACGCCAATAAAGTCAATGGCTGTGTCAGTCAGGTTTGGCTCGTGACAGACCGTAGCGAAGACGGGAAAATACATTACCGAGGCGATAGTGACGCCCATATTGTCAAAGGGTTGGTTGCCATCGTCATTAATATTTTTTCAGGGCGTAGCCCCGAGGAAGTGACGAAATTGGACGTCGAGGATATTCTGGCAAAGCTGGGTTTATCTGAACATTTGTCGGCTCAACGATCAAATGGTCTCATGGCAATGATTAGTCGGATCCAAAAGGAAGCGCAGGGATACCTGCAAGCCCCCTAACGGTTTTCGGCCAGCGAATTTGATAATATATAGCCTTGGCCACTGCGAATTAACGCCCCGACCAAAAGCAAGCGGTCTAATGTGGCCTCATTAATCCAAGCAACCGGACGGCGGCGTTTGTCCCCGTTGGGCACGGCGATATATTGGCGGCTATCTTGACGCTTACTGATCACATGAGCTTGCTTCGCCGTCATGTGCGAGAGTAGGTTTCGGTCTATTTTTTCTAGGCGTTGCATTTATTTACCCCGCCATTTCCAAATTATTTAATACAAAAGTGCTTTTAAGAAAGACTTCCAGATTGGATACTTTTGCATCAAAATACGGGTCTTCCCGACAATCCTCAATCACATGACAAGCATGGCTTGCCGTGCTGCGGTCACGGTAAAATGCGCGGGCAACCCGCGATAAATTCACCTGATACACCACATGCACCAAATACATGGAAACCTGCCGTGCAAAACTCAGGTGAGACGGCCCCTTATTTTTGGTAAACAGGTTAGGACTATCAACACCAAACTCGATGGCGACAGCAGCAGCAACCAATTGTGCCAGTGCTAAATCATTACTTATTTCTTTCATATGTACACATTCCTTATCGTTGCCAACAGTATACATACTTTTATCGATGTGAGGATTATATTCCTATTTATTGTTAAAGAAAATTGTGCACAAAATTTCTATGTATTCTTGAAAAATCTGTAAATGGTTGTTTTTTAAGCAGTAATTCTTTGATTTACTTCTTCGAGAGCGGCTAATTCAGAAAACTTTACCATCACATCATAGCCGAGAATCATGGATACATTTTTTCCATCATCGGATAATGGCAAACGAATCCAGAACTGCGCCATATGGGAACGGTTCGGCGTGCCGGGTTTGGTCATGCCTGCGGATGGGCGGCCTAATTTACACACACGGTTAAGCACACGGCTCCAATACATACGGCGGTCACCAATCGGTAATTCATCAATATATTTACCGGTAATTTCTTGGTCAAATAAATTCCAAAACCCTGTGCCCGCTAATCTATACTTAAAGCGTATTTGTTCTTGGCGTGTACAGGTCTCGAGCAAGCTAATCATAGGAAGTTGTTCGTGAATTTCACTAGGGTCAATATCACGGTGACTTGGTAGTAAACCGTCGCGGCATTTCGAGCGCCAATAATCAAATAGAAATTGCTGTTCAGGCAATATCATCTGATGTCTAAGTGCGCGTCCGGCCAACATATTCCCCCCTCGGAAATGATTAATGAATCGTTACTATTCATTAAAAATTAACCATAAAACAGAGGGGAGATTTAAAAAATGGAAATTAACCACGTTATTTGCAGGGTTTTAGTATCGGAACCGATTCAATCGGCTCGGTGGCCTATGACTTACCTAGGCCGGTGCGTTTAGCCAATCGTGACCGCTCTTTCGAGTAATTTTTAGCCACCATCGGGTAATCAGCCGGCAGATCCCATTTCTCCCGATATGCCTTTGGGGTCATTTCAAATTTGGTCCGCAAGTGACGTTTTAATGATTTGTATTTCTGACCATCTTCAAGGCAAATAATATAATCATCGGTAATCGAGTTTTCCGGTGCCACCGCCGGAATTAATGGTTCCGCCGAAGTATCTGGTTCGCGCCCCAATTCAACCATGCTATCGAATACAGAACGAATAAGACCCGGCACAGCTTTTGGTTCTAACGAATTATGGCTGACATAGGCAGCCACAATATCCGTCGTCATTTCCAGAAGACTTTCTTTTGCGAATTTATCTTTCTCATTCATCGGCACATTTCTAAAAGAAGTACACACTCAATAAGGCTGCCGCTAGCATACCAGCCGTAAGAACCGCCGCCATGCCGCTCGGGGCATCTTGGCTAAAGGCGCCAGCAGGGCTAAATACTTGGTATAAACGCCTGCCGATGCCGCCAAACATCTTACCGAACAACATCTTGATTTGTGCGCCTAAACGCCCCCACATGGCATCAATCCATTTCACAATATTTAGGCCAAGTCGGCGGTAGGTCCAATCAAAGTCAAGAATTTGCGCACGCCGTTCAGGCGGATACAAGCCAAAGCGTTTCAGCAAGGTAAAGGCAAACATGGCCCCCATCAAAAGCTGCATCTGGAAAATCACATGGTCAGCCGTATAAGGACTAAAGGCCGCCTCGCCCGCCACTTCGTGCGGCAATAAGTTATACAGCACTTGGTACCCGCCCCATGGGAAGGCCAAATACAAACAGAAAAACGCGGCAATTCCCATCGCCAGCAACATATTCCAAGGCGCTTCCTGTGGCCGTTTCCCGCTATCATGCGAGAAGAAGGCAAAATACGGGACTTTGATTCCACTATGTTCAAGCACCCCTGCTGATGCAAACAACAACATGGCAAAGACCACATAGTGATGTTCTTCGAACATGGCGGCAATAATCATAGATTTAGAGATAAACCCACCCATCATCGGAAAGGCAGAAATTGAACCCGCCCCGATCAAACAAAACAAAGTTGTCAGTGGCATGGTACGAAATAGTCCGCCAAGCTCGGAAGCTTTAGCCGTTCCGACACGGTGTAACACCGCCCCCATGCTCATGAACAATAGTCCCTTAAACAAAATATCGACAACAACGTGGGCTGCAACGCCGTTTAAGGCAAGGCTGGAACCAATCCCGATCCCGGCAACCATGAAACCAAGTTGGTTATTCAAGCTATAGGACAACACCTTACGGAGGTCATTTTCAAGCACGGCGAAGAACACCGGAAATACTGTCATCACCCCGCCAATATAAATCAACATTTCCGTTCCCGCGAACCCGCGTGCCAATGCGTAAATAGCAAGCTTGGTGGTAAATACCGATAAAATAACGGTCCCTGTTACACTGGATTTAGGATAGGCATCCTGAATCCAGTTATGAAGAAGCGGGAAGCCCGCTTTAATTCCGAATGCCAGCAGAAGTAATTTCCCACCAGGAGCATCGATACCAATATGGTTAAAGGCATATGTACCGGTTTCTTTGCCGTAAATGAGAGCACCTGCCAATAAGAGGACACCAGACAAAACATGCATAGCCAAATAGCGCATGCCAGCAGGGTATGATTCCTTGCCTCCACGCCAGACAATGAATACAGACGACAACGCCAAAAGTTCCCAGAACATAAATAGGGTAATGAGATCCCCTGCAAAGACAGCACCAATCCCAGCGCCAGTATAGATTAGCGCACTTGTATCGGTAATTTTGCATTTTTCATGCAAGGCAAAAATGCCGTTCAAGATACCGGCAAAGGCAAAGATATTGCCCCATACCCAACTAAGTGGATCGATACGTAAAGTCGTCAGTTCGATGCCAGCAACATTGAAATATCCGCCGATAAACTCATTGGTACCGCTCGCGCCCGCTTGCAAATAAATCATATTTAACAAGACAAGTGCCAAGGTTGGCGCACCAATCATCAATCCTTTCCGTCCAGGATAGGACGGAATAAAGGCAGCAAGCACACCGGCAAAGATCAAGATAAATGAAGGGCTAAAAGACATTAAAAAATTAATCATCGCCACCCTCCCCGTAATAATTTTCATCTCGGGCAAGTAGCTTAAATAATGGCCATGCGCATAAAACGACGAAGCTATAGGCTACGAAGCCGATCAGGGTGTAGGACGCGAAAAAGTCCCAAGGTGCTGGATGGTGCAAAGGGTAGAAAAAGCCAAGAACAGAAAACAAAATGGCACCAAATAACGGTACGAAAATAAAGTTCTTAATCACTTTCTCATTTCCCAACCACAAGAATGGTACAGCAAGAGGATGGGCCTCTGTGCGTTCCTTGGCTTGTTTCTTGGTTAAACCTTGCGGGTGCTTATTCGGTTTTTTAGCCATTATAGACCTCCGCTCAAGGATGTTGGCAAGATCGGTTTCAGATATTCAACCAGAGGCGAAATTGCAAAGAACAATGCAAAGGCACCAAAGGCCGTGAATACAGGCGCAAACCTGACCAGACGGTGTTTCTTTAAATTCTTGGCAATTTTTGCATCAGCTTTGGGATCATCTGGTTCCAGTAAAAAGCCACGCATGGCAACAGGAACAAGGTAAGCCACATTCAGCAATGACGAGATGACCAAGGCCGCTAGCAACACTTGTTTGCCAGCATGCAATGTACCTAGCATCAAATAATACTTAGGCCAAGATCCTCCCATTGGCGGCAAACCAATGATGGATAATGAACCGACAAGGAAAGCCCCGAACACCCACGGCATTGTACGACCAAGGCCGTTCAGGCTACTGATATTGGTACGGTGCGTTGCCGTGTAAATCGCCCCTGCACACATAAACAAGGTGATCTTTCCCCAAGCATGCATGACAATCTGAATGGCCCCGCCCATAATCGCAAAGGGCGCCGCCAACATGGCCCCAAAGGTAATATAGGCAAGTTGACTAATGGTAGAGTAAGCGAGCCTTGCTTTTAAATTATCCTTACGCAAAGCAATAATAGAGGCGAGAACAATGGTAATGGCCGCCACCCAACACAAGAACGTTGACGCGGAGGTTTGCCCCGCCAATTCAATCCCGAAAATATAGACCACAACTTTTAACATGGTAAAAACACCTGCTTTCACCACCGCCACAGCATGTAGAAGGGCGCTGACAGGTGTTGGCGCTACCATGGCATTGGGCAACCAGGGATGCACGGGCATAAGAGCCGCCTTCCCGATACCAAAGGCAAATAAGATGAGCAAAATACTGGCCGCTGTTAGGCTAAAGCCTTCAGGGAAAACGCCCCCTACCTGAAAGTCGGTTGTACCTGCCAAAACGTGTGTCCCCATAACGGCCGGCAAGAATAAACCAAGCGAGGTTGCCATTAAAATCAGTAAATAAATACGCCCGCCTTTCTTGGCCTTGGCATCACCTTTGTGGGTTACCAATGGGAAGGTGGACAGGGTCAGGACTTCGTAGAAAACAAATAAGGTGATTAAATTACCGGCACTGGCAATGCCCATCACAGCAAAAATAGCGATGGCGACACATGTGTAAAAACGGGTTTGATGTTTCTCTTTATTATCGCGCAAATAGCCAATGGTAAACACGGTGTTGACCAACCAAAGGGAACTGGCAATGGCGGCAAATACAGCACCTAATGGCTCCAATTCCAATTTAAGTTCGAAACTTCCGGCAAATTCAATCAAGAATAAGGCGGGGCGGTTATCAACGCTATCGCCAACATGGCGAACCAGATAAATCACATTAGCAAGCAGCAATATACCTGCAATGCCTGTAATGGCTTCGCGGATATTCGGCCATTTCCCCGCAAAGGGAATTAATAAGGCCGCGATAGCCGGAATGGCAAGTAAGGCAATGAGTGCGTTTTCAGGTGTCATATCAATGCCCCCCACTTAATGGCGGCGTATTCAAAATCGGCCCACCTTCCAAAACATGTGCGGCAGCTTCTGCAAGCCCCGTCGTCCATTCAGCGTCAATCCCGAAGACCAATGCAGATAATGCCAATATCCAAAGCGGGATAAGCATGATCATTGGTGCTTCATTCTTGGCAACGGTTGCGGCGCCTTGTTTTGGCGCAGGCTGGAAATAGGCTTGTTCAATTAAACGGCCAATGTAAATGATCGCCAGAATTGATGTCACCACAATCACGCCCACGGCCCACCACCAACCATTTTCGGCGGCGGCGCGAACAAGCGCCAATTTGGACACAAAACCAGCCGTTCCCGGCACACCGATCAAAGATAAACCAGCAATGGTGAACCCTGCCATCGTCAGCGGCATGGTTTTCCCAAGGCCGCGCATATCGGAAACCTGTGTAATCCCGAACCGATACCAAAAAGCACCAACAGCCAAAAACAAAGCCCCCTTCATCATGGCGTGATTGAGCATATGCAGATAGCCTGCCGTTAAACCCAATGTTGTTGTCATGCCAATACCGAGCAACATATAGCCCACTTGTGCCACAGAGGAGAAAGCAAGCACCCGACGAATATCGTTTTGGAAAATGGCCTGCAAACTCGCAATCAACATGCCGAGTATCCCTGCCCCTGCGAGCAAATACATGAAGAACTTAGAAATAAACGTCCAGCTTGGGTCGAAAACCGTGAAACCGAAACGTAGGAGTAAATACAAAGCCGCTTTGGTCGCCGTTGCAGCTAAAAAGGCAGTTACGAAACTCGGCGCATATGCATATGCCCCCGGTAACCATGTATGGAGTGGGAACATGGCCAATTTCAAACCAAGCCCGACAACGATAAATACGAATGCCAATTTTACAACGCGGCTATCGGGGCCAACATCTTGTAAGATACGCGCAATATCCATCATATTGAGCGTCCCGGTTTGCATATATAAAAAGCCGATACCAATCACGAAAAATGTCGCCCCGATACTTCCCATCATCAAATATTTATAAGCTGATGTGAGGGCACGGCGATCTCTGGAAGCTCCCATCGCAACCAATACATAGGTCGACAAAGACGAAACTTCTAAAAATACGAAGACGTTAAAGGCATCCCCAGTCGCCACCATGCCAAGTAATCCGGCAAAACTGACCAAAAAGGCGGCATAAAACGGGCTGCGTTTTTTCGGTTCTATTTCAGCAACGACACTCGGCAAAGCATACAATGTACACAAGACTGCAATCAAAGTAATCAGCAACAGAATTGGCGCGCTTAGGGCGTCAATATAATAGCCAATCCCAATGGGAGGTTCCCACCCGCCCATAGCATATTTAACCGGACCATGTGACACAACCTGTCCCAGAATTCCAAATGCAATAAAGGCACAAATTATCGCTGTGGAAAGAACCGCCATCCACGCAATTTTTTCAGCGCCTGTATTTTTACTTGGCAGTAAAGCAACCAATACAGCCATAAGTAACGGTAACACCACAAGTAAAGCAGGACCGTGGGTTAACACCCAACTTGGGAGAATGTGGGAAATACTACTCATGAACCTGTATGCCCTTCAAGATTAGTGCAATAATCCAACCCGTCGATTTCATCTTCTTCAATGGTACCGTAGGTTTCGCGTGTACGCACAACCAAAGCCAACCCGATGGCAAGGGTTGCGACCCCAACCACAATGGCGGTCAGAATTAAAACATGCGGCAAAGGGTTTGAATAAATTACCTGTGCCGTATCATGCGCAGCTGTTGCGGCCTCATGGGTGGCTTGCGCGACTTCATGGCCGCCCCCATGGTCGTTTTTAAACTCACTAGGATCCACAATCGGCGGCTTCCCGCCTGTCACCTTACCCAAGGTGATATACAAAAGAAACACGGAGGTCTGGAAGAGGCTAAGACCGACCAGTTTTTTAATCATATTACTGGAAGCAAATACAACATAGAGTCCCGTCATCATCAAGATAACGACGACGATATAGTTATAATGAGCGAAGAAATCTATCATCTACCAATCCTCATCAGACAAATCTTGAACACGGCTACCGAAAGCGTAAAAAATTGCCAACATAGCGCACGCCACCGTACACAACACACCAAGCTCCACGGAGAAAATGCCCCAATGTTGCCCGGCCGCATGGGTGCTTTCAGGGGCAAAACGTGTGTAGTCCAGAAAATTACCGCCCAATAGCCACGTTGCCACGCCCGTGCCGCCATAAAGCAAAACACCTAAAGACATACCAATACGCACCCATGATGGTGGCATGGCTTTTTTGGCGGCCGCCATGCCGAAAATGAGCGCATACAAAATAATAGAAGAGGCAAAAATAACCCCTGCCTGAAAACCGCCCCCCGGCCCGAAGTCACCATGAAACTGAACATAAAATGCAAAAAGTGCGATCAAGGGGATCAACATTTTCGCGACAACCCGTAAGATTACATGTGGATTCATGATTTTTTCCTCACCCTAGGTTTCGCCGCTTTCCGTGTTTTCTTCACCTTTGGTTTTTCTTCTGCTTCTTCAATATGTTTTCTGGGCGGCGTTACATTTTTAGCAATGTTACGGCCATTCGGTTTTGCTCGCCATTGTCCCGCATTTCCGTTCAAGCCAAGCAACAACAACACACCCAAGCCAGCCATAAAGATCACCACCGTCTCTCCAAAAGTATCATAGCCCCGATAACTAGCCAGTACGGCCGTCACCACATTGGGAAGGAAAATTTCCCGTTTGGTCGCCTCTATATATTCGGCACCGATATAAGCATTGGCAGGTGACATGCCGTCACCATAGGCAGGCATATCCCCAATCGCATAAAACATGGCGACCCCAGTGACAATCACCACTAATAAGGGGCCGAGCTTTTGCTTTGTGGCAATCGGTTTCACATCCCGATCAGTTAACAACATCGCCCCCAACATCAACACCGTCGACACCCCTGCGCCAACCGCCGCCTCGGTAAAGGCAACGTCCACGGCATCAAGAGAGACGAACCAGACGGCAGATAATAAGGAATACACCCCTTGCAACATCACAATGGCGAACAAAGACCGCATGCGAACCACGGCAATTGCGACGACAATCAACATTGCCATCAAACCAATATTTAGAAATAAAACCGGTGACAAATGCATCAGTGTTTCTCCACTTTATTAGCTTTAACTTCGGCAGGGTTAGGCGCTCTGAATTTACCAAGCAAAGGTTTCAAACCTGCGTGGTGCGCCGCGTCGGCGACAGCGTGAGACGCCGTTGGCGATGTCAGGAACAATAAAAAGGCGATTAGAAATAATTTCAAACTGGTTTGTGTAAAACCGGCCTGCACCATCAAGCCAAAGATAATAAACTCGGCCCCTAGGGTATCCGTCATACCGGCAGCGTGCATGCGGGTATAAAAATCAGGCAAGCGTAAAACACCAACCGCCCCAGCCAGAACAAAAAATACGCCGCTAATCAAAAAAGCGCCACTGACAACCAATTGTATGATCTCGAGGGTCATGCTTTACTCCCTCCCTTACGCGTTCCTGTCTTGACTGTCGGCTTATCAATATGTGCATCTTCGAGGGACATGGACAAAGCCTTGTAACGAAAAAATTTCAGCACAGCGATCGTCGCAATAAAGTTCATCAACGCATATAAAATGGCAATATCAATACCATCAGCCCGACCAATAATCAGCGAGAACACGCACAAAAACAATACAGTTTTTGTACCAAATGAATTCACCGCCAAAATCCGGTCATATAGGGTGGGGCCACTGAGCAATCGCCCGAGTAAAAGAGCCATACCGATCAGCAGTAAAAAGGCAACGCTGACATTGAGGTAATGTAAAAAGGTTGGCATTTAACTTCCTTTTCTTTTTTTAGTGGCCTTTGGTTTAGCGGCAAGTTTGGGCACATAATTCATCGGGTCTGCGACGGCTTTCCCAGAACGAACACCCATTTCCTTAAACCCCTCAAGGTCTGTCATTTCTTCCAAAAGAGCATGGACCAAAATTTCACCGTCTTCCATTTCCACAGAAATCGTGCCCGGTGTCAAAGTAATGGAGTTGGCAAAAGTTGTGCGACCAAGGTCAGTGCCATGATCCATTTTTACCTTGAACATAGAAGGTGAAATTTCCATATCAGGGCTTAACACGGCCTTCACGACAGCCATATTAGCTTTGACGATTTCTTTGAACAGCCACACAAAATACCCTATAGATTTAAAGCGAAAATACGGCGTGGTTTCGTCATCAAGGATGTTCATGCGGGCCGCAAGTCCGACCACGGCGAGTACAGAAAGCCCCCCTGTGACGAACAAGACCGTATGATCGAAATAGCCGGAAAGCGTGAACCAATACAAGACGAGTACTAGCAATAATATAGCCGCCGATTTCCTCATACCTATCCCCTACGTTTTTGTTGGCGCATCATAGCGGCAATCAAATGGCGAGCCAAGCTTTGAGAGTCTAGTTTTCGTAAATAATTTTCTTGACAGCTAGCTTATTTTCGATTCCCGAAAACAAGAGCGGCGGTAATGGCGGCAGCGCCATAATCTTCCTCTTTTGGAATGATTCCCCGCTTGATATATTGCAATACATCTGGGGTTAGCGAAGACGTAAGCGACCAATTCCAATACCGTAATACGGTTTGCGCATTATCGGTTGAAATAGCATCATATACACGGATGATATTTTCAAGTTGCGGGTTCATTGACCCGTCTTCCATCACTTCAGAGTACCCTAAAGAACGCCACAACTTATTCAGATAGGTTCTTTTTAGTCCAGGAGCCTTACACAAAATTGCAAGTGATTCGCCGCCAGTGTCAGAGATAATCTGCGCGCCCGTTGCTGGCTTCACTCCCGTCATATATGATATTTCTTCGGCAATGCTTCGGGACATGCCGACACGCTCTGCTTCCTCAATGGCCGCCTCGAGACTTTCAAAGCTAGAACGCTCGGTCGCGATCCGGTTTCTCTGTCGACGTTCGATAAATTGCAAAGCTTTGCGCACGGCTGAATCTTGCCACCCCTCGGCCGCCGCCTGCGGATATAGATCGGCACAAGATTGCTGTAAAACCGATCTGGTGACGGCAAAGCGGTGTAAAATGGTTTTCCGGTTTTGGGTATTCGCCCACCAAAACATGGTTAAGCCATGGGAAGGCCTTAATTCGTCACGTTTACACAGAAGCTTCACATAATTTTGGTTTTGGCGCGAAACGACAAGAATGCGTTGCAAGGCCGTTTCAGAAAAACTAGCCCCTTTATTTTGCAATAAAGCTTCCACAACTTCTTCTTCCAAAAACTCCACCATGACATCCACAACTGCGTCTGTTACCTTGCGGCGTTGGGCAATGGTAAGTCGATGTTCTTTTGATACTTTACGACAAATTTGGATGAGATCAGAATCGGTTAAACTTTTGCTTTTTTCCAGAACATGCTTGGCCACTTCAATATCGTCTTTTGCCAAGATCACCAAAATTGTACGCGGGACTTCATTGAGCATCACAAGGCGTTTGGCCACACTCGCCCGCATCTTGATATCGGCGTCCCGTAATAACTCTACGAGCACATCGCCGGCCATATGCCGTTCTTGTGGCGGTAATTGAGAAGATGGAATACAAATCACATCAGACAAGCGCTTCACCAAAGCTTTGCGAACTTTACTGGTTGGCTCTCCGCCATCAACTTTTTCCGTCAGCTCAAGGGCTCTTACCGCAGACATGTCGTTCCTTACATTTAGTCATGGTTACAGTAGAACCTAGTAGTATTCTATTAAGCAAGTGTATATGAACTGAAATCTAGTTTGAACGCTGACGGCTCCCTTATTATTCCTAGAATGCTAAATATGACCTCTTTCCTACAAAATATCCCTAGCCCTTCTGCCAAAAAAACACCGAAAACAACCAAACAACTCGGCAGAGTTCGCACGGATGATTATGCATGGCTAAAAGATAAAAATTGGCAACAGGTCATGACCGACCCAAGTGCCCTAGATGCCGATATCAGGGCGCATCTGGAAGCAGAAAATGATTATTGCCAAGAACTCATGCACGATACGAAAGAACTACAAACGGTTTTATTCGAGCAAATGAAGGGACGCATCAAAGATGATGACAGCACCGTTCCTGCCACAGATGGCCCATATGACTATGCGCAGCGATACCGCAGTGGTGATCAACATGGTTTATATTACCGTTTCCCAAAAGGTACAAAACAAGAAGAAATATTACTGGACGCAGATGCCCTCGCCCACGACATGAAGCAAAAAGGTCATGCCTATTTCTCGGTTGGTGAAGTGAGCCACAGTGATGACCACCAACACCTTGCCTATAGTCTGGATTTAAATGGCTCGGAACGCTATCTGATTTATGTTGTTAGTTTAAGCACCAACACGATGGTCGGGGCACCGATCGAGAATACCTCGGGCGACTTTGAATGGGCCAAAGATAGCCAAACTTTATTCTGGGTTGAACGGGATGACAATAATCGCCCCAGCAAGGTTTACCGCAAAAATATGTTTGACCCAGACGCTGTCGCCGCTCTTATTTACGAAGAAAGCGACCCGGGTTTTTTCATTTCTGTCTCCCGTTCAGACACAGGAAACTTCGTAGAAATCACCTGTAATGACCACACCAGTTCTGAAACCCTGCTCATTCCCGCCGACCAACCACAAACGGATCCAGTCTGCGCGGAGCCTCGCCAAAAATTACGGGAATATACATTTCACGATCATGACGATGACTTTTACATTTTAACCAATGCAGATGGCGCCATTGATTTCAAGGTGATGAAAACATCACAGACCCAAACACAAGCGCAACACTGGCAAGACTTCATCGCACATAAATCCGGCACCCTCATTTTAGGGATCGAAACGTATCAGGGGTATTTGGTGCGGTTAGAGCGGGTAAATGCCCTGCCACAAATTGTCATACGCGACCTGGCGACAAATGAGGAGCACGTCATCAGTTTTGATGAAGGCGCTTATGCTCTTGGCCTATTAGGTGGATATGAATTTAAGACCAAATGGTTGCGCTTCTCTTATTCATCCCCCACAACCCCTAGCCAAATTTTTGATTATAACATGCAAACTCGCGAGCGCATTTTACGCAAGCAATCTGAAATTCCCTCTGGTCATGACCCTGACGATTATAAAACCGAGAGAATTGAAGTTGAAGCCAGAGACGGCGAACATATTCCGGTCACCCTGATTATGCGCCGCGATTTCAATCGCAATGGAAAAGCTCCCTGCCTTCTTTATGGATATGGCTCATATGGCATCACCATTTCAGCCGGTTTTCGTTCCAACCTTTTATCCTTGGTTGACAGAGGTTTCGTTTACGCCATCGCGCATATTCGCGGCGGCATGGCCAAAGGATATGCATGGTATACGGCGGGTAAATTAAAGACGAAACAAGCCACATTTGACGACTTCATCGATGTCGGCCAAGGCCTTTGCGAGCTAGGCTATACGCAGGCCGGAAACATTATTGCACATGGTGGATCCGCAGGTGGCTTACTTGTTGGCGCCGCCTTAAATCAAGCCCCGTCTCTATTTGGCGGCGCAATTGCCGCTGTGCCTTTTGTCGATGTGCTCAATACCATGAGCGACGAGAGCCTGCCCTTAACACCGCCAGAATGGCCGGAATGGGGCAATCCTTTAATATCTGAATCAGATTACGACCAAATTGCCGCCTATTCCCCCTATGATAATGTGATCGATAGAAAATACCCGCCTGTTTTAATTACAGCGGGCCTTACC
The DNA here is from genome assembly GCA_024278915.1 of Alphaproteobacteria bacterium. Lineage (GTDB taxonomy): Bacteria > Pseudomonadota > Alphaproteobacteria > Caulobacterales > Maricaulaceae > Robiginitomaculum_A. The sequence continues at coordinate 16,560 of JAJRSG010000310.1, forward strand.
GATCCCCGAGTCACCTATTGGGAACCGGCAAAATGGGCAGCCAAGCTTCGCGAACATCAACAAGCTGACACCCCAATTCTCTTGCGTACAAATATGGACGCAGGCCATCAAGGGGAAGCGGGGAGATATGCTTCACTAAAAGAAGTCGCCTTTGAATATGCCTTCGCGGTGAAAGTCACCGACCTAGACACCTAACCTCTGTAACCCGATTAACGGTACTTTAGATCATAATCAGATTTGTAAACCATGCATGTCTGGTCATCTAACCTGAAATCACCCACAAAAATTATGTTGGCATATGCCTGTTTGATCATAATATTGCATCGGTCCTTTTTAACATCGACACCAAAGTTGCAACGCCTTTGGCTGGCATGTTTCTCAGCACGAATAAATATTTTCCATGTTCTCGCATTTTGTGCTTCGCGCGAACTAAGCGGGACTTGGTCATATGCTTTCATGGCTTTGTCTCTTTTAACCATCCATGGTGAAGCGCTAATTTGTGCATCTGTCATGTCGCAGCTAATGCGATTTTCTGTCGCCGCATCATCATAACGGCACGAAGCAATCAACATCCATGACTTCCCTTTATCATAACCGCGTTCCATGGCTTTTAAAAATGCAACTTCGGCTTTGTCGCATTGGTTTTCCTTATACAATGCTTCGCCTAAGTCAGCATAAATTTTTCCCGTCCCTGACGCCTTGGCCGCTCTTTCCAAAACCGGTATCGCCAGTTTGTACTCTCTTGCCTGTCGGTATAAATTAGCAAGTTGCACCAATTTTTCCGGGGTTTTCGGAATCGAGCCTGCATTCATTTCGCGCTCAAGAATTTTAGCCGCCTCATAAGGCATTTCATAATACCCGTAATATTGAACAACCAATTCAATCTCTTGCTGCGTATCCAACGCCCCTGCCAGATACATAATTTTTGTCACTGCAAAGGACTCTGCTTCCCGTCCACCATTGGCCAATAATGACTTCCACGCTTGCCAAAGCGTTTTGTCCTCAGGCCAACGATTGATCATTTTCTTCACCACATCGGATTGCTTGGCTGGCATTTGCAAATGGTTATATAAGAAATTCAAAACATCATAATGCTTACGTTCTTTGATTTTGGCTTCTTGATACCAACGCTCCGCCCAAGGAAGGGCACGTTCATATTGTTCTGCCCGACTCCACGCCTGCCATAACATTTCTACGTATTCCGGTTTCATCAAACCACCATCATCATGCCATTTTTCCAGCATTTGTGCCCCCCGAACCGCTTGCCCGTCCACGATCAAGAGCTGGGCAATATTGACCCGTAATAGAGAAGCTTCTTCGGCTGTAAATCCGCCAGAACGGATCGCCGCTTCATACGCCTGCACAGCCGCCATATATTGTGAGCTTTCATAATGGCAACTCCCCACTAATTGGTAAATGACACTACGTTCATACTTCGTGAGTTTTGGCAGTGCCAAGGCCGTGTTTAGCAGTTTTATTGCCTCGCCGTATTGACCATCGTTGATAAGTTTTTGAGCGGCCAACACAATTTTTCCCGTCTTGGTACTAAATTGTCGCCCCTCTACTACTTGTTCCACAGAAGCAGAATTTTCGTTATTATTTTGTGCCAAAGCATTCACGCTGATGAATGTCCCCTGCACCGTACAAATGACTGCCCCAAGAGAAATTAACTTTCCAAGCCTATATAGGCCTCTCTGCTTGTTTTGAACAATATTCATCGTCCCCTCCAAATTTACTATGTGCAATGATGATCACGATGTTATTCAGGGATCATTCTGCCGTGTTCGTCGGCGAGATTGAAAGTAATTTGAGTTTCTACGCCGCGGCGGATTACCGCCCGCCCATTTGATATTTTTGGATTGTATTTCCATTTTTCCACTGACTTCACAGATGCCCGCCTAAACAGGCTTGCTGTGCAATAGGTAGCGGCAATATTAAAGGGTTGCCCGTCGGGACTAATATCAAACTGCATTTTGCAATGACCGCTTTTTGTGGCGCGTGGTGGCATGGCAGGGGCAATGCGGACAATCGGTTGCTCATCAGTATCAACAATTATCATTTCAACTATGCCGTGATCGATTGTCAATGGGTTTGGGTCCGGTAGCTTGCCGACGATGTCTACCCATTTCGTGGTCGGAATGGTGGTCGGGTCAAAATTCCTCTTTGGTGGTGCGGGCGGTGTTGTTACAGTTTCCCAAATGGGCGGCAACACCCTTTCCACAATCGGTTCATCGCGTACCTCCACATTAATTTCGTATTGCAAGGCTTCTGATTTATCTTGGGGGACAAAGGCGACCTTGATCAAATTTGCCATCAAGATCCCTAGCCCCGCTGTGATGATGAATGCCCCTGGACCATTGGCCATGAAACGCATGAATATAGACATATTTTCCTCCCTTATGTTATAAAGTTATATTATCACATATAAATATTAATGCAATGTTATAACATAGTTATTTTAGATGGAAAAACCGATAAGGTATGTATTTCGTCAGGAGAAAATAGAAATATCTATTTATAGGTAGATGCAAAACACTTCCGAATCAAAAATGATGCCGTAAATGGGTAATTAGGAAAGGCAGAGGGAAATTTTGACATAAAAAAACCGGCTCAAAAGCCGGTTTTTTACTTAATTTAAAAACTGATTATTCGCTGTCTTCAGATCTTTGACGATATTTTTCGTCATATGCATCTTTATACTTCAAGCATTTCTCTTGTTCTAAAATGAATTTGCCCGCGAAAACCATATTTGCATATGCTTGTCTGATGGCAATATTACATTGTTCAGTCTCAACCTGTGCTTCAAATATACAACGGTTTTCAACAGCGCGCGCTTCGGCTTTAATGAATTTCTTCCACTTCCTCGCATTAGAGGCTTCAGAGGATGAGGCCGGTACATTATCGAAAGCTTCTACAGCCCGAACCCGTTTCTTTGACCATGGCGCATTCTTTTTTTCCGCGTCACTCATTTTACAATTAAGACGCTCTTCACCTGCCGCACTATCATAACGGCAATTCGCAATGAGCATCCAAGCTTTACCGCGGTCAAAACCACGTTCCATTGCTTTTTTAAAGGCAGCTTCTGCTTTTCCGCATTGGCCATCATTAAAGAGCGCCTCACCTAAATCAGCATAAAGCTTAGCTTTCCCTGATTTAGAAGCTGCTTTTTCCAAAATCGGCACGGCTTTTTTATACTCACGCGCTTGGCGTAGCAAATCTGACAATTGAACCAGTCTCTCAGGGGTTTGTTGAATCCGCCCTGCATTCATTTCACGTTCTAAAATTTGTGCGGCCTGATATGGCATATCATAGAAACTATAATATTGAACAATTCGCGTAAGCTCATCTTCTTTGGAATAAGCCCCACCAAGATAGAGCATTTTGCTTACTTCAAATGCTTCTTGCTCGCGCCCACCATTCGCCAACATAGATGCCCATGCATCCCACAACTGCTTATCTTCTGGCCAGCGGTTGATCATTTGCTTGACAATGTCAGCCTGTTTGGCAGGCATATTCAAGTTGTTATATAGGAAGTTCAAAAGGTCAAAATGCTTACGTTCTTTTGGATTTGCTGAATTAAACCAACGCTCGGCCCACGGAAGGGCACGGTTATATTGCTCGGCTTGCGACCAAGCTTGCCACAACATTTCAACATAGGCAGGTTTTAACTTACCACCTTTACGGTTCCAATCTTCGAGCATTTGCGCGCCGCGAGCAGGTTGATCATTGGCAATGAGTAATTGCGCAATATTAACCCGCAGGTTTGAAGATTCTTTTGGTAACAAACCACCCGCACTAATCGCTGATTCAAA
>JAJRSG010000311.1 GCA_024278915.1 Alphaproteobacteria bacterium
AACGGTCTATGGCGGTGAGGAGTTGAGCGATATTATTTCAGAACAAATGGCGGGTGAGCTATCTACAATGGAATACACACAGCGTTTGGAGGCGATTGCCCCGCGTTTTGCCCTTCCGGCAACTATAGCCGGCATTCTTTCAAGCCTTTTGACGCTATTTATCGGGGATAAAACTATTCCGAATGACGAAGGTGAAAATCAGTTCGGCTGAGCGAAAAGAACTATTTAACCTCTATCGGGCTAAAAATTTTAATGAAATTTTCTTGAAGGGCAGCATCAAGCTCTACCATGTCGATGTCGACATCTAGGGCTTGCAAGCTTGTAACGCCGTGCTCGGAAATTCCGCACGGCACAATGCCGTTAAAATGAGCAAGGTCTGGGTTGAGATTAATTGAAATGCCGTGAAAACTAACCCATTTTCGGATGCGGACGCCGAGAGCTGCAATCTTAGCTTCTGAGCCATCCGCCATATCAACCCATACACCAACTCGTCCGTCCCGTCGCCCGCCTTTAATGCCAAAGGAGGCAAGGGTAGCGATGATAAGGTCTTCAAGGCCGCGCACATATGCCCGCACATCTCGGCCCCGGTTTTTTAAATCAAGCATAAAATAGGCGACGCGTTGCCCTGGCCCGTGATAAGTGTATTGCCCGCCGCGTCCAGTTTTATAAACGGGGAACCTGTTGGGAGAGATTAAATCAGCTGGGTTTGCGCTTGTGCCCGCTGTGTATAGGGCAGGGTGTTCCAATAACCAAACTTGTTCAGAGGATTCTCCCGCCGCGATGGCTGCGGCGCGTGCTTCCATTTTTTCGACAGCTAGTGGATAGGGAACAGGAGCTTTGCTGTTTTCCCATTGAACCTTAGTGTCCGTATAGAGATGCGAATGTGTATTCATAAAGCTCACATGGCGGGTTTAGGGGCTTAAATCAACCCCGTGTTCATTTTGGCGACGAAAGCGTGCAGATTTCGCTTTGCAAAGCGTGTTAATTTTGCTACTTCGCCCTTCACTCATCGTGCGGCCGTGGCGGAATTGGTAGACGCGCAGCGTTGAGGTCGCTGTGGGGTAAAACCCGTGGAAGTTCGAGTCTTCTCGGCCGCACCAAATTCATATTCACTGTCGTTCTGCACTGATATGTGAGTTCAGTGGAGGGGGAAGTTGTTCAACAATGGGTTATTGTTCGCTTTCCTGATCTAGGCTTAAGCGGGTGAGCATGAGGTGATATTTGGGGTCTTGGCGCAAATTGGTCAAATCTGGATTTTCCTGAATGCCCTTTAAGGAGTGACCTGATTCCACTATTTTTTCCAACATTGTCAGTGCCATTTCACGCTCTCCGATAATTTCATATACGCTGCAGGCGCGGGTGTACACGTTCGCAGAAGTGACACCGTCGAAATCTACTTGCGCTAAAAACTCCTTGGCCAGTACGGCTCGTCCCAGTTTGGCATTGTAATAGGCGGCGCGCAGGTAGAGGATTTCCGTTTTCTTGCCGCCTTTGTCTATTCTTGCCTGTACTAATTGCAAGGCCCGTTCGAAGGCGGCACCTGCTTCCGGTTTTCGTGAGGGGATGAAACTATAGGCACTCGCCAGATTAGCCCAAATCAAATAGTCATGGGAATTGCCTTTTTCTAGTGCGCTTTCGAATGCTTGCGCGGCCATTTCAAATTGCCCCTGACTATAAAGATAGTCACCAAGGTTATTATAAAGCGCTCCCGTTTCTCGCACTTTCAACCCATCTTGGACGACTTGAATGGCTTCTGTCGTTCGGTTCTGGGCTTTCAGGGTTGCCGCAAGTTGTGCATAAAGTCGTGGATTGTCATTTGAGATGGAAATGGCCTGTCTAAATGTGGCTTCCGCACGAGCATATTCATCTTCCTTGAACCATTGATACCCGAGATAGGAATAAAACAGGACATGCTCAGGATAGAGAGCGATTGCTTTTTGCAATACCTCACGGGTTTCTTGATGCATATCCTGTTTTTGATAGACTCGGGTCCGCGCTTCCAGCACAAATATATTGTCAGGATCGAGAATATCGGCGCGATCATACAACTTCAGTGCTTGCTCGTAATCACCCTCATATTCTACGGCCCAACCATAGGCAATATTTGCCAAGGCCAAGTGCTGGTCCAACTTTAAGGCCATTTCTGCTTTTGATTTTGCCTTATGCAAGAGTGCAGGATCTCGCTCAATATAGGTGTACTCCCGGATCAGGGCCAGTGCCATGCCAGCCTGCGCCGCTGCATGTTCGGGCTCGTTGGCCAGAATGCTTGAAAACAGGGTTTGTGCTTGTGGAATTGCATTGTCCAAAGTGAAATTTTTCACATGTTCAAGCCCGGATTCCATACGGTGACTGCGCGACATGTTCTGGACTGGCGGTCCCAGAAAATGCGTTATGAGAGCAATTGCCATCGCCACCAAAAACCCTGTGATAGCAATAGACCTTAGCCCAAAGCGTTTGCGTTTTTTATGGGGCGCAGGCTTGCTTGGTTCTGAGTTTACAGGATGAGGCAGAGGCTCAATTGGATGTTTGGTCTTGGTTGGAGGCACATCTGCATTCTCGGTGGCTTGCAACGTATATTGTGGGTCAATTTCACTATCCAGTTCCGCTATTAAACGATAGCCCTTGCGTGGTATGGTTTCGATATGGCTATGTTGCCCGCGTATGTCGCCCAGCGCTTTGCGTAGAATAGATATGGCTCGAGACAAGCGCTCATCACCGCCATGTTCTACCCCCCAGACTTGATCGATTAGCGCTTCGCGTGTCATGACGGTATTCGGATTTTCTACCAACACGGCAAGCACATCCATCACCTTTGATTCCATGGAAAAGCGCCCTGCTGCGCTCTCTATCAATAGTGCTTCGAAGTCTACTTGTGCTTGCCCTATGTTCATATTGCCCCTGAATGCGGGTTAGAAAATTGAAATATCAACAGACCGCAATGCTTTTTTATTTAATCCATATATTAAAATCCAAAAAAATCCAATGAATTAATAGGGTTAGCTCGCCCTAAGAAAAACCTAAGAAAAAAATCAACTTTCCTACAGGACTTAGTTTGGGGAGAAAACTACTCATAATATCAATCGGGTCGAATTAGGTGCATTTATTGAACTTATCATTACTTTTGACCTGGGTGGGGAGCATACATGGTGGACAATGAAAAAGATTTGGATCAGGCAGAGATTACCGTTTCTATGTCAGATGTGTTCCAACGTTTGAATGAGCGTGAGTACATCGCCTCCGTTCGGGCGCTTGGACAATTTGTACTTCCTGTTGTCCTTATTTTTTCTCTCTTCATTTGTTTTACTGTCGGTGTAAGAATATTCTCCTCACTAGTTATGGTTCCTCTTGTCATTTTGTATGCTGCAGGTTTGTTCTCTATCTATGAGTTTTTTGATAAAAGGAACCTTGATGTTTCGTCGATTCCAACTAAAAATCTCTTACGTCGCCTCATTGTTGCGGCTGCCATACGTGGAATTTGCTGTGGGTTTATTATCGTTTTATGCTTGCCATTAGTAAATTCTGACAAACAAGCCGGCTTGTTAATGCTGGTTATCTTGCTGATGATTTTGTCTTTAACCTCTATTTCCATGCCATTGCTATTATCTTTTGGTTTGCCCCCAGCTATCATTGTCGCTTTGGGGACATTTTTTTATAGCACAATTGATGGTTTTCTTATTATCGTGATTTTAGCTTTCAGTTCTCTCATGTTGATTTTGGGTGCGGTTCGCGCCCGTAAGACGAGGATAGAAAGCATGCAGCACATTCTCGAAAGCGAGCTGATTGAGAAAGAGCATTTAGAATCTGAAAGAAAAATGCGTGCCTATGAAGCTGAAGTGGCAAAAAAAGAACTTTCACAACAAGAAGCCACGCGGAAAATGCAAGACGATTTGATTGCTGGATTAGCATTCCCCGTCGTTATTTCGAGCGGTGATGATGTGTTGTTAGCTACGCCGGAATGTAGAAGGCAGTTTAAATTTGGTGAAACTGATATAACTAAATTACCTCTGTCTGACTTCTTTTGTATAAAAAGTGAACAAAAGCAAATGATTGAGGTGCTGGGGCAAGATGGGAAAATTGACAACTATGAAATCTTGATGAAAGATTTAGAGGGGGTCAAGTTTTGGGTGGCCGTATCGATGCGACCCATTAAATATGATAATCAGCATTGTTGGATTATCTCAATTTTTAACTTAGATGACCGGAAACGCATGGAGCAAGAGCTTTCAAGTGCAAAAGAAAGTGCTGAAACGGCTTTAGAGCAACTAAAAACAACGCAACAATCTTTGATACATGCAGAAAAAATGGCCAGTCTAGGGCAACTTACAGCGGGTATCGCTCACGAGATTAAAAACCCGCTCAATTTTGTCAATAATTTTGCCAAATTATCAGCGGAAATGATGAGCGAATTGGCAGAAATATTAGAGGCGCCTATAAACTCTCTTGATGAGGAAGAGCGCGAGGATGCAACTGAGTTATTAGATTTAGTTCGCGATAACTTACTTAAAATTGATGAACATGGGCAACGTGCTGACAGTATCGTGAAAAACATGCTAGAACACTCCAGAGAAGGTGGGCAAGATAAACAGGATGTCGATATCAATAGCCTCGTAGAAGAAGCCCTTAACTTGGCCTATCACGGTGCACGTGCCAATGATAAAAGTTTCAATATTGATCTTGTGAAAGAGTTCGACCCTAAAATTGGGTCTATTATGGGGTTAGCCCAAGAGCTGCAACGGGTCATCTTGAATCTCTGTTCGAATGGTATGTATGAAGCTGTGAAATCGGCAAAAAGCAAGAAGCAGAATGAACAAAACCCAAAGCTGATTGTTAGAACGAGAACAGATAATAACAATGTTTATATAGAAATTATAGATAATGGCGGCGGCGTCCCAGATGAAATTAAAGGAAAAATATTCCATCCTTTCTTCACAACTAAGCCTACAGGCGAGGGCACGGGGTTAGGCTTATCAATGAGTTATGACATCGTTAAAGAACATGATGGTGACCTTACTGTTCATGATAACAAGGATGCAGGTGCCAATTTTCAAATCCGTATTCCACGATTAATTTAGCAGCATATTACTGAACAAAGGAAAAAATTTTGACATTACGAGTCTTGATGGTTGATGATGAACCAGATGCAGAAATTCTATTTAAGCAAAACTTCAGGCGGGAAATCCGTAAGGGAAAATACGAGTTTTTATTTGCCCAATCAGGGCAATCTGCATTGGAAGTGTTGAGGTCTGACGAGGCCCCCTCGTTATTGCTACTTTTATCTGATATAAATATGCCAGGTATGTCCGGAATTGAGTTACTGCAAGCCGTTAAACAAGAATTGCCATCCCTGCCTGTCATTATGATAACTGCTTATGATGACCTGCAAACGCAAGGTACTGTTCATGAAAATGGTGCTAATGGCTTAATGAGCAAACCTGTTGATTTTATTGCCTTAAAAGAAAAACTGCGAAATATTGCACAAAGTGTTCCAACATGAGCGAAACCATAAAAATACTGGTAGTTGATGATGAGCCGGATGTGGAAGCTCTAATCACCCAAAAGTTTCGCAAAGAAATCCGTAAAGGTAATATGGTATTTGTTTTTGCCCATGATGGCCAACATGCGCTTGAGGTTTTGGAAAAAGAGCCTGAAGTTCTCATGGTGTTATCTGATATAAATATGCCTCGTATGGATGGTTTAACTTTGCTGACACACTTGGAGGAACATCATAATGAGTTGAAAACCGTCGTCGTTTCTGCTTATGGGGATATGGAAAATATTCGTACAGCTATGAACCGGGGTGCTTTTGATTTTGTGACCAAGCCAATTCAATTTTCAGATCTTGAAACGACAATTAAAAAGACCTTATCTCACTTGGAAGGGTTTAAGGAATTGCAACGACAACGATCAGAAGCAAAGTTAGCACAAAAGACCTTATCACGATTTTTTTCACCAAGTGTTGCGCAAGCTATTCTTACTAATGATAATCAATTAATGCCAAGTGGAGAAAAGCGTACGGCGACGTTTTTGTTTACAGATTTGGCTGGCTTTACCAAATTAGTGGAAGCAACTGAGCCCAAAGTCACTGTTGAATTGTTAAATGATTATATTGAGGGGATTGCGAATATTATTTTCCGACATAATGGTACTGTAATGAAGGTGATTGGTGATGCTATAAATGGCGTGTTTGGTGCTCCTTTAGATTTACCAGATCATGCAGGTGTTGCTGTTGTTTGTGCGCTTGAAATTGATGATTTTGCCGAAAAGTTTCGTGAAGAATGGAAAACGAGAGGAGTGGCTCTTGGCGTAACTCGGATTGGTATTAATACTGGAGAGGCAATTATTGGTAATTTTGGTGGAAAATCTTTCTTTGATTACACGGCCTATGGTGATTCAGTGAATGTTGCGGCTCGTCTGGAAGCGGCCAATAAGTTACTTGGTACCCGTCTATGTGTTAGTGATACCGTACGCAAAACTGCACTTGAATTTCACGGACGTCCATCGGGGAAACTTATGCTCAATGGTAAGACTGAATGTATAACGTGTTTTGAACCACAAAGTCAGCATATTGCAAACTCTAGCAATATGAATGCTTATTGTACGGCCTTTGCAAAATTAAGTAATGGGGAAGCGGACGCAAGGCAGGCTTTTGCCGCCCTTATTGCAACTCTCCCTGATGACCCCTTGACACTCTTGCATTTGCAAAGGGCTTTGGGGGGAGCGACAGATACGGTTGTGGATGCCACTGGAAGTAAATAAACCAATGTAGCGGATCGCTGACGAAGCACATATGCTATCAGGGGATACATGCCTGTTATCTTAACTATCAACGTCCGAATTATATTATTTTATAGTTCTTTCGATTATTGCTTTGCATTTCCAATTTTGCTTGGTTTGCTCATATTAATGTTAGTTTAGGGGAGGGATTATGGATTGATATTTTACCTATATCGTACATAAAGAAATCATGAAACAAGAAAAGCTCCGAACGGTCATTGTTGAAGATAACCAACAGGTGTTGCAATATTTGCGGGACCACCTTGAGGCAATGGAAAATGTGGTTATTGTCGGAACTGCTGAGAGTGTTACCTCTGCAAAACGACTATTAACTCAAAAAGTGGACCTTTTGATCGTTGACCTTGGTCTTCCGGATGGTTCTGGTATTGATTTGATACGAATTGCCAAATCTGTAGGGAATACGACAGTTATTGTTGTTACGGTGTTTGGGGATGAGGTGAATGTTGTAAATTCCATTGAAGCGGGCGCTGATGGGTATTTGTTAAAAGATGCGGATCAAAAAACCATGGCGAAAGCTTTGGGAGATGCCCTTAATGGCGTGGCACCGATTAGTCCTGCTATTGCGGGTCACTTACTTCAACGTATTCGGCAAAATAAGGAAACTAGTTTGCCGCCAGGTCTCGCTGAAGAAACTGATGTTTACTTAACACCGCGTGAAGTGGAAATTCTGGAAATATTAGCGAAGGGTTTTAGTTATAAAGAGATTGCCCAAATACAGAATGTATCTTTTCATACTGTCAATGAGCATTTAAAAGCAGTTTATAGAAAATTGGCAGTAAATTCTCGTGGCGAGGCCGTGTACGAAGCTATGAAAACGGGGCTGATTAATCCTTAACTGATGTATTGGGAACTATGCCGCTAAGACGAATGCACACGCCTTCTTCTGTGGTGTGAAATAATAACTCAGCACCAATCGTATCTGCCCTACGGTGCATGTTGTCTAAGCCATATCCAATGTTTTCGCGTAGCTTCAAACCCGAACCGTTGTCTTGTATTTCCACATCATAGGACACAGGGGTGTTATCAAGATTAGGAAATACGGAAATGGTTATCTCAGTCGCGTTTGCGTGTTTGATAATATTTGCGATACATTCTTGTAGAATTCTATAAATATTAAGAATTTTTCGTGGAGATAGGCTGATACCAAGTGGCAAATCAGCAATATTCCAGTGTAGTTTATAACCTGCAGCCTGTAAGCTAGGATCAATGCGCGTACGGAACGTACCAAGAGCAACCGCAAAATCTGAGCTGACGCTATCGAGTGAATCGATCATTAACCTGAGATCAGTTAATGATTGGGATAGGGTTATTTCGAGGTTTTTTTGCTTTAGTTGTCCCGTTTTAGCTGCAGATAATAATGCGATTAATTGGCTGCCAATACCGTCATGCATATCGCGTAAAATACGTTGTCGCTCATTAGCTATGTCGCGTTGTCGCCGAACTGTTTGTAATTCTTCATATTTGCTCTTTATTTCCGCCTCGCGTTTGGAAAGTGTGGATTTTAGTTCGGCATTAAATGCGCTAAGAGATTCATATATTTTCACATTCCTAGCGATCATGGCTGCGACAAAGGCTAGGAGAAAAACTAAAGCTACATTGCCAAGGTGGTTTGAAGCACGATGAAAAAGTACTTCATTAAAGATATCAGCGAATATTGCAGTTAAACATAAAAAGAAAGCTGCAAGCTCCCAATGCCTACTTTCTTCATTTCGTAGGACATGGGAGATAAGGCGAATTAAGCTTAAAAGTATGAGGGGGATGCAAAAAACATTATTGGTTAAAAAGCTAGCTAAATCGTATCCTTTTTCGCCGCCATCATTGCCATGCAGTAAGGCGGTCGTAATGATAGCCATGATAATAATGTAGAACATAAATAACCATAATTGTAACCGAGGCCATGGTTTTGGGGTCCAGCTGTCAATGAAGCCATACCATGCTAAAGCGAGTCCATTTGTCAGAGAGAAATAATATATAATCCGCCATTCCGGGCTAAAGGGAAAGTTAAACCAAAAATAAAAGCTAATTTTTAAAGCCCATAGTGTGGATAATGCTGCGATCCAAGAAACAAGACGTCGATTGTTCGTTTGTGGTAAAAGTAGAAACGCGAAAATAGCAACCATACCGGCAATCAAAATTGAGCTTTTTTGAAACCCGTTGAGGTGCCATAATCGTTTTGTTGAAATTTTATTTAATTGCTTGAAGTCTCCTAAAATAAAAGGATGAAGATCGGTGTAGGGGTTTTTATATCTGGAAGTGATAATTTCTAAAACATTGTGAGTATCATTTAAGGCAATGCGTGGTATGCGTATCAATTCCTTTTTCATAGCGTGGTAACTTGATACAGGCTCTAATTTTCCATAATCTCTGAATATTTGTCCATTAACAAACACATAGTAATTGTCCGCACCTACACTCGGAATGAAGCCAAGGTCGCCTTGCCAATTTTCTTTTAGGTCAAAAGTATAACGCAAGGCATAATATTTATTTTTACAACACCCAGTCCAACTAAGTTTGGTCGTTTCCCAATTTGCTTTATCAAGGGTTATGTATTTTGGTTCTGAAATCGCTGCTATTTGTGCTTCCTTAACGAACATATCCTTTGGAATGGCGGGTGTAGAAAATGTAGGTGAGTAAGCAAGCCAATACAAAGATTGTAAGAATAAGACGGCAAATATAAACCCTTTATGCTGAACAACTAACTTTCGTGTCGTATGAAGTAAGTTTTTTATCTTATCTCTCCATTGCAAAAATTATTGTTTCATGAGTGTGGGCATTGATAACACACTTATTTATGCGCGACCCATTATTTCTCTTCCAACTCTCTAGATGTTTTGGCCTTGTATATGAGGCTTTCACTCCTCGCTTGCCAACTCCCTAACTTTAGGTATGGCGCAAATAAATAAGCAGTGAGATTTTCTATCATTATTAGTTTGGCGTTACGTCGCCCATTAAGTGCTAGAAGTTAGAAGGATAATAACATGAAAAATAAAAACCACCAAAACTTAACTAAAGCCCAAAGTTCAATTTCAACACATAAATTTTTATACACAATTTCTTTTGCGAGTATGCTACTAGTAGGAGTTTCATTGCCTGCTCAGGCTGCGCCGAATGCAGCTGATGCTTGTAACTCGACAGTGCCGACTGGTGGGGCGACTGCGGTGCAGTGTGGTACAGCAGCGTCAGCAGTTGGGAATTCATCTACAGCGGTTGGTAATGGTGCTGGGGCATTATCGGCAAATAGCGTCGCCATTGGACAGAATGCCGTTGCTTCAGGAATCGACAGTACTGCAGTTGGTACCTTGTCTAATGCAAGTGGTAGTAACTCAACTGCAATCGGTAGGGTTGCTAGGGCTAATGGTATTGAAAGTTCTGCATTTGGACGAGGCGCAACAGTATTCGGGGATCGTTCAATGGCTTTTGGGTATAATTCATTGGCTTCTCATGCAAATGCCATTGCCTTCGGTAATAGTGTACAAACAGCTAGGGCTAACCAAATTGCCCTTGGGAGGAGTGATCAAACGCTAACCATTGCGGGGGTTGCTTCTGCTGCATCAAGTGCGGCGCAATCTGGGGCGACGCAAATTTTAACTACGGATGCAAATGGGAATATTGCTGCTGGGACAATTAACTTATCCGGGATAACCACAAATGCAGCTAACATAGCAACTAATGTTACCAATATAGCTACTAACTCTACAGCAATTGCTTCTAATGTTACCAATATAACTACAAATGCAACGGGTATTGCGAGTAACGTAAATAACATTGCGACTAACACGACAGCCATAGCTACAAATGTTGCCAATATAGCAACGAATACAGCAGGACTAGCAACCAATGCGACGAATATAGCAGCAAATACTTCAGGCGTTGCTACAAATGCAACTGGTGTAGCCAACAATGCGACGAATATAGCAGCAAATACTTCAGGCGTTGCTACAAATGCAACTGGTGTAGCCAACAATGCGACGAATATAGCAGCGAATACTTCAGGCATTGCTACAAATGCAACTGGTGTAGCCACCAATGCGACGAATATAGCGGCAAATACTTCAGGCATTGCTACTAATACAACGGGTGTGGCCACCAATGCGACGAATATTGCAACGAATACTTCAGGCATTGCTACAAATGCAACGGGTGTTGCAACAAATGCGACAGGAATTTCTGCTAACGTAACGGGCATTGCCGCTAACACTTCGGCAGTAGTCAGTAATGCAAGTGGCATAGTTACTAATTCGACAAACATTGGAACAAATACAGCGAATATATCAGCCAATACGACAGCCATATCAGGGATTGTCATCAACACTGGGGCGATTACAACGAATACTGCTAGCATTGCAACAAATGTAACCAATATTACTTCAAATACTACAAGTATAGCAGCCAATACGACAGCAATCGCTGGGATTGTTATCAACACAGGTGCTATAACTACAAATACGACCAATATAGCTACAAATGTGGTTGATATTGCAGCTAATCGTGCTGACGTGACTGCAAACAGGGCAGGCATTGCTACTAATGCTACAAATATCACGAGCAATACATCGGCTATTGCACTTAATGCATCTAACATCACCACAAACACTTCAGGAATTGCCGCTAATTTAGGGTTGATATTGAGTAATGCGGGGGCAATTAGTGAACTCCGGGAAGGCAATGCTGCATTGGCCTCTATCCCAGACTTGTATTTGCAAGCGAATGAACGCTGGACGATGGCCGGTGGGCTTGCAGGGTATGATGATGGATTTGGTGGAGTTGAATACGGATTTGGCGGTGGTGCGCAATTTCGCGTTGGCGACAAAAGAAGTCATATGTCACTCGGTGTCACGGCGTCAGTGTCGGGAAGTACTTACACGGCTAAAATTCAGGCCAGAATAGGTGGTTAACGGGACGGCACATGTGGGGTTTTGGCTCAGTTATAGTTGAATAGGGTTTCGACCATATTATTTTACTAATGACTGAGCCAAGACCACATGCCTCCGTTTAAATGGACAGCAAATAGAGATAATAATGACATAAGTTAGGGGCATTTTTCAACGTTTGCGCCCCAAATGTTGTAGGAAGTGTTCCTGAGGATAAAGAGGCCTAGCCATCTTCAAGCTATGGTCTCTTTATCCTTAATATATTTTGATGTGTGGGCATAGATGCGTGTCTTTAACTGCCTTGGTGGCCATAGGTTTGCAGTATCATAATGCCTCGAGTGGGCTAGAGGTTGCACGTTTAATAACAGCAAGAGATTTTAGCGGCATGTAACATCGCCGATATCGGCGAAGGATGATTGCGTTTTGGCACGGGTCATGGCGGACACCATGTCTATTTTGCACAGGGTTTTGCCTTTCCTACTGACGATAAGTTTTTTCTCACCGGCATAATCAAGTTGGAAATAACCACTTTCATCTGTAATTGCCAATTGCAATTCCTGTGGTGAGGTCAACGAATAAGTTGCTTTGTCGCTGGTAGTTATTACGGACTTCAAGGCCAAGGTTCCAAATTGATGTACGTTTACGCAGGCCTGCTTTTACCCCGATGTCACTATTGTCATAACGGGCACCTGCAAAATATTCCGAAGATTCTCCGCTTTTTTCGGGGATGGTTAGAAGCAAAGAGGCTTCTGCAATCTCCCGAGTGCTAGTTTTGCATGAAGGAAAGCAGTGTAATGCTGCGGGTGATGAGTGTAAAGATATCGTAGGCAAACGGTTGTGGTCTGGAACTGAATGGCAAGTTGAATTTCCTTTTACAACGCCAGTTTCGTTTAGCTCTCTCGGGCCTGAAGGTAAGGGTAAGGTTGAATATTAATTCTGCCCAGAATTCTGGTCAAAGGGCCAGTCGTTGTCAGAATAAATTATTTTCAATTTTAGTGCTAATAATTTGAGTGGGTTGTGGGGGGCTGCCGTATTATAGGAAATAATGAATTTACTGGAGGTATTTATGGTCGTCTTAACAAGAGTTTTATCGCGTGTATTTATTGGGGTTAGCTTGGTCGCATTGGTAGCGTGTAGTGGTAGTGATGAAAATCAAAGCGCGGCGCCCATGAATGATCACTCTACGATGAACCATGATGACATGGACAATATGGCAGGTGGGCAAGACATGACCGTGAAAGCGATGGGGCGTGTCGTAAAAATTTCCCCGACTGACGGTATGATTACTATTGAACATGGGCCAATTGAGGCTATGAAATGGCCAACCATGATCATGCCATTTATGACGGCACCCGAACATTTATCTGCGGTTAAGGTCGGTGACTTTGTTGATATGGAAATGGCAAGCAAGCCAAATACGGAAGGCAAGTATGTTTTGACCAGCCTTAGCCCTCTCCACGTTGATCCATCAAAGTTATCGCCAGATTGCATGTCCCAAATGAAAGACATAAAATCCCTAGATCACCGTTGCATGGCGGATATCTGGGAAGCTATGCCGCACGGTCATTAAATACGCTACATACTTTCCACATAAATATGGTATATACTTTTTAGATAAAGGGAAAAAATAACGATGAAACCCATCAGAAGACAAATTAGAAACAGGTTCCTTGCCTTGTTTCCGATGTTGTTGGTAATCTTATTTACCATCAATACGTCTTCTTTTGCCATGTCGTCATCACCGTGCCACAGCAACCAGAATGTGCAGACATCTATGTCCGCGCATACCCCTAAAATGCCGATTATGGCATCAATGGATTGTTGCCCTGATGAGCAAAAAGTAGATACATCAGATAATGATTGCGAAGATCATAACTGTGAGCAAAATTGTGCCAGTATCGGCGCAATGGTTGTTATCTTGCCTTATATTGTCAAGGCACACCCGAGTTCACTGCCGTCTCAATATAACCAATTTGAGACAGTCATCGAGCCATATGTCAACAGGATAACCGCTCCACCTCCTCGATCATAAACATCATGCTAGCGTTGCCTTTGCACCGTTTTATTTCATTCAATGTTTATCATGAGGAAACATCATGTTTCGACGATTATTACCTGTTGCATTCAGGTTCTCAATATTACTACCTATGTTTTATGTGGTGGGAGTGGCGCAAGCGCAAATTCCACTGACATTACCGGAAACTGTCAACATTGCGTTGGCGGCCAATGATCCAAGTGTTGCGCTCTATGAACAAGAAGCGTTGGCCTATGAAGACCGTGCCATTGCCGATAGTCAATTGCCTGATCCAACCTTGCGGGCGCAAATTGCTAACTTTCCTCTGTCTAGCTTTGATTATAATCGGGAAGCCATGACACAGTTAAAGTTCGGGATAAGCCAAAAACTACCGAAAGGGCAGACGCTGGCTTTAACTCACGATAAACGAACGGCACAAGCAGAGAGTGTGCGGGTGCAAAAATTGCTGAAAGAACAGCAAATCGTATTACAAGCGCGGCAAGCATGGCTTGATCTTTATTACTGGCGCGCCGCTCGAAAGTTGACGGAACAAAGCCAAGAGAAGGTGAGCGAGCTTGGCGGTGTCGCTGAATCTGTATTTGCAAGCGGCAGATCATCTTTGCAAGATGTGCTTCGGGTCGAACTTGAGACATCTGCACTTGGCGCAAAATTAATCGATATTGACCGCAATGAAGATATTGCTCGTGCAAACCTTGAGCGCCTGGTTGGGCGTTTCAACGGGTCGCGCGAGATTGCATCACATTTTCCGGTATTGCCTTCCCTCACCAGTGAAGGAGCCATTCGGGATAAATTGGTTGCCCATCCTTCCATAAAAGTAATGGACGCCCGAATTGAAACCAGAAGCCGCGATGTTGATATTGCCGCCGAGCAGTACAAGCCGGGGTTTAGTTTCGATGCCCAATACGGTCTACGGGATTCAAGGTCTGATTTCGGCTCGATCGGCGTCTCCGTAACCCTGCCATTGTTTTCGAAAAAGAATAAAGATTACGCTTTAAGTGCGGCCAAGCGGATGCGGGCTTCACAAACCTTGGGGCGCGATGCGCAGGCTTTGGAACTGGAAAGATCGTTACGTCGAGAGTGGGCGCAATACACCCGTTTGGGTCAACGCATTGAACTTTACGAAACAGGTGTGTTTATTCGCGCTAACGAGACGAAGGACGCCGCCATGATTGCTTATGGCAATAAGCTTGCGGATTTTTCAGAACTGGTTCGTGCAGAGCTGGCCGTACTGGACATTGAACTAACCCTGACAAAGCTACGCATTGACCGCGTTAAGGCACAGGCCAATCTTTTATATTTAAGCGGAGAGTAAAATGAGCGCTTCAAAAACAATTCTATTTATCAGTATTTTCGGCCTTGGCATTGGTGCCGGTGTAGTCGGGAGTAAATTTATGGCTAGCCCACCATCAATGGGGCAAAACATGCAAGAAACAGAAGAGCAAAAACCTCTGTATTGGGTGGCGCCAATGGATAAAAGTTTCCGTAGTGACAATCCCGGAAAGTCTCCTATGGGCATGGATCTCATTCCTGTCTTTGCGGATGAGGGGGGCATGGATGACGAGAGAAATCTCGTACGGATAAACCCGACGGTGGAAAATAATATTGGTGTCCGTACAGCCTTTGCAACCACTACTAATAATACGCCGATCATCGAAACGGTTGGCACTATTCAAATCGATGATGACAACATATCCGTCGTTGACGTACGTACCGAAGGCTGGATCGAAAATATGCCAGTTAAAGCCATTGGCGACGAAGTAAAAAAAGGCCAACTTCTCTTTCAAATCTATTCCCGACCGCTTGTCAGCGCTCAAGATGAATATTTACAAGCCGTAAAAATGGGACGGGATAACCTGATCTCGGCCACAAGTGCGCGTTTATTGTCCCTTGGAATGAGTAAGCGAGAAATTACCCAATTAAAGGAGAAAGGCTCATCCATCCGTCTAATGAATATTTATGCGCCGCGCAGCGGAATTGTAACCGAAATGGGTGCAGGTGAGGGGGGCTTTGTAAAGCCGGGCATGAATGTGCTTAAGGTGGTGAACTTGAAAACTGTTTGGGCGATTGCTGATGTATTCGAAGATCAAATTCACGAAGTTCGCCCGGGGCAAAGCGTGTTGATGAGCATTGCTGGCATGCCGGGGCGAGAGTGGAAAGGAACGGTAGAATATATTTATCCGACTGTGAATGCACGGGCTCGTACGGTACGGGTACGGGTGAGTTTCGATAATAAAGACGGTCAATTACGGCCCGACATGTTTACACGGCTCACCATCCAAACTGGCGCAAATATGCCCGATATGGATATGCAAAGAACGGTCATTATTCCTCGTGAAGCCCTGATCCGTACGGGGAGAACAGAACGTGTAATTTTGGCTCTTGGTGACGGACAGTACCAACCTGCAAAAGTGGTATCTGGCAAGGAAATTGGCGAAGATATCGAGATTGTTTCGGGACTTAGGTCTGGTGAAAAAATTGTAGTCTCGTCCCAGTTTTTAATTGACTCAGAAGCTAGTCTTCGTGGGACAATTTTGCGTCTCACACCCGAGGATGGCACCAATTCGATGGACATGGCTTCGCCTGCAGAACCAAAAATGGATATGCAAGATGACGGCGCTGTTCAAGAGGCGCAAGCCATGGGAACGGTAGTTTCTTTGATGCAAGAACATGGCATGATTACATTGGATCATGGCCCTATAGAGGCGCTTGATTGGCCTTCTATGACCATGCCTTTTGTCACGGAGCCTGAATATTTAAAAGGCCTCAAAAAAGGAGATCACGTAAGTATTTCGGTTGTGGCCCAGCCAGATGAATTTGGAAATTACGTTTTATCAGCCATTGAAAAAATGGATATGGGCATGGAGGCGGATCAATGATTTCCGGTCTTATTAAATGGTCAATCGGTAACCGGTTCCTCATTATTCTCTTTGCTATTTTACTAGCCGTTTGGGGTGGGTATACGGTGAAAAAGACACCGCTAGATGCCATTCCAGATTTATCTGATGTGCAGGTTATCATTAAAACAACATACCCTGGACAAGCCCCGCAAGTGGTGGAAGACCAAGTCACCTATCCTCTGACTACTGCCATGTTGGCTGTGCCTGGAGCTGTAACGGTACGTGGGTATTCATTTTTTAATGACAGCTTTGTCTATATTATTTTTGAAGACGGCACTGACCTTTATTGGGCGCGCTCACGTGTGTTGGAGTATTTGTCACAAGTTGCTCCTACATTGCCGCCTGCCGCCCGTTCTGCCCTTGGGCCGGACGCAACCGGGGTAGGGTGGGTGTACCAATACGCATTGATTGATAAAACAGGTGGTCATGATCTTGCCCAATTACGTTCTATTCAGGATTGGTTTCTGAAATACGAGTTGCAAACGATCGATGGTGTGTCTGAAGTTGCCACCATCGGCGGCATGGTCAAACAATACCAAGTCGTGGTCGATCCTGAAAAACTACGCACCTACAATATTCCACTTGAAAAAATACGAAAAGAAATTCAACGCGGTAATCAGGAAACAGGAGGCCGTGTTCTTGAAATGGCTGAAGCCGAATACATGGTGCGGGCATCAGGCTATATTAAAGGAATTGACGATCTTGAAGTGATCCCGCTGGCTGTTACGGATAAAGGCACGCCCATCTTGTTGAGAGATGTAGCGCAAATCCGCCTTGGGCCTGAATTACGGCGCGGCATTGGTGAGCTTAACGGTGAAGGCGAAGCCGTCGGGGGCGTCATTATTATGCGCTACGGCGAAAACGCGATGCGCACGATTGAACTGGTCAAAGAAAAATTAGAAGAGCTAAAACATAGCCTGCCTGAAGGGGTTGAAATTGTCACCACTTATGACCGTTCATCTTTAATCGAGCGAGCGGTCGATACATTGCGTGAGAAGCTTCTGGAAGAATTTATCGTTGTGCTTATCGTTTGTGCCTTG
>JAJRSG010000011.1 GCA_024278915.1 Alphaproteobacteria bacterium
GAGCAAATTATTTATGTTCGGAGAAAATCACAAAAACCAATTGTGTTAGGGAAAAATGGGCAAACGATCAAAAATATAGGCCAAATGGCGCGGGCTGATATGGCGGAGACATTTGGCGTAAAGGTTCATTTATTTTTGTTCGTGAAAGTAAGAGATAATTGGAACGAAGATCGATCCAAATATGCCGAATTGGGTTTGGAATTTGATGTCTAATGGATTGGTCCGGTGAAGGTTATGTTATCTCGGTTAAAGCACACGGCGAAACTTCTTCTATTGTAAATGTGTTTACACCGGATAGGGGGTTGCACGCTGGGCTAGTTCGCGGTGGTCGTTCGAGGCGCTTACGCCCCATTTTACAAGCCGG
The DNA here is from genome assembly GCA_024278915.1 of Alphaproteobacteria bacterium. Lineage (GTDB taxonomy): Bacteria > Pseudomonadota > Alphaproteobacteria > Caulobacterales > Maricaulaceae > Robiginitomaculum_A. The sequence continues at coordinate 365 of JAJRSG010000011.1, forward strand.
GAATAAGGTATCTGTGCAGTGGCGTGCCCGTTTGTCCGAACATTTAGGTAATTTTACCTTGGAGGCTCTCGAGACACGAGCGGCCCTCATTATGGAAGATAGAGTTTCTTTGGCTGCGTTAAACGCAATTATGGCATTGCTTATGAATGTGCTTGCTGAGCGCGATCCTCATCCGAATTTGTATAAGGGCTTTGAAATTCTTCTGCAGAATTTAGAAGATATAGACATTTGGCCTGCGTTATATATTCGCTATGAGATTGCCTTATTAAATGCATTGGGATATGGGCTCGATTTTTCAACATGTGCAGCAACAGGAACCAATGACAACCTCACGCATGTTAGTCCGCGCTCAGGGAGGGCGGTGAGCGCATCAGCAGCAGAACCGTATCTTGATAAGCTGATGATTCTACCGCCATTTTTAAATGGTGAAAAAACTTTAAGCGGGCACGATATTGCTGACGGACTCACATTAAGTGGGTATTTCCTTACTACCAGAATTTTTCATGCCATTAATAAAGATATCCCGCTGGCGCGATCTCGTCTGTTACAGGAATTAAAAACTGTCGGTATTATCTGATTTTTGGCTAGTATAGACACGAATCATTACAGAGTTGTTCATGACTGATACCAAAGATAAAAACACGAGTTCTCCGGGCCTGAATATTATAACGGAAAACATAGATGACGCGTTAAGTTCACGCTATTTGGCTTATGCCATGTCTACCATTACTCAACGGGCGCTACCTGATGTTCGTGATGGGCTTAAACCTGTACACAGGCGCATTTTATATGCCATGCGGCAGTTAAAGCTTAACCCTGAAAATGCCCATAAGAAATGTGCCCGAATAGTGGGTGATGTGATGGGGCAATACCATCCACATGGTGACTCTTCAATTTATGATGCACTAGTGAAATTATCACAAACATTTTCGGCTCGCTACCCACTCGTCGATGGACAAGGGAATTTCGGGAATATTGATGGCGATAGTGCTGCGGCGATGCGGTATACAGAAGCGCGGATGACTGCTGCTGGAAAGGCCTTGTTGGAAGGCTTGGAAGAAGATGCCGTTGATTTTACGGCAACCTATAATGAAGAAGATGAGGAGCCTGTTGTTTTGCCAGCAGGGTTTCCTAATTTGTTAGCCAATGGCTCCCAAGGCATTGCCGTAGGGATGGCAACATCAATCCCTCCTCATAATGCGGCGGAGCTCTGTAATGCGGCTTTACATCTGATAAAAGCCCCAAAAGCTAGAATTGAAACATTAATGGAGCATGTCAAGGGCCCAGATTTACCTACAGGTGGTATTATTGTCGAATCCCGCGAAAGTATGATGGAAGCTTATGCTACGGGTCGTGGGGGCTTTAAAGTTCGTTCACGTTGGGAAACTGAAGAGTTGAACCGCGGACAATGGCAAATCATTGTTACTGAAATCCCGTATCAAGTACAAAAATCACGCCTGATTGAACGGCTCGCAGATTTGATTGAAACGAAAAAAGCACCTTGGTTAGCGGATGTTCGAGATGAAAGTGCAGAAGATGTTCGGATTGTACTCGAACCTAAAAGTAAAAATATAGAGCCTGAACTATTGATGGAAAGCTTGTTTAAACTTAGCGAGTTGGAAACAAGAGTATCTTTGAATATGAATGTACTAGACGCAACACGCACGCCACGTGTAATGGGACTACGGGATGTATTGCAAGCCTTCCTAGATCACCGCCGTGAGGTCTTACAACGTCGTTCTAATAAACGTCTTGGTAAAATAAATGACCACATGGAAATTTTGGCAGGCTATAGCATTGCCTTTCTAAACCTTGATGAAGTTATCCGTATTATCCGTTACGAAGATGAACCGAAAGCGGAATTGATTAAAGCTTTTAAACTTACGGAACGGCAAGCGGATGCGATCCTGAATATGCGCTTGCGGACATTGAATAAGTTGCAAGAAATAGAAATAAAGAGTGAAAATGATATTCTTGCCGCTGAAAAGCAAACTCTGGAA
>JAJRSG010000012.1 GCA_024278915.1 Alphaproteobacteria bacterium
CTGGCCATTCCTGTGGGGTTGGCGTCTCTATTGGTGGCCTGTTGTCGGGTGGCCACGCGGGGGGGCGCGCCCTTTCATCGGGGCAATCTTCATCTGTTGTTTCCGGTATGGTTTGCGGCCGGTGCACATAACTCGCCGCCAATTCATCGGGCCAAAATACTACGGCGGGCACGGCCCGACACATGCCGCCACGGGCGGGCGGGCGCGGTGTTTCGTGACCGTCTTGATGAACAGGTTGCTTCGCCACGCGGGGGGGTGTCGGGCGATGCCCGTTGATGGTTTGGGAAATATAGGGCAAGCGGTACCAGTTCCTGACCTGATAGCGAACGGCGGTTTTACGCCCCGCCACGGGCGAGGCGCTGCGGTTTTGATGGCGCGTGGTTTCGATCGGGGCCATCTCTTGGCGGGGGTTATTGGCTTGGATTTGAGCGGCAAGCCGCCTGTCTTGCCATGTGTCGATACGGGCTTCCCCAATCAAGGCACGAAGGTGGGCGCGCCGCGCGGGACAGCTTAACACCCATTCGCGTACCCGCAGGCACAGATTAGCGATCTCGCCCGCCCGACGTTGTCTGTCCATGTAACGGTATTCCCGTTGGTTAGCCGCCAAACGCTTGGCATAGAAAGCCGTGCGTTCTTCGCGCATCCACCGGGTGGTGATCTGTCTCGCTTCGCCCAACAGGCGCGAAAACTTAGCCACCAATTTCCCATACACCCCACAAATCGCCCCCATGGTCTCCACATCCACAGAGCCACAAGGTTCCCGCATGGCCATAATTTCCTGATAATCAAGGTTCATAACGCCACTATATGTCAACGGGGGAGAGCGTGGATAAATGAGTGAGTCTTGTCCCTCCTCTCCCCGCTCATACCCGCGTAGGCGGGTATCCAGTTGGTTTTTAAGGTCCGAAGTTGGTGTATATAGAGATATTCAAGATGGACCCCGTCCTACGACGGGGTGAGCGGGTAATGGGGAAGCATTGAAATGGCACGTTAAACTCACACTTCAAAGCAGGCTTAAGGAAGGTTGTGTTTTTTGCTGTGACAAGTAATATTAGAGTATGAACGACCGCATGACAGATCTAATAGATTTTTATGACATCCTTGACCAACTTCAGTTAAAAGTAGGTAGCCCTAGAAAATTGAAAAATTGTAACGGTTATATGGCTTGGCCAAAAAGAGGTGTATATTTCTTCATGGAAGACGGGGAATGTCGCTCCGATAGTGGAAAAGGCTTGAGGGTAACCCGTATTGGTACTCATGCACTGAAAGCAAAGTCAAAAACCAAACTTTGGGCACGACTTTCACAGCACAGAGGAACTGTAATCTCAGGCGGCGGTAACCATCGCGGGTCAATATTTAGATTGCTAGTTGGAACAGCCATACTTGAGAGGGACGGAAATGCTAATCCGAGTTGGGGACGTGGAAGCACTGCTTCGCGCCAAATTAGACAGGGCGAGCGGTTCCTTGAAAACGCAGTCAGTGACGTGATTGGCAATATGCCGTTTCTTTGGGTTGCCATAGAAGATGAGGCAGGTGCGGAAAGTTTGCGCGGCTATATAGAAAGAAATTCCATTGCCTTACTAAGTAACTGTAGCGAACCTGTTCTTGACAAAGCCTCCACGAATTGGCTTGGGCACATGTGTAATAGAGAAAAGGTTCGCGGTTCTGGCTTGTGGAACCAAAACCATGTTTCAGAAATACATGATCCAAACTTTCTAATTCAGTTTAGAAAGCTTGTGGATAAAATGGAGGTGGTTCAATGAAAATTGTCATCCAGTGCGCAGATAAAAAACGAGCAAATGCAGGAAGTTTTAAATCTAGGGAAGGCAAACACGTAACCTTTGTTGCCGATCCATCGCTTACACCACCCAGCAGAGAAACAGTGTATGCTCATCCAGACGACATTTCAGATGATGGCGGGGCTTGGAGAGAGCGGTTGCTCGAATACAATAAAGTACACGCTGAAACTAATCCATTGGGAATGCTTCCTGCTTATCAACTATACACAAACCCCGCTTATGAAGCTTTGGTGCATCAGTTCGGGATACAGAAGATTTATATTCTTTCGGCCGGTTGGGGGCTTATAAGAGCAGATTTTCTAACCCCCACTTATAACATCACCTTTACGTCTATTAAGGATAAGAAGTATATAAAGCGTTATAAGCGTCAACAATTTTCAGATTTCAATATGCTGGCGGACGATGGAGAGGATGTTCTTTATATAGGTGGTAAAAGCTATCAACCCATGTTTTGTAGATTATTACTCAATTACCGTTGTCGGAAATCGGTCATATACAATTCGATAAACGAACCTAATTTACCCCATGGATTTGTATCTTCTTTATATAAAACCAATACTCGGACTAATTGGCATTATGAAGCTGCGAAAGATTTGGTGAATGACCTTGTGAAACTTTAGGGAGCATTCAATGTTAGTATTTAACAATGATGAAAAAAAATACCTCGATTGGATACAGAAAAACCCAAGAGGGTATGTTTTGAATGTACGAAAAAAACCTGATGCAGAGTATGTCGTTCTACATCGTGCAAGTTGCGGCCTAATCACATCTGACAAACGTGAATATGGTGGATACACAATGCGTAACTTTAGGAAAATTTGTTGTACGAATATTGATGATTTAAGAATAGTCGCAAAGCACGAGGGGCGTAAAGATGGTACATTTTCTAAACGTTGTAAATTGTGTAAACCTTAGTTAGGGGTAGTGTTTGGCTTATAAATGTAGCGTTCACTTTTGCCTTCAAAGCAGTAAAATCTAAGATGTCTTAGTTCTCCTATAACACATCATCACTCACCCTCCACCCGCTCCTTAATGGCAAGTAAATCGCGCCATGCGTATTTTTTTAGTTCGGGTCTGCGGAGGAGGAAGGCGGGGTGGTAGAGGGGCATGGCGGGGATTTTATGGTCGCCGATGTCGAGTTCTTGCCATTGGCCTCTGGCTTTCATAATGCCGGTTTTGCCCGTTAAGGCTTGCAGGGAAACGCCGCCGACAATGACGATATATTTCGGCGCGATCAGTTCAATATGGCGCGTAATGAACGGGGCGCACAGGGCCAGTTCATCCTCGCTTGGGTTGCGTCCGGCGGGGGGACGCCAATTACACACATTGGTAATATAGAGGTTTTCTTCATTGCGGCCGATGGCGGCAAACATTTTATCCAAGAGCTGCCCCGCTGGCCCGATAAAGGGCTTGCCTGTTTCGTCCTCATGCAGGCCGGGGGCTTCGCCGATGGCCATGATTTCTGCTTTTGGATTACCACGGGCAAAGACCATGTTTTTGGCGTGGTCGCTTAAGACCTCTGCGTCAAATTTTTCAAGGGCGGCTTGTAAGGCTTCTAGGGTGGGGGCGGATTTGGCGAGAGCTGTGGCCACTTCTATTTTCTCGCTCAGTTTCACTTCTTCGGGTTGAACGTGGGCGGGGGCGGGCGGTTTGGCCTGTGGACGGGGGGCGGCTTGTTTGTTTTGGCGCGGCGTAGCGGCGGGAATTGGCGGGATGTCCACACCCATATCCTGCCACCAGTTTTGGGTGGCGGTAAGGGCTGCTTTTAGCTGTATGTGGGTTTCTGCGTCCATCAAGAAGACCGATATACCACGGAACGCACATTGGCTTCAATAGACTGTATGATGGTGGCGGCAATATCTTTGCCCGTGGCTTGTTCGATCCCTTGCAGGCCGGGGGAGGAATTGACCTCTAGTATTTTTGGCCCTGTTTCGCTCCGCAAAAGGTCGACGCCCGCCACATTTAATTTAAGGACACGGGCGGCTTTGATGGCGGATTGGCGTTCTTCTTTGGTGGTGCGGACTTGTTGGGCGCTGCCGCCTTGGTGGAGGTTTGAGCGGAATTCGCCGGCTTGGGCCGTGCGTTTGATGGCCCCAACGACTTTGCCGTCGACCACGAACAGGCGAATATCCGTGCCGCTGGCTTCTTTGACAAATTCTTGGACAAGGAAGTGGGCGTTCAGGCCGCGAAAGGCATCAACGAGGGCTTCGGCGGCTTTTTTGGTTTCCGCCAGAACAACACCTTTGCCTTGGGTGCTGGATAATAATTTTACCACCACGGGCGAGCCACCTGCCAGATCAATAATGCCTTTGGTATCGCGAGAGGTCATGGCAAAGGCTGTATTGGGCATGCCCAATTTATGTTGGGCCAGCATTTGGTGGGCGAGTAATTTATCTCGCGAGGCACCGATTGCTGCCGCAGAGTTTAAAACATAAACGCCCATCATTTCAAATTGGCGAACCACCGCCATGCCGTAAAAGGTCATGCGGGTGCCAATGCGCGGGATGATCGCGTCATATCTTGGTAAGGCTTTTCCGTCGTAATGCACGGCAGGAGAATGGTTGTTAATCGCCATATAACAGCGGCTAGTCTCGATGCATTCAATGACATGCCCCCGCGCTTCGGCGGCTGCAATGAGTTTGGTGTTGGAATAATTATGGGGTTCTTGGGTTAAAATGCCAATGCGCAAGGGGCGCCTTGTTGTGTTCTTACGCCGTCTTTTTTTATACAGGTCATAGGAGAGTTGCGGCTGTAAAAACGAAACGGTCGGGGTGATCTGCATGTCTTCGGGGATGGCCGAACGGCCAAGAAGCATACGGTATCCCATGGTTTCCCGATTGGTGAGGGTGATATGGATGGGCCAGCTTTGCTCGTCAATTTGCATGGGGGTTTCGATGACAAAGCGGGATTCGCTCTCTCCGTTCGAGCTAACAACAATGCGGCGGTCGATCACTTTGGCGGAACATACGACTTCGATAGAAGGGTCATCGGGGTTGGGGTGCATGATAAAACGCACCTGCGGGTTTTTCTCGCTACCAAAGGGTTCAATGGCCACCGCATGTAATGCAGAGGTTCTGGCCCCTGTATCAATTTTGGTTTTAATGGCCGGTAGGGCCAGTTCTGGTAGGGATACCCACTCTTCCCAGCCTAATGTCATCGGTTTTTGCATGATAACGCTCTTGTAAATGTGACAGCAATTTATTGCGCAAATGCTTTACGCCGCGCCGTCTTCAGTTTAACACTTAATTTTATATATTGAATAGAGCAAGTTTGCAAAATGATGATAGCGGAAAAGTTGGGGGATAGAGCATGACACGTGAAAGCATGGAATATGATGTAGTCATTGTTGGGGCAGGGCCGGCAGGTCTTTCTGCGGCCATTCGGCTAAAACAACTGGGTGGTGATGATATTAGCGTCGTTGTCCTTGAGAAAGGCTCCGAAGTTGGAGCGCACATTTTATCGGGTGCCGTACTAGACCCGTGTGCGCTGGATGCATTGATCCCCGATTGGAAAGAAAAAGGCGCGCCCTTACATACAAAGGTCGAGCAAGACCGTTTTTTAGTCTTAAGTGAAACCGGATCAAAACCTGTTCCCAATTTCATCATGCCGCCCTTAATGAATAATCACGGTAACTATATTGTCTCGATGGGCAATGTGTGTCGCTGGATGGCAGAGCAAGCAGAAGGTCTGGGCGTTGAAGTCTTCCCCGGCATGTCCTGCTCTGAATTGGTTTATGACGAAAACGGTGCCGTTAAAGGTGTGGTTGCCGGAGAATTTGGCCGCGGCCGGGATGATAAAACGGACGGGCCGGGCTATGAGCCGGGGATGGAATTACACGGGAAATACGTTTTCTTGTCCGAAGGTGCCCGTGGGTCACTTTCCAAACAGGTCGTCGAAAAATTCGGATTAGACGCCAATTGTGATGTGCCAAAATTTGGCATTGGTCTGAAAGAAATTTGGGAAGTGAAACCCGAGAACCATGTTCTGGGACAGGTCACCCATACTTCGGGGTGGCCATTAAATAGCAAAATCGGGGGTGGTTCTTTCATGTACCACTTGGAAAATAATCAAGTCTATGTAGGCTATATTATCGACCTGAATTATAAAAACCCATATTTGTATCCCTATATGGAATTCCAGCGTTGGAAACATCATCCGATGATTGCCAAGGTGTTGGAAGGCGGAAAACGGGTCTCTTACGGGGCGCGTGTGGTTACCAAAGGTGGCTTCCAATCAATCCCTAAAACCATATTTCCGGGTGGTGCATTGCTAGGCTGCTCAGCTGGTCTGGTAAATCTCCCTCGCATTAAAGGTAACCATAACGCCATGTATTCAGGCAAGGCTGCTGCCGAGGCCGCCTATGCCGCCATTAAAGCGGAGCGTTCTTCTGATGAGCTGACGGCTTATGACACAGAATTGCGAAATGGCCCGATTGGTAAAGATTTGAAACGGGTACGCAATGTTGCGCCTCTGAATAGTAAATTTGGAACCACGCTGGGCGGAATGATGCTCGGGGGGATGGACATGTGGTTTGCCACGATTTTCCGTTTCAATTTATTTGGCACCTTAAAACATGGCAAAAATGATGCGAAATCGACAGAAGAAGCCAAGAATTACACAAAAATAGATTATCCAAAGCCAGACGGCGTGCTGTCATTTGACCGCCTTACCAATGTCAGTTTCTCGGCAACTAATCACGAAGAAGAGCAACCTTGTCATTTGAAATTGGCAGACGCCGATATTCCTATTCTGGTTAACCTGCCGAAATGGGCAGAGCCTGCGCAAAGATATTGTCCGGCTGGCGTATATGAAATTTTGAGTGATGACGATGGTTCAAACCCGCGTTTCCAGATCAATGCGCAAAACTGCGTACATTGCAAAACCTGCGATATTAAAGATCCAAGCCAAAATATTACATGGACCGTACCGGAAGGTGGCGGTGGCCCTAATTATCCGAATATGTAGAAAAGATTTTATGTCCCCCATTAAAAACCTAACCCTTTGTGTTTGTACATTGGCTCTGCTTGTCGGGTGTGCTTCTACTTCTATGGGCGCGCAAGAAGAAACAACTACCCGTGCAAAAGACGAAGCGCCGTACAGTTTCTCCGCTCGTTTATATGGGGATTATTTAGCGGCGAGTTATGCAAACCAGTTGGGAGATGCAAAGGCAAGGTCACAATATTTTTCCCGTGCTTTTGCGCTTGAACCCGAAAATTTGGCACTGGGCCGGACGTCGTTGGAATTCGCATTAACGGCAGGGGATAATGCATTGGCGCGAACACTGGCTATCGAAGTTCATGCGCTGGATGAATATGACGGCTTGGCAACGGCGGTGTTGGGCGCTCATGAATTGGCAAAGGGAAGGTTCCAAGAATCTCTCGAATATTTTGGTAGCGCAAATGATGGAATTGGCCTTGAGGATGTAAACTCTTTAATGCGCGGTTGGGCACAGGTTGGGCTTGGCAATCATGAGGCCGCCCTGGAAACATTTACACAATTGGACGGTGGCAAATATTTCGAGCTGATCGGCAGTTTACAAAAAGCCAAATTATATGCCCGAATGGGGGATGTGGAGAACGCCGATAAGTTTTTTGCAGAAGTCGATGAGATCGGCGTTTCGGCGATTGAATCCTTGCTCTCTCAAGTACGTTCGCTTGTAAAAAGAGATGAAAAAGAAAAAGCATTACGACTTCTCAATGCCTTTGCCGATAAAAATGGCGGCGTGTTCACAGGGCCAGTCCGTGCCCTTATTGACGCATTAGAAGCAGACCAAGAAATAGAGGTGGAACTTAGCCCTGCCGCTTTGGCCTCTCGCGCTCTTACCGAGCCTGCCTTCGGATATTACGGTGCCCAAGAACAATATCAAGCCGCTGAAATGTTGTTGCAATTGGCGCTGGAACTTGATCCTGATAATGATAAGGCAAAGCTATTTTTAGGCAGTGTTTTGGAAGATGTTGGTCGCAAAGAGGATGCGCGGCAGGCATATGGCCTGATTGATGACATGTCGCCATATACGGTTTCCGCACGGTTATCTGAAGCAAATTTGTATTTTGATGACGATGATAGCGAAGCCGCCTTGCAAGTTTTAGAAAAAATTTACAAGTCCCACCCTTCAAAGATTACGCAAAGTGCTTTGGGACGGGCGTATCTGATTATTGAAGATTATGCCTCTGCGCTACCTTATTACGAAGCTTTGATTGCTGACATGACAGAGGCCGAATTAATTGATAACCCAAGCCCGCGTTATATTCGGGGAATATGCCTTGAACGGCTTGACCGTTGGCAAGATGCTGTTGTTGATTTTGAATTCGTTTTAAAACATCAACCTGAAAACTCCGATGTTTTAAACTACCTTGGCTATACATGGGTGGATAAGGGCGTCAATCTGACGAAGGCCTTCGAAATGATCCGCAAAGCTGTAGCGTTAGAGCCTAAAAGCGGCGCGATTACAGATTCCTTGGGATGGGCCCATTACAAATTGGGGCAATACAGCGAAGCGCGTATAAAACTAGAAGACGCGGTCGAATATTCCCCGACGAGCGCAACCATTGTTGACCACCTCGGCGATGTTTACTGGAAACTTGGCCGTATTCGGGAAGCGGGCTATCAATGGCAACGGGCACTGACCCTAGATCCGACGGACAAAGAAGTCCGCGTACTGAAAGCTAAATTAAAAGGCGGACTGGGCGCAGCTAGCGGCGTTGAGTAAATGCAAAAACCCACGCAAATATGGGGCGCTGCGGCACGGGCAAAGATCAATTTAACTTTGCATGTGGGATCGGCTCGCCCAGATGGGTACCACCCTTTACATAGCTTGGTTGTTTTCGCAGATATCAGTGATCGCTTACAGGCGACCCCTGCATCTGAATTTAATTTGACCATTGATGGTCCCTTTGCAGGTGGATTACCCCGAAACGAGAATAATCTGGTATTAAAGGCAGTAGATACACTGGCCACTTTGCACGGTCTCCCCGCGCGCCTATCCTATCGCCTCACCAAAAATTTGCCCGTATCTTCTGGTATTGGTGGCGGCAGTGCGGACGCGGCGGCGGCGGTGCATATTTTGGCACAGGCAAATCACCAAATGCCAAAAGATGTGCAATCCACTTTACTAGAAGTCGGCGCAGATGTGCCCGTGTGCTACCTCTCTAAAACATGTGTGATGCAAGGAATTGGCGAGGCGTTGACGCCTCTTGGTAATCTTGGGCAGCTTCCTGCTATTTTGGTTAATCCGGGCATTGCGGTTCGTACAGCAGACATTTTCAAGGCTTTTGATGAGGTCGGGCATTCTTCGGATTTTCATTTGGCTGGGAAAACTTTACGAGAAATGACCATGTCTGGTCAAAACGACTTACAAGACATCGCCATTCGGTTGGCGCCGGTTATTCACACCGTATTGGAAGAAATCACCGCCCAAACTGGCTGTGACGTCGCGCGGATGTCTGGCTCGGGGGCGACCTGTTTTGGTGTTTTTACACGTTTTGAACATGCTCAAATGGCGTCGCAAAAAATCAAGGAAAACCATCCCCATTGGTGGTGTGTACCCACCTTGCTAGGGGACGCGGATTAAATCCTAATGTACTCGATTGACAACGAAGGCGGCTAATTCGGTGAGGGCCGATTTCCAAGGGCTGGCTTTGAAAGGTTTTAGGGCTGCAATCGCGAGGTCACTATGGGTGCGAGCGGCGTCTAGACTATCATTTAAAGCGTTGGTTTTTTGCAAGAGGGTGATGGCATTATCCAGATCAATATCTCTTTGGTTATGCTCGGTAATGACCCGTCGCCAGAAGATAGCGGCAATTTCGTCTTTTGTTTTCAAGGCATTGGCATAGGCAAGAATGACCGGTAATGTCATTTTACCTTCACGGAAATCATCGCCGACAGATTTGCCAAGGGAAAGTTCAAACCCACCATAATCAAGAGAGTCGTCAACCAATTGGAAGGCAATGCCGAGTTCTTGGCCATAGGTGCGAAGAGCGTTGCGTTTTTTGGTAGAGACATTGGCAAGAACGGGCGAAACTTCGGCGGCGGCCGCAAAAAGAGCGGCGGTTTTTGCGCCGATAATCTCAAGATAGGTTTCGACGCTCATATCGATATCGCGCAAGGCGGCGAGCTGTTGTACTTCGCCTTCGGCAATGACACTGGAGGCGGTCGAGAGAATTTCAAGGGCGCCCATAGATCCTGTTTCCACCATCAGGTTAAAGGCGCGGGCAAAGAGGAAATCCCCGACTAAAATACTGGGGGCATTGCCCCAAATCAGGTTGGCAGTTTTTTTGCCGCGCCGTTTGTCACTAATATCAACCACGTCATCATGTAATAAGGTGGCGGAGTGAATAAATTCGACGGCGGCGGCTAATTTATGGTGGCCTATTCCCTCATATTCACAGAGGTGGGCGCTTGCGATGGTTAAAAGAGGCCGTAATCGTTTTCCGCCCGCGCTGACCAAATGGTCTGCCAGGTCTGGAATCATGCCGACGGAGCTTTGCATACGTTCGACGATGATCGCATCGACAGCCTGCATATCTTCTGCCGCCAAATCGAGCAAATGGTCGATTGGAGACAGGCTTGGGATAGGTTGTTTTTTAATGGCCGTCACGTTTCTCTCTTGGGTAATATTAACACTCGCAAGGCGAGTAAAACTGGTTTAACCTTTTATCCTATGATTGCTATAATTAAAACAAATAATCCTGTTACTTTAAATTTTGCCGAAGCGGTATTGAAAGACGCAAACATAGAGTTTTTTGTCGCGGATACACATGTCAGTATTCTGGAAGGCTCGATTGGCGCTATTCCGCGCCGTTTGCTGGTGTTGGAAATTGACGAAGAAGATGCCCGAACGGCCTTGTCGGATGCTGGCTTGGAAAAAGAACTTTGGACATAGTTGAAGTAAAATATTTTGATGGTCAGGTAACGGCCTTTCAGCCCCGAAGTGGATACCGCGCTGGCACCGACGCGGTTTTACTTGCTGCAAGCCTGTCGGGTAAAGCGGGAACCCATTTTTTAGAGCTAGGCGCGGGAAGTGGAGCTGTCAGTTTGATGGCAGCCCATCATCACCCCGATTGCCAATTCCAAGGGTTAGAGAATAATCAGGATATGTTGGCCTTGGCTCGTAAAAACACCACGGCTCATCATAATATCGAGGTAGGGGAAGGATCTGTGACGGAGGTTCCTCAAAGCTGGCATTTGAAATTTGACCAAGTGTTTGCCAACCCGCCTTATTTTGACGAGAAAAAAGCGGTGCGAATGTCAGAGGAAAAGGCACCTTCCTTTGTGAATACAGAAATGACGTCATTGGCGGACTGGATCAGCGCCATGCTGATCACTTTAAAGCCGCGCGGAACAGGTACGCTGATTTATCGGGCAGACAAGATGGAAAAAGTGCTCGTTGCCTTGGCAGGGAAGGCGGGGCGGCTGCGTATATTGCCCGTGCATTCTTTTCGCGATGAACCGGCAAAGCGGGTTATTATCCAATTTCGAAAAGGGGTGAAAAGTGAAAGCGCACTCCTATGCCCCCTTGTGTTGCATGACCGTGACCGTCCTGAGAAATTTGCCAAAGAAGCCTCTGAAATTATCGCCGGTATTCGGAAAATAAAACGATAATACTTCTTCTGTCGCTTTTGTGAGGGGCGTATGTGAAATAAGCCGAATTCCTTGCTTGATTTTATCATTGCCAGTTCATAGTTTCCCTATCAATACCCCGCAGCGGATATAGAGATTCTTATGGCCAAACAGCCGCTTTCATTTCAGGATTTAATCCTTACCCTCCAAAGTTATTGGAGCAAGCAGGGGTGTGCAATATTACAACCTTATGACATGGAAGTCGGGGCAGGTACTTTGCACCCTGCTACCGTGTTGCGTTCTCTGGGGCCAAAGCCGTGGAAGGCCGCCTATGTGCAGCCGTCTCGCCGACCTGCCGATGGGCGCTACGGGGAAAACCCGAACCGCTTGCAACACTATTACCAGTTCCAAGTCATCCTCAAACCTAATCCGCCAAATATTCAGGATTTGTATTTGGGCAGTCTTGAGGCCATTGGCATTGATATGGATTTACACGATATCCGCTTTGTCGAAGATGATTGGGAAAACCCAACCGTTGGGGCATGGGGGCTAGGCTGGGAAGTTTGGTGCGACGGCATGGAAGTTAGCCAATTTACCTATTTCCAACAGGTGGGCGGTCTTGATGTGGATATGGTGTCGGGCGAACTTACCTATGGTCTTGAACGTCTGGCCATGTATGTGCAGGGCGTCGAGAGTGTTTACGATCTTGCCTATAATAATGACGGTGTATCTTACGGTGATGTGTTTCATCAAAACGAAGTGGAACAGAGCGCCTTTAATTTTGAACACGCCGATGTAGAACGTTTGCAAAACTGGTTTGAAGGAGCGCGAAAACAATGCGAGGATCTGCTCGCCCTTGACCCACCTTTGCCGCTCCCTGCCTATGACCACGCCCTGAAAGCCGGACATTGTTTTAACCTATTGGATGCCAGAGGCGTTATTTCACCAACCGACCGGGCCAGATTTATCAAAGCCGTCCGCGACCTCTCCAAAGGCTGCGCGGAAGCTTGGGTTAAAGGCGAAAAAATGAGAGCGGAGGCGAAATAATGGCTGAACTCTTATTCGAGATATTGTCTGAGGAAATTCCCGCGCGGATGCAAGAAAAGGCAGGCGCGGATTTAGGGCGCATGATTACGGACGCTTTAAAAAAAGCGGGACTAACAGTGGACAATGCGGCTGTGTATTCAGGGCCAAGACGGCTTGTGTTTACGGCAGATGTTCCCGTTAAATCACCTGATGTTTCCGAAGAGCGTAAAGGGCCAAGAACGTCTGCGCCCGAGCAAGCCTTGGCAGGGTTTATGCGCGGGGCGGGAATATCCGATATTTCTCAAGCTGAAATTCGCAGTGATAAAAAGGGCGAGTATTATGTCGCTCTTCTTGAAAAACAAGGCCGTGCGGCTAGCGAAATCATGGCGGAAGTTTTTCCTGAAATCATGGGCAAATTCCCGTGGCCCAAATCCATGAAATCAGGCACCAGCAGTTTTCGCTGGGTGCGCCCGATCAAATCCATCCTGTGTATTTTGGATGGAGAGGTCGTTGATTTTACCGTGAACGGTATGCCGGCAAGTAATGTCACATCTGGTCACCGCCGTATGGGAGCAGGGCCATTTACCGTCAGTAGTTTCAAAGAATACCGCGACACGCTTGAGGGGGAAGGGCACGTCAAAATTTGCGCCTGTGAACGCAAAGCGCTCATTTTAAAAGATGCCAAATCGGTTTGCGAGAAGGCAGGCTTGGCCTTGGTTGAAGACGAAGGCTTGCTTTCCGAAGTGGCGGGCTTGGCCGAATGGCCAACGGTGATCTTGGGGGATATGGACCCGAGTTTCTTGGAACTGCCGGGCGAAGTGATCCGCCTGTCCATGCGTACCCACCAAAAATATTTTGCGGTGCGTGACCCGAAAACGGGCAAGCTTGCGCCGCATTTTGTTGTGGTGGCTAATCAACTTGCGCCCGACGGTGGTAAAGAAATCGCGCGGGGCAATAGCCGCGTTCTCTCCGCCCGTCTTGATGACGCGAAGTTCTTCCAAAGCGAAGATGCCAAAACAAAACTCATGGATAATTACGATAAATTAGACGGGGTGATTTTCCATAAAAAACTGGGCACGATTAAAGATAAGTCAGAACGCGTGGCGGCGCTTGCTCGCGAGCTTGCGCCCAAAGTTGGCGCAGATCCGGACAAAGCGGAATTGGCCGCCAAGCTCGCCAAATGCGATCTGGTCACCAATATGGTCGTGGAATTTACCAGCTTGCAAGGTCAAATCGGACGCTTGATGTATGAACAAGAAGGCGGCGACCCCGACATCGCCATTGCCATCGAAGATCACTACAAACCCCAAGGCCCCAAAGACCACGTCCCCACAAATCCTGTGGCCATCGCGGTCGCGCTTGCGGATAAAATAGAAACGCTGTTTAGTTTTTTTGCAATTGCAAAAGAAACTCCGACTGGCTCAAAAGACCCTTTTGCTCTGCGGCGCACTGCTTTGGGACTGCTTAGAATCCAGATTGAAAACAATATAATTATTTGGCCAAGGGGGATGTTTGAGACGCATGCAACAATCAATTGTGCAGAACTTCATTACTTATCATATGCTGATGAAATCGATCAAATTGAGCAATTTTTAAGAACTCGGTTAGAGGTGTTACTTAAATCTAACGGTCATCGCATGGATACTGTCGAAGCTGTGGCAGCCGCAAGTAGCACTCATACGAGTAATTCATTACCGCATACACTATGGTATACTCGCTCAATAGAGCTTGAGAGTTTTTTAGCTACTGAAGATGGAGCCAATCTCCTAACGGGCTACAAACGGGCGGCAAATATTTTGAAGGCGGAGGCGAAAAAGGGCGAATTACCAAGCCCCGTCATTCACGCTGGTAACACCAAAGAAGAGGCGGCGTTATTTGCTGCCATTGGCAATGCCACACCAAAAGTTGAAACAGCCTTGAAAAATGAAAATTACGACGGGGCAATGACAGCCTTGGCGGAACTTCGAGAGCCGATTGACGCGTTTTTTGACGGGGTGATTGTGAATGCCGACGTGGCAAATGAACGGGAAAACCGTTTGGGTTTGCTGGTGGAAATTCGCAAATTGGCCAAGATGATTGCCGATTTTGATAAGATTGAGGGATGAGTGTTACATTTATGAACAGTGTTATCCTTCACCGCGTTGTCGCGCCCCTCTCCCTTGGGGAGAGGTCGAGCGAAGCGAGGGTGAGGGGTTACACTTTTCCAATAGAAATGGATATTTAGCATGACTAAACATGTTTATGAATTTGGTGGAAATCAAACGGATGGCTCTGCGGCCGATAAAAACCTGCTTGGCGGCAAAGGGGCAAACCTCGCCGAGATGGCTTCATTGGGCTTGCCGGTTCCGCCCGGATTTACCCTGACCACCGAAGTCTGTGTCCATTATAACGAAAACAGCAAAACCTATCCTGACAGTTTAAAAGACGAAGTAAAAATCGCCGGTATTGCCCTAGAAAAAAAGACTGGCAAAGTTTTAGGGGACGCCAAGAACCCGCTCCTGCTCTCTGTGCGTTCTGGCGCGCGCGCTTCCATGCCCGGCATGATGGATACGGTTTTAAATCTTGGCCTGAACGATGTGACGGTGAAAGGGCTGGAAAATTTATCTGGTGATCGCCGCTTTGCTCTCGATAGTTATCGCCGCTTTATACAAATGTATTCCAATGTGGTTTTAGGCATGTCTCACCATGAATTTGAGGACATTCTGGAACGGCACAAAGATGATAATGGCTATTATTCCGATACGGAAATGACAGCCGATAATTGGGCCGATTTGATTGGCGACTATAAAGACGCGGTGAAATCCGAATTGGGACATGATTTCCCCCAAGACCCGACCGAGCAACTCTGGGGGGCCATTTCAGCAGTGTTTGAGAGCTGGATGAATGACCGCGCCATTGTTTATCGGCGCTTGCAAGATATTCCTGCTTCGTGGGGAACGGCTGTGAATGTGCAGTCCATGGTCTTTGGGAATATGGGCGATACTTCTGCCACTGGCGTTGCCTTTACGCGCGATCCGTCGACAGGCGAAAATACTTATTACGGCGAATTCCTGATTAATGCCCAAGGCGAAGATGTGGTGGCGGGTATTCGTACCCCGCAAACCTTGACCAAAAAATCTCGTGAGGAAATGGGCGAGAGCGAACCAAGCATGGAAGAGGCACTGCCGGAAGTATATGCAGAACTGGCGGCTGTGTTTGCAAAATTAGAAGATCATTACCGCGATATGCAAGACATAGAATTCACCGTCGAACGGGGAAAATTATGGATGTTGCAAACCCGTAGCGGTAAACGTACTGCCAAAGCGTCCATGCGGATTGCCGTTGATATGGCCGAAAGCGGCATGATTAGCCAAGACGAAGCTGTGCTTCGGGTGGAGCCGATGTCTCTGGATCAGCTCTTGCATCCAACTCTTGATCCTGATGCGCCGCGTGATTTGGTGGCAACGGGCTTACCGGCGTCTCCGGGCGCGGCGATTGGTGAAGTTGTCTTTAGTTCGGATGAAGCCGAATTTTTGAGCAAGGCAGGCCATAAAGTTATTCTGGTTCGTACGGAAACCAGTCCGGAAGATATTCACGGCATGCACGCCGCCCAAGCCATTGTGACGGCGCGGGGCGGGATGACATCTCA
>JAJRSG010000013.1 GCA_024278915.1 Alphaproteobacteria bacterium
ATATTGGGGAGATACGCATTTACATACCAAGTTGTCTCAAGACGCCTTTACTTTCGGTGTTACACTTGGCCCTGATGAAGCCTATAAATTTGCAAAGGGTGAGCCGGTAAAGGCGACCCACGGCGAGATTGCACAACTTGAACGCCCTCTAGATTTCTTGGTGGTCTCCGATCACGCAGAAGGATTGGGAGCGATGCAAGCTCTTTTGAATGGAAATAAAGAGCTACTTAAAAGTGAACGGCTCCAAAAATGGCGTGCGGGTTTTTTGGAAGGTACAGCCAAGGCAAGAAATGAAGTTGCACAAGATGGTCGTGATAATGGTTGGCCATTAGAACTGGAGGCTGTAAAAATTAAATCAGATGCGTGGTCCCAACTTCGTAATGCCGCAGAACGATACAATGAACCAGGTAAGTTCACTTCATTTATTGGGTTTGAATGGACCTCTTGGCCAGGCGGGAGTAATTTACACCGTGTGGTCATTTTTAAGGATGGAGCAGAAAAGACGGGGCAAGTATTGCCGTTCTCGCAGAACGAAAGCGATAAGCCAGAAGATCTTTGGAAATATTTAGAAAATTATGAAGCAAAAACAGGTGGGCAAGTTTTGGCTGTTCCGCATAATGGAAATATTTCAAACGGCCTGATGTTCCCTATTTTACAAGAAAACGGGGAACCATTAGGCGCGGATTATATTAACACGCGCGCACGATGGGAACCTGTCGTTGAAGTAACACAAATTAAAGGCGACGGGGAAACCCATGCATACCTTTCACCAAATGATGAGTTTGCGGATTATGACACATGGGATTTTGGTAATTTTAAAGGTGTGCCAAAAACCAAAGATATGTTGGAGTTTGAATATGCGCGCTCTGCCTTAAAAAATGGTTTAAAGCTTGAATCAGAATACGGAACCAACCCATACAAATTTGGCATGATTGGTGCTACGGATTCTCACACGGCACTTTCAACAGCAGACGAAAATAATTTCTACGGGAAACACAGTGCAGGAATGGAGCCGCAAAAACATCGGTGGAAAGATTCCGTTGGTAAAGCCAAAAAGCAATCAATCCCCGGCTTTATGATGGTGGCTTCAGGATATGCTGGTGTGTGGGCCAAAGAAAATACCCGAGAAAGCATTTGGGACGCGATGAAGCGTAAAGAAGTTTACGCCACAACTGGACCCCGTATTACAGTAAGGCTGTTTGGTGGTTGGGATTATCAGGACGTAGATGCTCAAAGCTCAAACCTTGCTAAAATAGGTTATGCGGGTGGCGTCCCTATGGGCGGTGATTTGATTGGTAATGGTGATGCTCCACGGTTTTTAATTGCTGCATCTAGAGACCCACTTGGCGCTAATCTTGATCGCTTACAGGTGGTCAAGGGTTGGCATACCAAGGACGGTAAAACCCATGAGAAAGTTTATGATGTTAAATGGGCGGGTAATCGTACAGTTGGCACAGACGGTAAATTACCTGCAATCGGGTCGACGGTAAATGAAGCAGAAGCAAGCTATGTTAATTCTATCGGGGCGGCGGAA
>JAJRSG010000014.1 GCA_024278915.1 Alphaproteobacteria bacterium
ATTTCCCCCAAGAATGTCACCTTTGACACGAACTTTCAAGTCAAAGTGAAGCGTCAACAAATTCATAACTTTCTAACAGTCGTTTTCTTGCTTTTTCACCTTGCACTAGCATGTCATTCCCAACGCCGAACAAAGCAATCACCTCAAACCAGTCGTGGCTCAAAATTTGATTGAGCATGTCCTCAGCAGATAAGCATTGCCGTCCTGCACGTTCTGTGAGTTTGAAATCGATACCATCAAAGCCGTGGTAAGTACGGTAAATCAGTTCTGTACAGGCCAGCCTGTCGGCACTTTCAAACTTGAAAGCAAAATCGTATAATTTACCGCCGTGGCTTAAGGCTCGATTTAATGCTGCACTCATATTTTTTTCCGCTATCTTTGGGCGCAAAATCACGCAAGCATCAACTTGCAAGGTATCCTGAGCAGGGCGAAACAGAACGCCGTCTTTTTTAGACTCAAGGAAGACCACCTCTCCATCCATACTTTGATACTCTGGTTTACTCGCATCCGCCCCCATATTGGCACGTTCTTCATCGCTCCCGATATAAAGGGCGGCATGGGGCCAAAAACCGGGTAAGAACAGATTACTCATCGCGTCATCATGTCGAGTCACAAATACATCCCCCGGACGTACAATCCCCAAAAGTTCGGTGCGAACTTCATCTGTAATCCGTTTACCTGCCCCTCTTTTTTTCACCAAAGGTTGGGTAAGCTCAGCAATGTCACTTCCCACACTTTCAAACAGAAAGAACATGGTTTTTGATACCCGCGACAAATGACGTCGCCGCAAATTAAAAATTCCAAACCACGCTTTCCGTTTAATTTGATTTCGCAAACGGGTTTCTAAATACGGCTCTTCTGCCTTCAGGATAGCCGCTACATCCCCAAACAATTCTCCACGAAGTGCGTTAAAAATTTCATCACGGTTGCGATCAAAAAACTGAACGGCAATATGATATCTAGCCAACCTCCCCGTAGAAACTAGGCTATCATAAATGGCCGTAAATTGCTTGCGTTCAATGTTAAACCGTGGTTCTGCCTCGTCTAGCTTGGCCCGTACTACGGGTCTATCTTTGACCATATCGATGAGGTAATAGCCGCTCCGCACCAACATGGCTGATGCACAAAAAGCAATAGAGAAAGCTTTTAAGTGTGCCTGCCAATCTCCTTTCTTAAACTTTCGAGGTAGTTCAATATAAGGTAGCAAGTCTTGTACCGTCTGCCACAGAGCAGAACGTAAAGTCATATAACTAACATAGGCTGCCCGCAAACGCTCATCTTCGTCCGGTGTATAATACCCTCTCTCTTGTGCGGCATTGGCATCCATTACCAAGGTGGACATATTTGCTTCCAAGGGCAGTCCCCCATGGCAAGACAGAAGGGCACGAGCACTGTCTCGTAACATATCATCTAAAATTTGATTGTGTTCAGTTAACACTAAACCTCATCCACTCCTTGCGGGTTTCTTGCCCGTTTTCGCAACCACAAAACGCCGCGTAAATCTGATATGGAAACAACCAAACGACCGAAATTGGTATATTTGGAAACACCGAACTGGCGGTTACGGTGATTAACATCGCAAAATTCGATTGCATAACCTTCCCGGATCATCAAGGCAGGGATATAACGGTGAATGTGATCAAAATACGGGAGACGTAAAAACCCTTCTCGTGTAAACACTTTCAATCCACACCCTGTATCATCGGCTTCGTCTTTCAAGAGCCATTTACGCACACCATTGCCAAAACGAGAAGCGGCACGTTTAGCCCATGTATCTTTCCGTTTAGCGCGTCGCCCTCCTACAAGTGCCAAATTATCAGGCGCATCATCCCGTGTGATTTGTTTGAGAAGGGCTGGAATATCTGCTGGATCATTTTGACCGTCACCATCAAGGGTGGCAATATATTCACCCTGAGCTGCCAACACACCTGAACGCACCCCCCTGCTTTGCCCCGCATTATGTTGATGGCTAAGAACCCGCAAAGTTTTGTAAGTGTTTTTGAGAGCCTTTAAGGTATCGAGCGTTGAATCCGTACTATTATCGTTAATGAAAATCATTTCGTAAGGCATGCCTTTTAAGGCCGTGGCAATTTCTTCCGCCAACAAACCAACATTTTCCTCTTCATTATAGACGGGAACAACGACGCTATATTTTATTTTCGGCACAAGTAATCCTTAATTTAGAGCAGGCCTTACATGGCATGAGTGAGCCAATCATGCAATATGGCTTGTGTGACATTAGCGTAATAGGGTATGCCCTAGATATGCATACAGCCAAATTGAAACGCCGCGCCATCGATATGTTTTTTCTGACCATTCTGGTCTTGGTTATGGCATTGCCGGGTTTGAACGGTCTTCCTGTGATTGATCGCGACGAAGCCCGCTATGCACAAGCTAGCGTTCAAATGATGGAAACCGGTGATTATGTAAATATTCGTTTCCAAGACAAAGCCCGTAACAAGAAACCTGCAGGGGCTTATTGGGCGCAAACCTTAAGCGTCAAAGCATTCTCCGATGTCAAAAACCGCGATATTTGGGCCCACAGAATACCGTCTGTTCTCGCAGCAATACTGGCTGTACTTGCTACATATTTTGGCGGCATTCGATTATTAGGGCGTGAAAAGGCACTCCTCGGCACGGCCCTCCTCGCCACCAGTATGATCTTTGTCTTCGAAGCACATATTGCTAAAACAGATGCTCTTTTATGTGGGTTTAGTGCCGCTACCTTGGCATCAATTGGATATCTTAGAAACGGTGGTGGGCGTGTCAGCGCGCTTGTTTTTTGGTTAGCCCTTGGCTGTGCCGTCATGATCAAAGGCCCCATTTTGCCATTACTGATCTTGCTATGTTTTGTTGTGTTAGCACTCTGGGAAAGGAATGTTTCATGGATGCAGCCACTAAAATTTTGGCTTGGCCCCTTGTTATTTTTGATGATTATCCTTCCATGGCCAATCTTGATGTGGAGAGAAACTGGCAGTGCATTTTTCTCGGATTCGCTTGGCGGCGATTTACTTCCAAAACTAAAAGGAGGGCACGAACAACACGGCGGCCCCATAGGGTATTATGCTCTCACCACATGGCTAGCATTTTGGCCTGCATGTTTATTTTTATTACCAGGGCTTGCTGTCGCCATCAAAGCAGGTTTGGGGAAAAATGGATTTGATACACAAATTGCAAAATCAGCAAGGCTGTTATTGTGCTGGAGCCTCCCGTTTTTTATCTTGCTGGAATTGACACCAACAAAATTACCTCACTACACCTTGCCTTTATTTCCAGCCCTTGCCCTCATGACGGGCATGGCTGTCGTGACCATCACCAAGGTAGGCAATTATAAATTCACACGAAAAATAGGCGCTGTCCTCTTTGTCCTTTTTAGTTTGCTATTGTTAACCGCTCTCTTGGCCGCCGAAGCTTATTACGGGGAATTCCCTACAATCGCTTTTCCTGTTATGGCCATTGCTGCATTGGCAGCCATATATGCAGGCGTAAAACTGTGGCGTGGGGCAGGGCGTTTGGCTCTCATCGGAGTCATTTGTACAGCCATTTTAACCAATGTGTTTACCTATCAGATCACCTTGCCAAATTTGCAAGCCATGCATATCAGTAAACGGGTTGAAACGGCTTTGCAGACCGCAGGCATTGACCTTGCTCACACCAATATTACCTCTGCTCAATATAAAGAACCAAGCCTCGTCTATAGATTAGGGACACATATCCAGTTACCTGATCTAAAGCAGCACACGGCCATATTTTCTCCGCAAATCAATGACATCATCATTTTAGATCGTGCCCGTAATGAGACGAAAGCTTATGAAGAAAAATTATTGCAAACAATGGAAATGCAAAACATGTGTTGGCAAAACTTGGATACCGTAAACGGATTTAACTATGCCAAAGGACGAAAGGTTGAATTAGCGCTCTTACAAATCCAGCCTTGCCAAGCAGAACCAAACCCTAATTAATTTACCAATGCCTGTATTTGGCGTTTAGTTCCGCAAGTCAGGTGCCAATGCTTCCGCGCTTAATTTCGTAATCGCTTCATCAAGACCTAAAACTTCTTGCCCACGATCCCCAAGGAAACGCAAAGCTAACTTGCCTTCTTCTGCTTCTTTACGACCAACTACGGCAATTACTGGCACCTTACCAACAGAGTGCTCTCTAATTTTATAATTGATCTTTTCATTTCGTAAATCAGTTTCCACGCGAAGACCAGCGGCACGTAATTTATCAGCAGCTTGCTCGGCATAGTCATCTGCATCACCGGTGATAGTAGCAACAACCACTTGAACCGGCGAGAGCCAGAGCGGGAAACGCCCCGCATGTTCTTCAATTAAGATACCAATAAAGCGCTCCAGTGATCCAAGGATCGCACGGTGCAACATTACAGGGCGTTGTTTCGTGTCATCTTCAGCAATATAGGTGGCGTCCAAGCGTTCCGGTAAAACGAAGTCAACTTGCAAGGTTCCGCACTGCCAGTCCCGTCCAATGGCGTCCCGCAAAACGAATTCCAGTTTCGGGCCATAAAATGCTCCCTCACCCGGATTCATCACCACGTCCAAGCCAGCCGCATTAACAGCGTCCATCAAGGCACCTTCAGACTTATCCCATGTTTCATCAGAACCTGCGCGGGTTTCGGGACGATCAGAAAATTTGACGACAATATCGGTAAAGCCGAAGTCCTCATAAATTCCTTTGAGCAAGTCGATAAAAATTTTAGTTTCGTCTGTAATTTGTTCTTCCGTACAAAAAATGTGGGCATCGTCTTGGGTAAAACTCCGCACCCGCATAATCCCGTGCAAAGCTCCCGAAGGCTCGTTACGGTGACAGCAGCCAAATTCGGCCATACGCAATGGTAGATCACGGTAAGATTTTTGCCCCTGATTAAATACTTGCACATGGGCAGGGCAGTTCATTGGCTTAAGAGCATGTATTTCGTTATGATTGCCGTGGCTAACTTCTGAAACAAACATATTTTCACGGAATTTCTCCCAATGCCCAGAAGCGACCCATAACTTATGGTCGATCAACATGGGTGTTTTGACTTCGGAATAGTCCGCTTTTTGTAACTTACGGCGAATATAATTTTCCACTTCGCGCCACAAGGTCGCTCCCTTGTCGTGCCAAAATACCATGCCTTGTGCTTCGGGTTGAAGGTGAAATAAATCCATTTCGCGGCCAAGCTTACGGTGGTCACGACGTTCAGCCTCTTCTAACCTGTGTAAATAAGCATCCAAATCATCTTTGTTAGCCCATGCAGTACCGTAAATGCGCTGTAATTGCGCATTATTGCTATCGCCGCGCCAATAGGCACCAGCTACTTTCATCAATTTAAATGCTTTTCCAACCTTGCCTGTGCTTGGCAAATGCGGCCCACGGCAAAGATCATACCATTCACCTTGTTTGTATATTGTGATGGTTTCGTCTTTTGGCAAATCAGATATAAGTTCAGCTTTATAAGTTTCACCAATGTCGGTGAAATGTTTGATCGCCTCGTCGCGTTGCCATACTTCACGAGTAAATGGTTTATTTTGTTCAATAATAAAGCGCATTTTCTTTTCAATCGCGGCAAAATCATCAACAGAAAAAGGTTCGTCACGGGCAAAATCATAAAAGAAGCCGTCTTCAATATTCGGGCCAATGGTCACTTGTGTACCGGGGAATAATGCCTGTACGGCTTCTGCTAATACGTGGGCACAATCATGACGAATTAGCTCCAGCCCTTCCGGGTCTTGCGCTGTAATCAATTGCAAATTTGCGTCACCTTCAAGAGGCCGCAGCGCATCCCACATCTCGCCATTTACCTTGCCGGCCAATACTTTTTTCGCCAGGCTTTTGGAAATGGATTTAGCAATACTCATCGGCGAACTGCCGTCTTCATATTCGCGGGCTGCGCCGTCAGGAAATGTAATTGTTAACATTCTTCATCTCTATGTTTGTGTGCACAAGTAACATCCCCTTCGGAGGTGATACCGGTGCGTTCGTTCCATCGCCAATCGCCAATTTTCCAAGGCGCCCAGATTGAATGCTTATGGACGCAAGTCGGCACAGGATCAATACCCGATGAGCCCCACGGATGGCAACGGCTAAGTCGTGATAATGTGAGCCAAAATCCGCGCCACACTCCGTGCAGAGAAAAGGCCTCTATCGAATAATTAGCGCAATCCGGTGTATGCCGGCAATGTATGCCAAGCGCCCGAAATGCGGGCGACAAC
The DNA here is from genome assembly GCA_024278915.1 of Alphaproteobacteria bacterium. Lineage (GTDB taxonomy): Bacteria > Pseudomonadota > Alphaproteobacteria > Caulobacterales > Maricaulaceae > Robiginitomaculum_A. The sequence goes on from JAJRSG010000014.1 coordinate 6,213, forward strand.
GTCACCTTATAAACCTTCAACACACCAATAGCGAGGTAGACAAATGGATTTTTCATGATGCCGCTATTTCTATAGCCTCAACCGCTGCGTCAAAAGCAAGCATTGTTGAAGTATGCCTAGCGGGGTAATTTGCGACGTCGGCAAGGAGAGCTAGTTTTTTAAACCGCCCTTTGGGTGGTTCCCCACCATGTTTAAGCAAGGCAAACAAAGCATCACGGGCCGTCGTGATCTCTTCTATATTCGCCCCGATCATATTTTCAGAAAGAATAGCGGCGCTCGCTTGGCCGAGAGCACATGCCTGTAGACGCAGAGCAAATTCGCTCACCACCCCATCAATCATATTCACATCCACCTCTAGCCAAGAACCACATAATTTTGAAACTTTGCGAGATGTCCCTTGTGGGCTTTCTAAACGGCCAATATTTTGAATATTGGCGGCAAGGCTTAACACATCCATGTTGTAGAGATCATCCATAAAGCCAACATAAGACAAGCCTCTTGCCAATGCACCCTCCAATTTCAGTCCTTTTTACTTAGCAATTCCTTAAGAGGAAGGTTTTAGGCAATAACCATGGAAAACACGCAGATGAAAAACCACCAAAAAAGCCTGCTAGGATGGGGGCTTTGGTTGCTCGCATTTGGCATATTTTCTGCCATTTTTCCCCGTGACGTGAGTTTTGATGTAGCCCACTACCAAATCTATAATGGCTGGGCCGCTCTCAATGGACGGCACAGCATTGATTTAGCGGCTGCTGAAATGCACAGCTTTCTAAACCCTGCATGGCAAGTATTTGTCTGGATATTGATCGACCATTTTCCGGGGCGGATCGTTGCTTTTATTCTTGGCCTCTTGCAAGGTTTAATTTTACCAGCTTTATTCATATTCACCGACAGATTACTTCGCGCTACTGGCGCCCGTATTTCAACCGGTATTATCTTGGCGATTGCGGCAACAGGGTTTTTGGCAGAAGTACAATTCGGCCTTTTTGCTTCCACCCGTAACGACGCAGTGAGCGCCCTCGCCTTCATCATTGCCTTAATCTACTTACTTCCCAAATATGGGGGCACACCGAGCTATAGAGCGCTTGCCTGTGCCAGCTTCATCGTAGGCATGGGGATGGGAATGAAACTCACCAACGCCGTCTATGTAAGCGGGTTTGCCTGTGCAGTTTTGATCATTATGCCAACTTGGCGAGAAAAATTACAGGCGGTCATGATCTGTGCAGGCGCAGGTTTAGCGGGTATTATTTTACTTGGCGGCCCGTGGGCATGGCATCTCTGGCAAGAATTTAGTAACCCTGTCTTTCCAATGGCAAATGATTTATTTCATGCCCCCTTAGGCCCCGATGCCAGTTTTCGTGATACCCGTTATTTGCCACCAAGTTTTTGGAAAAGTATCATCTGGCCATTTTATTTTCTGTTTGAGGGCACATTGATCAATGAAGAAGGTTTTTTTGATCCACGTTTTCAAATGACCTATATCGCCGCCTTTGTCCTCCCCGTCACTTATTTGGTTTCCCGTGGTAAAAAAGTTTCAAGACCTGTCCTGGCTATATCGACAGCTTTTCTTGTGTGTACGCTTGCTTGGATATTCATGTTCTCCATTGAGCGCTATATGGCCGCAGCTTGGATGGTAGGGCCGAGTTTTCTGGCCTGCCTTATCTGTGTGTTCTTTCCAAGATACCTTACCCACGACAAAGCTCTCGTCCCAACGATTGCTGTTTGCACGATCATTGGGACATTATATACATAACTAGACGAGCGCATAAAGAAAAGCCCGGCACCCAACGGACTATCTTTTATTTTTCTCTATTGAACATTATCTTTCGATCTGCGTCTTTGAATATGGCTTTGGTTATATTCTCGGCTGTATCGGGTATCACCCTAACCTCGTTCTTAACGGGACGCCCACGCTTG
>JAJRSG010000015.1 GCA_024278915.1 Alphaproteobacteria bacterium
CTCGTCTTGGATTTTCGCGAGCAAAATCAATTTGCGTTTCAAGGTTGGTGCGCGTGTTACCCAATTTCCTTCCGGTAACATGCCGACAATTTCACTGTGGGCGTGTTGGGAAATTTGACGTAATAAAGTTGCGCGGTATTTCTCCGGCATGGCATCTTTTGCTTCAATAACGTCGCCGTTATCAATGCGCTCTTGAAAAGCATCCCACAGGGCAGCGTCTTCGAGCTTGGCTGTTTCTTGGGCTTTTTTTTCTTTGTCAGTTCTTAGATCAGTTGAATACATTTCTCGTACCTACAATAAACAGACCGAACGGTCAATTAATTATTTTATGCATATGGGTCTTCAAATGCCACCATGGTTAGAAGCTCATAACGGGCACATATTTCATCTTTTTGATTGGTGATTTCAACGTCCCAACCCACTTCTCCGTAATCCTCCGTGCGCCGTTTTTTACGCCTTACGGTTAGACGAACTTTAATCTCGTCGCCGGCATAAACAGGCGTCATGAAGGCGAGATTATTTAGACCTGTATTCGCTAAAACAGGGCCGGGGGCTGGTTCTACGAAAAGGCCCGCTGCCCACGACAAGAGTAGGTACCCGTGGGCAACTCTATCTTCAAAAAACGGATTAGTTGATGCAGCGTCGGGGTTCATATGAGCGTAAAACTTATCGCCTGTTGAATTGGCAAAGAGTTCGATCTCTTTTACCGTAATTTCGCGTGATTTTGTATGTAGAGTCTCGCCGACTTTTAACTGGTGATAGGTGCGTCGAAACGGGTGCTCTGTAGCTTTAATCTCGGGGGCGGTTGGTAACCATTCACCCGTAATATTGGCAATGGCTGTTGGGCTACCTTGAATGGCTGTGCGTTGCATATAATGCATAACGCCGCGTGTGCCGCCCATTTCTTCGCCGCCGCCGGCTCTGCCTGGGCCGCCGTGAACAAGGTGGGGAAGGGGAGAACCGTGACCCGTAGATTCGCCCGCACTCTCACGGTCCGCAAGCAACATGCGACCATGAAAAGCAGCACCACCAAGAACGAGCTCACGGGTAAAGGATCGGTCATAACTAAATACGGACGCGACCAGTGAACCGCCACCTTTGCGTAACAAGGTAATGGCTTCATCTGTATTTTCATAAGACATCAGTGTGGAAACGGGGCCGAAAGCCTCAACTTCATGGACAGCAGATTTATTGAGAGGGTCGTCACACCGCATTACAATCGGGGAGAGGAACGCACCTTCGCCGTCAGCAAATTTATCTTTATCGCCGATAATGATTGGGTTTTCTGCTGATAAAATTTCCAACTTGTCTAATACGTCTTGTCGTTGGCTTAGGCCGGCAAGTGCTCCCATGCGTGTATCTTTGGCTCTTGGGTCGCCAATGGAAATTTTCTCAAATCTTTCGCTAAGCGCTTTGGCGGCGGCGTCCATATATTTAGCAGGGACCATGGCGCGGCGAATTGCCGTGCATTTTTGCCCTGCTTTTACCGAAATTTCATTAGCGACTTCTTTAATGAATAGGTCAAATTCGGGCGTGCCCGGTGCCGCGTCAGGGCCAAGCACACAGCCATTTAAACTGTCTTGTTCTGCAATGAAACGTGTCGAATTTTTCATGATATTGGGGGCAGAACGTAACTTGCTAGCGGTTTGCGCCGAACCGGTAAAGGATACGACATCCTGACAGCCAACATGATCTAAAAGATCGCCCGTACTCCCGACAATGAGCTGCACTGCCCCTGCTGGTAAAATATCTGCTTCCACAATCATTTTTACCATTGCTTCAGTTAGATAAGAACCGACGGTTGCTGGTTTAATGATGATGGGGATGCCGGCAATAAAGGCTGGACCAAATTTCTCAAGTGCGCCCCAGATTGGAAAGTTATAGGCATTGATATGGATAGCCGCGCCTTGCAAGGGGAGGGCAATATGTTGCCCCATAAAAGTGCCGCCCCGTGACAGGTTTTCAAGCTCGCCGTCAACATGAACATCGCCGTCCGGCATGTCGCGTCTGGCTTTGGAGGAGGCAAAAAATAAAGTGCCGAAGCCACCTTCAATATCGACCCAGCTGTCTTTGCGGGTGGCGCCTGTCGAATAAGAAAGTTCATAAAGTTCTTCTTTGCGGCTCATTAAGTAGCTTGCCAATGCCTTTAACATATAGGCGCGATCATGAAATCCATATTTTCGTAAATTAGGGCCGCCAACAGAACGGGCATAATCAAGCATGGCTTCAAAGTTTAATCCCGTGGAGGATGTTTTGGCGATCTCTTTACCTGTAACAGAATCGCGCAGTGAGCGGTAATTACCACTACCTGCTACCCAATGCCCTTCAGCATAATTTTGCAATATCATTTTGTGCCCTCATCAAATACTGGTTTATTAAGACTCACGGAGTTGCCGCGAAACACGGCGAGTAATTTTTCGTGCTGATTGTGGATACTCACATCATATACACCGCTACGTCGTCCTAGGTTAACCTCTTTTGCCGTGGCAGTGAGGTGGTCACCGCATAAAGCGGGGCGCATGAAGTTGATTTGGCAACTGGCGGCTACATTGACAATGTTATGGGAATTGCAAGCGCAGGCGAATGCGGTGTCGGCCAACATAAATAAAATGCCGCCGTGGGCGATATCGTGGCCGTTGACCATGTCCGAACGAACCTTCATGCTGACACTGGCATGCCCTGACGTTACGGCAATTAATTCCATACCCATTGCCGCAGAAGCCTTGTCAGCATTTAACATGGTTTCAACTGCTTTGCGGGCGGTCTCTTTGGATTTAGTCGTTTCGTTTTCCATCTTGTCCCCAATATTATGCGTGCGTAAAACTATTAATTGACCGAACGTTCTGTTATTGTCATACATAACATAGGGCACAAGGCCAAGGGGTTTATTAAAGGATTTATCATGGAAGAAAAACCGGTTCTATTCGAGGTCAAAGACGGTGTGGGGATCATTACCCTCAATAGACCTGAAAAGTTGAACTCGTTTAACGAAGCTCAGCACCATGCATTGGTAGATGCAATGGAGAAAGTTGAAGCCGATCCAGAGATACGGTGTTTATTGCTAACAGGGGCAGGGCGAGGATTTTGTGCGGGCCAAGATTTATCAGACCGCAATGTTGCGCCGGGATCGGCACCTGTTGATTTGGGCGAAACCATTGGAAAATTTTATAACCCATTGATTAAAAGATTACATGCCTCGGACATTCCGACTATTTGTGCTGTGAACGGAGTGGCGGCAGGTGCGGGAGCAAATCTGGCATTGGCCTTTGACATTGTGCTTGCCGCAAGGTCTGCAAAATTTGTGCAGGTATTTTCTAACATTGGACTTATTCCTGATAGTGGGGGAACCTATATTTTGCCTCGTAATTTGGGACAAGCCCGTGCAATGGGGCTCGCACTTTTGGCAAGCCCGCTTAAAGCCGAGCAGGCTAAGGAATGGGGATTGATTTGGGATGTATTTGACGACGAAACCCTGTTTGCGGAAGCGTTCAAAATGGCTGCGTCATTAGCGGAACGTCCGACGCTTGGGTTTAAACTTACGCGAAAAGCGATACGGCAATCATTTGATAATGATTTAGATGAGCAATTGGCTTTGGAACAAAAATGGCAACAACAAGCCGGATTTTCAGAAGATTACAAAGAAGGCGTGGGTGCATTTATGGCAAAACGCAAACCAGTTTTTAAAGGGAAATAATAATGGGAAATCAATCTACACAAGCGTTTATTTGTGACGCTATTCGTACGCCTGTCGGTAGATATGGTGGCGGGCTTTCTTCTGTTCGAGCGGATGATTTAGCCGCCTTGCCTATTCGGGAGCTTATGCAAAGGAACCCTGATGTTGATTGGGCAAAAATTGATGATGTATTTATGGGGTGCGCCAATCAGGCAGGTGAAGATAATCGTAATGTTGCGCGCATGGCCAGCTTGTTGGCAGGTTTGCCTGTTGATGTGCCGGGAGCGACCTTAAACCGATTATGTGGATCTGGCCTTGATGCGATTATACAGGCCTCGCGTTTGATCAAAACGGGAGAGGGGGATATGGCGCTAGCTTGTGGTGTCGAGAGCATGTCTCGTGCGCCATTCGTGACGGCCAAAGCGACGACGGCGTTTTCACGGGTAAGTGAAAGCTATGATACAACAATCGGGTGGCGGTTTGTGAACAAGCTGATGAAATCCCAATACGGTACGGATTCCATGCCGGAAACTGCGGAGAACGTAGCGCAAGAATTCAATATTTCCCGCGAAGATCAGGATTTATTTGCTTACCGTTCTCAGGTAAAGGCCAAAGCGGCACAAGAAAATGGGTTGTTCGCAGAGGAAATTATTCAGGTGGAAATTCCGGGGCGCAAAGGAGCGGTTACTATTGTTGAGCATGATGAACATTTACGACTTTCACCTTTGGATGTGCTTGCAAAACTTCGGACCCCGTTTCGGGAAAACGGGAGTGTGACAGCAGGGAATGCATCCGGAATTAATGACGGCGCGGCAGCGATGATATTGGCTTCGGAAGCCAGTGCCAAGACCAATGGTTTAACGCCGCGAGCTAGAATTGTTGCCGGTTGTGTGGCCGGTGTGGAGCCACGCATTATGGGCATGGGGCCAGCACCCGCCAGTCAAAAATTATTGGCGCGTACTGGTTTGAAACTTGACCAAATGGACGTCATTGAACTGAACGAAGCATTTGCAGCTCAAGGCTTGGCGGTCATGCGGTCACTCGGACTTGATGATGATGATCCACGGGTAAATCCGAACGGCGGTGCGATTGCGCTCGGTCACCCTTTGGGCATGAGCGGTACCCGTATTGCCCAGTCTGCATTACATCATTTAGAGCGCACCAAAGGCCGATATGGTTTGGTAACAATGTGCATTGGTGTCGGGCAAGGGATTGCTATGGTTATCGAACGCGTGTAAAGCGGGGCATGGCCCGCCCACAAGCAAATGATTATCATGATAAACGCGCCCACATCATTGATGTGGCGACTCATTTGTTTGCTCAAAACGGCTTTCATGCCACATCTGTTACGGACATAGCGACGGCGTGTAGCACCTCTAAATCTCGGCTCTATCACTATTTCAGTTCCAAAGAACAAGTGCTCTATGAGATTTTGCTGGGACATGCCCAAAATCTTAGTCAGACGCTCTTGCCAATTTTGGCAGATGAAGATTTAAGTGCGGCTGATAAGCTGGAAAAATTTGCAACGCACTTATTGCTAAAAAACTTAAAATTCAGAGCCAATCATAAATTAATTCTTGGCGAGATGGAGGCACTTAGTCCAAAGCAAAGGGACGAAGTTGCTAGTTTGTTGCGTCGTCCCATTGAAGCGCTTTACGGGGCTTTGGCCGAGATTAACCCAAATTTAAAACGCGAAAAAGCCATGCAGTTTCCGGTGGCAATGATGTTTATTGGCATGATTAACTGGACCCACACCTGGTTTTCGGAAGAGGGGGAAATTTCCCCGGACATTTTTGCCAAGCTATTATGTAATATTTATATCAATGGCCTATCGGAGGCTTCCTTAACGTAAGACAGCGGCAATAATTTTATCTTGGTCATCAGTGCTAAGGTAGGCATGCATTGGCAGGGAGAAAACCGTATTCATGATCTCTTCTGTAACGGGAAGGCCATTGGGGGCAACCGGATATTCCCTATAGGCGCTTTGGTGGTGAACTGGCATGGGGTAATAGGCGGCGACAGGAATGCTTTGTTCTTTTATTTTAGCCATAACCTCGTCGCGATTGGTCACCTCGATGGTATATTGCGCCCATGTGGATGTGCAACCGTTTAGGACTTTGGGCGTTTTAATCGTGTTAGACGCGAGCGCCTTTGAATAACGGTTGGCGATTTGGTTTCTGGTTTTAATTTCATCAGGAAATATTTTTAATTTCTCCAGCAAAATGGCGGCTTGAATGGTATCAAGGCGGGAATTAATACCGATTTTGTCATAATCATAAGGCACATCTGAACGCCCATGAAAGGCGAGGGAGCGCATGATTTTTTCTAGCTCTGAGTCATTGGTTAAAACGGCACCGCCGTCCCCGTAACATCCTAAAGGTTTGGCCGGAAAAAAACTGGTTGTGACAACATCTGCCCATTTTAGCGGACTGTCTCCGTGTAGGCGGGTACCTATGCCTTGGGCGCAATCGGATATCAGATATAGACCGGCATCAGCGGCAATTGGCGCCAGTTGTGGGTAATCGGCAATTTGCCCGAACAGATCAATGGCCATAACGGCTTTCGGGGTTAATTCTCCCTGTTCTTGTATGTGTGTGATGGCTTCGGCCAGAGATTTTGGGCACATGGTATAGGTGTCGAGGTCTACGTCGACAAAAACTGGTGTCGCCCCGATAACAGCAATGGCTTCGGCGCTGGCCGTGTAGGTAAAGGAAGGACAAAATACGGCGTCTCCAGCGCCAATGCCCCACGCCATCATGGGTAGGATGAGTGCGTCTGTGCCATTGGCGCAAGCCAAGGCAAATTCTGCATTTTCAAATTTGGCAAGGGCTTTCTCGAACTGCCCGACTTCGGGGCCGAGAATATAGCCGCCATGTTCCACGACTTTGGCAATTGCCGTGTTGATTTCATTTTCAATACGTTTGCGTTGGGCTTGTAAGTCGATAAAGGGAATGGACATAGGAAACACTTATCTCAGGGAAGTTACATATTTGAATACACCACTTAATTTGTCAAATGTCATGGTGCAAATAACATAACCCGTCAAAGCGTTACAGATTGTTACATATCCTTAATTTAGCCTAGAAAAATGCCTGTAATCCAGTGATGGCGCGACCCAAGATGAGGGCGTGGACATCATGGGTGCCTTCATATGTATTGACGGCTTCGAGGTTCATGGCGTGACGGATGACATGGAATTCGTCAGAAACCCCATTGCCGCCGTGCATATCACGAGCCGTGCGAGCAATATCGAGAGCTTTACCGCAATTATTACGCTTGATTAGCGAGATGGCTTCGATGCCGAGCTTATTTGCGTCCATCAGGCGACCTGCCTGCAGGGCGGCGTGTAAACCAAGAGTGATTTCGGTTTGCATATCTGCAAGTTTTTTCTGGATGAGTTGGGTTTGCGCGAGGGGCTTCCCAAACTGCTGACGGTCCAATGTGTATTGTCTGGCAGCGTGCCAGCAAAACTCAGCAGCTCCCATAGAACCCCATGAAATCCCGAAGCGGGCTTTGTTCAGACAAGAGAATGGGCCTTTTAAACCTTTGACCTCTGGGAATTTGTTGCCTTCGGGTACGAATACGTCTTCCATGACGATTTCGCCGGTAATGGAGGCGCGTAATGAGAATTTGCCTTCGATTTTAGGTGCCGATAATCCCTTCATGCCTTTTTCAAGCACAAAACCACGAATATCGCCTGCATCGTCTTTGGCCCAAACCACGAAAACATCGGCAATGGGGGCGTTGGTAATCCACATTTTTGCCCCGTTAAGAACATAGCCACCATCGACGGCCTTGGCGCGGGTTTTCATGCTGCTGGGGTCAGAACCTGCGTCAGGTTCGGTCAAGCCGAAGCAGCCGATATATTCGCCGCTGGCAAGTTTAGGCAGGAACTTTTGTTTAATTTCTTCGGTGGCAAATGCGTGGATCGGATGCATAACGAGGGAAGACTGCACACTCATCATCGAGCGGTAACCACTATCAACCCGTTCGACTTCACGCGCCACAAGACCATAAGTGACATAATTCATGCCAGCACATCCATATCCGTCTATGGTCAGGCCCAACAGACCAAGCGCACCCATTTCCTTGAAAATTTCCGGTTCGCAAGTTTCATTGCGATTAGCTTCCAGAATTCGTGGCATTAATTTATCTTGGCAATAACTGCGAGCACTATCCATAACCAAAATCTCTTCTTCGGACAGTTGGTCGTGTAAATTTAGCGGGTCTTCCCAATTAAAAGGTGCGTAGCTCATGATATCTCTCTTGTTAATTTGAAACTATCACATGCCATAGATTAGATGGCTTTGCCAAGAAAATATTACTTGATTTTGCAATAAAAAACCTCCGGCAAAGACCGGAGGCTTGGAATTTTGTTTTTAGGGCTGGGTTAATAGGTCCAGCGGCTACCGTAACGGCTATAGGTCGGCGCAGGGCCTCCCGCTAAAACCGGCGGGGCAAACCCATTCCCATAGGTAACGCCGCCGCACGTATTAAAAGGGACAGGCACGGGTGTTGGTACGGGCACAGGTACGCCAATTACAGGGCTAACAACTTGTACATTTACCGGGTCAGGGCGCGGAGCTTCACGGCGGCATAAGATTTGGGTTGCGGGCAGGCCGTCGACAATTGTCGGGCCTGATGTTCTCTCCCAATAGGCACCACCACCCTCGGGTTGATATGTATATTGATTGGTCACTACATTCCCGAGGACATTGCCGTTTGGACGTTGTGTTGGCATGGTATTAGCCACGAACGAGCGACTTGTTGAATAAGATGAAGATGCCATGGACGTCATCGGGAACGCCGCGGGAGCCAATGGAGCTGTCGTGATTGAACGCACGATCGGTTGTGGAATGCCATTAATATGTGTGATCGGAGAACGGTCAACGGTTGATGTTGGTACATGGGCGATTCCAGGTACAAAATCGAGACTTCCGTATTGGCGCGGTGCAAAGGCACTGGCATTATAACCGGAACTCATGGTGACTCGGCTTTGGACAGGTGCAGGCGGTGCAATATAGGGCATGGCTTGTGGCGCAGGCGGTGCGATTGGCAAGCGAGCTGGCGGCGTTGTACAATATACCTTTGCCGGATTGCACCCATTGTTAAATGTGCCGGGGGCATCATTTAACCGCACAGCTTGCGTATGACTGCGAAGGCGCATCACATTTACATTTGGCGTGTTTTTGTAATTAAATGTTCTGAGGTAACCATATGGATTTTGGCCATATACATTAATCGGAACCAATCTGTCTGCGGGGGCAGAGATTGGAATAATTTGCTGATTGCAAGTTGTTGCAGGGGCACCAAAACATCCTGCATGGGCAGCCGAACTGACGCCGGCAAAGAAAACACCACCGATGGCGGTCGAAATTAAACGATAGGTACGCATGTGCGCTCTCCCAAAATAAACTGGTTTGCGCACCCGCCCAAACCCACCAAAAACTCTACAACCACCCCTGTTTTCAGGTGTATGGTCAATCTTCAAATTAAAAGGTTGGGGTGGTCTTACCTAAAAATTCCAGAGCACATGCTCTAAAAATCATATGTAATGCCGCCGCGTTCCCAATCGCCGTAGCGAGTGGGTTCAACCCCCTTGGGGCCTGCGGTTTCAGGTGGTCTTGGCTTGGCGTCAGCAGTTTGTCCATGTTCGCCGGATTTGCTTCCGGCTTTTCTGCGCGCCGCAGCCTCTTCCAGTGCCCGACGGGCATTGGCAGACAACGGTTTTCCCGGCGCAGCATGGGGAGGATTTGTCATGTTAAAACCTCCTATTGCTTTAAACCAAACCTTAGACGCACTTAAAGAACAATCCCAAGGTTTTGGCAAGTCCGAACTATGTGTTCGTTCCCGCCATGAAACAATTATCTAAACTAAATGGGCTAAAATATGATTAAACCACCCTTTAGGCGATGTTAAGCATAAGCATTAGGAAGCCAGTAATTTGTCCACCTTTTGAGGCGAAAAACTCCCCCCTTCCGCTCATCCCCGCGCAGGCGGGGATCCAGATTTTCAGGTACGGCGTGTCTCCTCGTCTTGTTGGTATAATCCGAGATAACCAACTGGATCCCCGCCTGCGCGGGGATGAGCGGGGTGAGGGGGATATGCCCCCCGTGACACCCCACATACAATCCACCAG
>JAJRSG010000016.1 GCA_024278915.1 Alphaproteobacteria bacterium
CAGAACTTCACGCTGGTCCGCAACGGGACGTGTTTGAAGTGTGACACCTGCGGGAGCACGACGGGGTGTAGTTAGGCTTGGAACCGTGTGTACTTCTTTCTTCCTCCCTCCCCCTTCGTGGGGAGGGATCGAGGGTGGGGGAAAGCGCCACGCAACCGATCCTATTTGAACACGTAAATTCAAAACAACAAGCATTCACCAGTTCACAATGGAACGGGGCTTATTTAAATTTCTAAAAAATACTTGACGGACCGAATGCAAGTTCCTATTTTGTTCTCAGGATAGGATAGTGCATAGTGAAAAATAATGAACTCGAAATCTACAAACAAAGATATGAAACTTTTCGATATTTGGATCGTTTAAGATGGTACATGTTACAATTGCTGATCGCCGTTGGAACAGCATTTGCATTGACCATCAGAGTGACAACTCACGCACCAGGATGGTGGTTATATTTGGCAATGTCTTTTGTCTTTGGATTCATTAGTTGGGCAAGCCTTAGAATAAACAACGGCATCCGTGCAAATGGAATAGTATTAAAAAAATCAGCCGAAGCTATCGGTGATACCGACATTCCAAACACAAAGGCTCCGTTGAAATCGTCAGCGCACTGGCTTGCATTTTTCATAGCAGTTTTAGCATTCATCTTCTTTGTAATGGCAATTATTGAAGTTTGGAAATTAGATGGTTCGACATAAGGTGTTCATTAGCTATCATCATGCTAACGACCAAGATTACAAGGAGAAGTTACTCAAATTAAACGTCCTGTATGATATATTTATTGACCGATCAGTGCGAGACGGAGACATAGATCCCAACCTCCCCACAGAAAGCATACGAATTAAAATTCGTGACAATTGGTTGAAGGATTCCACCGTAACCATTCTACTTTGTGGGGCTGAAACTCAATACCGTAAACACGTCGATTGGGAATTAAAATCCAGCATGATAAATGGCACAGTTAACAAAAAATCTGGAATTTTGATAATTGATTTACCAACCACAAGTTCAACTAGTTGGCACGCGGACCATTATGGTGAAAAAAATGCAATTTATCCAAACTATCAAGACGGATGGGAGAGGCTTACTACAAAATCCCAATACATTTCCACGTATCCGGAAATGCCTGATCGGATTATTGACAACTTGCATAACCTTCAGGCAGCTATCTCTGTAGTGCCTTGGAATTACATCGAAAACTCACCAAACAATCTTGCTTGGCTCATTGAAGCAACCGCCAACTCCAGGTCTACAAACAAGTATGACCTTTCCCGTCCAATGCGAATGAAAGATCATAATCCAAATTCATTTTGGTAGCCCTGTCATTCCGGCGAAAGCCGGAATCCAATTCACCATGTCTATGGTGAATAAAACCATTTTTCATGCGCATGACTTGCGCGTTGCTGGACCCCGGCCTTCGCCGGGGTGACACCTCAGGCCCTATGGGCAATATTCCGCCCCCCCGTCATTACCCGCTTCATGCGGGTAATCCAGTGCATCACGTCTGTGAGGCAATAATCTCCGCATTCACCAAACTTCGGCAAGATGGATACTCGGGTCAAGCCCGAGTATGACAACCCGTGAAAAAACAAATCCTTTCACAAACATAAAATTCCGCAATGTGAATTGCCAACAAATTCTCGCCACACCCACCACGCGTCACCCTCGGGCTTGACCCGAGCGTCCATATACAATCTCATTTAGCCATGAGTGCATGGGTCTACATTTTGGCATCAAAGAAAAATGGCACGCTTTATGTTGGGGTGACAAACAACCTTGTGCGACGCATATACGAACACCGCGAAGCAATGGCGGAAAGTTTTACCAAAAAGTATAATGTAAAGAGGCTGGTATACTTTGAAGAGCATCAAACAATTCCGCTTGCTCTCCAGCGGGAGAAAAACCTCAAGCACAGGGTTCGAAAACACAAAATCACGCTGATCGAAAAATCAAATCCAAACTGGAATGACCTTTGGTTTACGATCACCCAATGAATGCGGCACGATGGATACTCGGGTCAAGCCCGAGTATGACGCAACACGAAACATTGGCTATCACCCCCCACCCCCGTCATTGCGAGCGGGTGCTAAACTTCTACAGCTAAACCACGCGGCAATCCAGTAGGTTACACAACATCAAAACCAGAATTGCCCCGATTGCAGAGAGCCGCTATTTTTCGTCCACAGGATCAGCGCCGTCCGCATCGCTATCTTCATCCGCGCCATCTTCATCCTCTTCCTCAACATTGCGCACGATCTCGATTTTTACCTTGGCCAAAAGCCCGGCCAGCGCACCAAGCACAGCCAGTGCAGGAGCCGCCAAAACAACAACACCGCCAACGACCGCACCGGCAGTCAGCGGCACTTCAAAAACCACATCACTGTTCTTTGAACGCACCCGCAATTTATGCACATTCCCTTCGGAAACCAGCCGCGTGACTTCATCAATCAACTGATGCCCCGCCACTTCAACTTCTTCGGTAAATGTCTTCCAGCGACCTTTTTGGTTTTC
>JAJRSG010000017.1 GCA_024278915.1 Alphaproteobacteria bacterium
ACATGTTTACGGAAATTGTTTCTGAAACTGATTTCATCAGGCCAAACTACGAAATCGAAGTTGTTGAAACCAAGTCCGACAATAAAAATGATCCGCTTGAGGCTGTCATCAAAGAAAACCGGAAAGCTGCTCACGAAAACCGCAACAAACGCCGAAGTGAAAACAAGGCAAAATCCGGGAATGAGTCACAGACTGAAGATAGCAACAAAACCACAGAACAAAACGAAGACGGCAAACCGACAAAACGGAAACGCCGTAGAGGTCGTCGTGGTGGTCGCGGTCGCAAGAACGAGAACACCTCTCCTGAAAATGTGCAAGATGCTGCTGAGAATGCCCAGCAAGACGATGCAGGCAATCAGGAGAACAAGCAAAATGCCGACAAAGTAAGTCAGGAAAAGGAAAAGCCGACTAAAAAAAGCTCGACCACTAAAAGCGAGACGAGTGAGGAAGTAGGCACGGAAGCAAAACCAAAACGCACACGCCGCACACGTAAAAAACCGGATGCAGAAACCAGCAAGGTCGTAGATACAGAAGACACGACTGAAAAAACCGAAAAACCAAAGCGTAAAAGAGCGCCAGCAAAGAAAGCGGCAACTAAAAAAGCTGTGACAGAAAAAGCTGACGATACAAAAACTGTCGACGCCAAGGTAGAAAAACCAAAAGCCCGTAAAAAACCCGCGGCCAAAAAAACGGATAAGAAAGAAACCGTAAAGAAAACCAAAACGGCAGAAACTTCGCCAAAAACAGAAGAAATCTCAACGGTAAAGAAAACGCCGGCAAAAAAGAAAACGCCAGTGAAGAAAGCTAAACCGGTTATCGAGAAAAAAGAGGAGGCTGCGAAAGCCCCTGCAAAAAAAGATGAGAAGCCTGATGCCCCAAAAAAACGTGGGTGGTGGCAAAAACGAAACCCGTTTAACTAGGGTCTCATCATTTTCATTGCGGAGGTCATGGGTAAAACTCATCGACCTCCGTAATACATTTAATTTCAAACATCTGTCATACAAAGTTTTTACAGTTTCTAACAACACTGTAACTTGCCTTGACATATAGTGAATGGGACACACAAAGAAGTGATAACATATGGGTTGGATTCACCAATACCTACGCTATGTGTTTAAAAAATCAGTGTCTACCTATCCAACTTGCACAGTAAGCTAAGTTGGCGTAGATTGAGAAAAAGATATTTAGGGGTCATGTGATTAGACTGCACACATATATACCGAAATTCATTGCCATCGTTGCGGCAATTGCCATGAGCGTTGCCTTGCCACTGACGAGCTATGCACAGTCTCTCTTGCGGGATACAGAAATCGAAGAAATTCTCCGTGACTATACAGACCCGATTTTACGGGCCGCTAATCTAAATGTTTCCAGTGTCGACATGTATCTGGTCAATGACAAAACCCTCAATGCCTTTGTAACTCGCGGACAAAATATATTTATTCATACAGGGCTTATTCTAGAGGCAGAAACACCCAACCAACTTAAGGGGGTTATCGCCCACGAAACAGGTCACATTGCCGCTGGACATCTGGTTCGCCGCGACCAAAGTAATCGTAGCGCCTATGGCTCCATGCTTATTGCGGCGGGCATCGGCATTGCGGCCATTTTAGCGGGTGAAGGCCAAGCAGGCGCTTCCATTCTTGCCGGTTCACAACAATTCGGGGTGATTGACGCCCTTGCACATTCCCGTATCAACGAAGCCTCTGCCGATCAGGCCGCTGCGAAATATATGGAATTCACCGGACAATCTGGTCGCGGCTTATTAGAGTTCTTCGAAAAATTTCGTTATCAAGAAGTATTATCAAATGCGCGCCGTTACCCCTATTTTAGAGGTCACCCCCTATCCAGTGACCGTATTGACAAATTGCGAGAGATCACGGGTGAAAGCACGTATCGGGATGTAAAGGATACAGACGAAGAAATCGCCCAAATGGCGATGATGAAAGCAAAACTCATTGGCTTTTTAGATGCACCACAAACTGTCTTTTCTAAATACCCCGAAAGCGATATGAGCAAACCAGCTCGCTATGCACGTTCGGTCGCCTACTTCCGAGCTGCCGACTTGAAAAATGCCATTAAAAGTATTGATAGCCTCATCAAAGATGAACCTAAAAACCCGTATTTTCATGAACTGAAAGCCCAAATTTACTATGAAAGCGGTAAAGGGGCGCTCGCAATTGAACCCCTTAAAGAAGCCCTGCGCTTGAAACCTGATGCACCTTTACTCAAAGTTTCCTTAGCGCAGGCATTAATCGAGCGCGATACGCCTGAGGACAACAAAGCTGCCATTACCTATTTGAAATCTGCGCTACAAGAAGAAGAAACCAATGGATTTGCTTGGTATCAACTTTCCCAAGCCTATGCCCGTGATGATAAACCTGCCCTTGCCAGATATGCGATTGCAGAGCAAGCCTTTGCTATGGGCGATTATAATCGGGCAAAATCTTTTGCTCTCCGTGCTCAACAAGGGCTAGCCCCCTATAGAGCACAAAAACGTAGAGCAAATGACATCATCGTTATCGCCGACGTACAACTCGCCAAACAACGAAATCGTAAGCGCTAAGAAGCTAGGTTTGCCCTTCGCGCCCCACTCAAACATCAAAGATATCGGATAAAATTCATGAATATTTTAAAAACTACTTCAGCTATTGCAATGATCGCAATGACGACCTCTTTTTCAGGTTGCGCTCAAGCCAGTGAAGACAAAACCGCCCTTTCCAAATCTGAAATCGAAAAAATTGTAAAAACCTATTTGCTTGATAACCCAGAAGTGATCCGCGATGCATTGGTTATCTTAGATGAAAGAGAAGACCGCCAGTCCATTCAAGCTGTCGCCAAAGAACTGCGTCACGACAAGCGTGACTACTCTATCGGTAATAAAAATGCCAAAGTCACAATCGTTGAGTTCTTTGACTATAATTGTACCTTCTGCAAACGCTCTACCGGATGGGTAAAAGAAGTCATGGAGAAATACCCCAATGATGTACGGTTCATTTTTAAAGAGCTACCTATCCTAGAGCGCCGCACGCGAACTTCACGAAATGCCGCCAAAGCCGCTCTTGCAGCCCATAAACAAGGCAAATATTCTGAAATGCACTTCGCGCTTATGGACGCGAGTGATGTATCTCAAAAGTTCATTAATTCAACAGCAATCAAGCTCGGCCTAAATATGAAACAGTTTGAAAAAGACATGAAAAGCGAAGATTTAGATACGCACTTAGAGGATACAATGTACCTTGCCTCGTTGATTCCCAGCCTCACTGGCACACCATTTTTCGTTATTAATGACCAATTTCTAGGCAGTGGGGACGAAGCAAAATTACAAAGCCTGTTAAATGAAGAATTAGCGAACTAAATCAACCCAGCCAAGGGTGAACTTGGATCTGCGTACCTCTTACGCGGCATACGACCTGCTAGGTATGATTGCCGCCCCGAAATAACGGCATGTTTCATAGCTTCCGCCATTAATACCGGATTTTTTGCCCCTGCGATGGCTGTGTTCATTAACACCCCATCACAACCCAATTCCATTGCTACAACAGCGTCTGACGCGGTCCCAACACCTGCGTCCACAATAACCGGAACGCTGGTTTGCTCAACGATAAGGCGGATATTCACAGGATTTTGAATACCGAGACCAGAACCAATCGGCGCGCCTAATGGCATGATGGCTACACATCCTAAATCTTCAAGTTTTTTGGCAAATACGGGGTCATCAGAGCAATATACCATGACCTTGAACCCATCCTTGATCAGCATTTTTGCTGCCCGCAAGGTTTGTTCCATTTCAGGGTAAAGATGTTTTGGATCAGACAGAACTTCGAGTTTCACTAAATCCCACCCCCCAGCTTCCCGCGCGAGGCGCAATGTCCGTACAGCATCTTCACCAGTAAAGCATCCCGCAGTATTCGGCAGGTAGACTGTTTTCTTTGGATCAATAAAATCCACTAACATAGGTTCATTTGGATTGCTAATATTAACTCTGCGCACAGCAACTGTAACCATATCTGCACCGGACGCTTCCAAAGCAGCCGCATTTTCTGCGTAATCCTTGTACTTCCCCGTCCCAATAATAAGGCGAGAGGAAAATTCTTGCCCTGCAATGATGAGTTTATTGTCTTGTATGGGCACTATCCGCCTCCAATAAAATGGATGATTTCCAACTTGTCGCCATCGGCAAGCTTGCATATTTCATATTGTGACTTTGGCACAATTTCAAGATTATGTTCAACTGCAATTTTTCCCTTAGGCACGTTTAAAAACACCAATAAATTAGCAACGCTCAGGCCATCCGCTAGATCATCGTAGTTTTCGCCATTAATGGTAAGTTGCATAGTTTTAATTCCCTATCGCAATAAAAGCTTTGCGCTGCTTCCCTGCTTTGCTAGAAGGCTATATCAATGAGGTCAACTATGACAAATGCTATTTACATTCTTAATGGCCCAAATCTCAACCTTTTGGGGACAAGAGAGCCAGAAATCTACGGCTCCCACACTTTGGATAATGTAAAATCCATGTGTGCAGACTTTTGCAAAGAGCACAATTACGCCCTTTCGTTCCACCAGACTAATATTGAAGGGGAATTAGTAGACCTTGTACAAGAGGCAGGCAAAAATGGTGTCGGCCTCATCATAAACCCTGCAGCCTATACCCATACATCAATTGCGCTATATGATGCACTTAAAAGCTTGACCATTCCGATTATTGAAGTACACATCTCCCAACCTGCCGCTAGAGAGAGTTTTCGGCAGATTTCTTATACTGCCCAAGCCGCAACAGGGACAATCAGCGGCTTTGGGGGCAATAGCTATATTTTGGCTTTAACAGCCATCAAGCTGAAGCTAAAAAACCAATAAATTTAAGGAAATTTCATGGCAAAAGCAGTGACGAAAAAATCTAATATGAGCGAAACCAAGCTTATTCGCGAACTTGCGAAAATATTACAAGATACAGATCTATCTGAGATCGAAATGGAAAAAGGCGATTTGCGCCTACGGGTTGCTCGCATGAGCACATCTGTCCCACTAGCACACGCTGTTGCTCCTGTAGCAGCACCTGTCGCCGCACCTGCAGCCATCGCTGAAGTAAAACCCGCCGATGATGCCAACGCAGTCAAATCACCAATGGTTGGTACAGCTTATGTTCGCCCAAGCCCTGACGCAGATCCATTTGTTAAAGTCGGTGACAACGTAAAAACTGGCGATACTTTATTGCTGGTTGAAGCCATGAAGACATTTAATCCGATCAAAGCCGACAAATCAGGCACTGTCAGTTCTATTTTGGTGGAAGACGGACAACCTGTTGAATTTGGCGAAGCATTACTCGTCATTAGCTAGGGTCAACCCTTATGATTTCCAAAGTTCTGATTGCAAACCGAGGTGAAATTGCTCTACGCATTCACCGTGCCTGTAAAGAAATGGGCCTCTCAACTATCGCTGTCCACTCTGAAGCCGATAAAGATGCTATGCATGTTCGTCTTGCCGATGAAAGCGTGTGCATTGGCCCTGCTTCTGCTACCGATAGCTATCTTAACATCCCTGCCATTATTGCGGCGTGCGAAATCACCCATGCAGACGCCGTGCATCCGGGGTATGGTTTTTTATCCGAAAACGCTCGTTTTGCCGATATTGTGGAAGCTCACGATATGGTCTTTATTGGCCCTACAGCCGAACACATCAAGCTTATGGGTGATAAAATAGCCGCTAAAGAAGCTGTTGAAAATGCGGGCATTCCAGTTGTTCCAGGCTCAGACGGTGGGGTTGCCAATTATGCAGAGGCCAAAGAAGTTGCCAAGGAAGTCGGTTTTCCGCTTCTTGTGAAAGCATCCGCAGGCGGCGGTGGTCGCGGTATGCGGTTGGCACGAACACCTGATGACCTTGAAGAAAGTCTCAATGCAGCGAAACAAGAAGCTTTAGCTGCCTTTGGTGACGGTACGGTTTACTTGGAAAGATATCTTGAACTTCCACGTCACATCGAAGTACAGGTCATCGCCGACACCCACGGCAATGTGGTACATTTAGGTGAGCGGGACTGCTCTTTACAAAGACGCAACCAAAAGATTTTAGAAGAAGCCCCTTCGCCTGCACTTAACGCAAAACAACGCGACGAGATCGGGGAAATTGTCCGCAAAGCAATTGCACAAATTGGTTACCGAGGAGTCGGCACCATAGAGTTTTTGTATGAAAACGGCGAATTTTTCTTTATTGAAATGAATACAAGATTACAGGTCGAACATCCGGTAACAGAAATGATTACCGACATTGACTTGGTTCGAGAACAAATCCGCATTGCCGCAGGCGAAAAATTGAGTTTCACGCAAGAAGATATTGTTTTTTCAGGACATTCTTTGGAATGTCGCATCAATGCCGAACACCCTAGAACCTTCATTCCTTCTCCGGGGACTGTAAAAGAATTCCACGCACCTGGCGGCTTAAATGTACGTCTTGATAGCGCACTTTATGCTGGATATGCCATCCCGCCTCATTATGACAGCCTAATCGGGAAGTTAATTGTCCATGGTAAAACTCGTGAAGGTGCACTCCTTCGCTTACGGCGAGCATTAGGCGAAATCGTGATTACCGGCATTGATACGACGATTCCCCTCTTTAAGGATTTACTGGATAATGAAGACTTCCTCAATGGGGACTATGACATTCACTGGCTAGAACGATGGTTAGAGGAGCAATCACCTGAGTAATGGCAGGGCATGACGGATTAAACTTTGGCCCAAACGAACTGCTAAATGCCTATGCTAACGGCGTATTTCCCATGTCAGATGGCCCTGAAGCGGAAAACATTTTCTTTGTTGATCCGACGAAACGAGGTATTTTTCCCTTAGACGGGCTAAAGATTAGTAAATCACTGGCCAAAACCGTTCGTAGCCAAAGATTCGAAATTCGGGTAAATTCCGACTTTCTACAAACCATTCAAACCTGTGGCGCGCCAGATCGAGTTGGTGCCTGGATTAATGACTCTATTATTGAACTATATACAGGCCTTCATCAAATCGGGCATGCCCATAGTGTAGAGTGTTGGCATGAAGGTAAAATGGTTGGTGGTCTTTACGGAGTTAGTTTGCATGGAGCCTTTTTCGGAGAAAGTATGTTCTCCCATATGAGTAACGCCAGCAAAACAGCTCTCGTTCATTTGGTTGGTAGATTAAATGCAGGCGGTTTCTCCCTGCTTGACGCCCAATTCATCACCCCGCACCTTAAAACATTGGGAGCGATCGAAATTAGCCGTGAGGACTACCACCAACACCTACAAAATGCTCTTGGGCACTCTGGTGATTTTTTACCAAAAGTTTATTGTGACGGCGTTTTTTCAAAATCGGTCAAAGCCTCGCCCCGCGCAGGTGGTGGCGTAATACAATCGAGCACCCAAATATCGTAAACAGCGTGGTCAAGCGCCGAAAGTGCCGGACTGGAAGCAAACATCCAACCTGAAAATAGCTTGGCCTGTTCTGCATCTTCACCATTACCGTCTGTTCTGGCATCTGTAATTTGTAAAAAAGCAAATGTTTCAGGGGTTTCTTCGGGCGGCCGTTTTTCGCAATGACGAACCGCGATTTCCATGGAGCCATATTTCAAAGTATCCCCAACAGCGACCGTGTAGTCCTCAGTAGTAGCCGTCACCTTATCCAAGGCCCGTAATACAACTTTGTCGCCAATCAAGTTTTCCGCCTGCGCAGGAAAGACAATACTGCTCATCAAGAGAGCCGTAATGACAAGTGCTTTATGCATCAGGTGACCAAGCCTCATAATCGCTAGATACTTTGGCCCGTTTACCACCGCGCCATAAACTCCCCTTGGGGTGATAGGCATATACGGTGCCGGTCATATTCGGCAAATGCTCTTTTTCATAAGACTGCGCCGTATCTAAAGGCGTTTCGTTCGGACGTACATCATGTTGATGATGCAACCAACCATGCCATTCAGCAGGGACACGGGAAGCGTCTGCATATCCTTTATAAGTCACCCACCGACGTTTTCGTCCGTCATAGGTGGCTTTGCGTTCTTCGTAGTATTTGTTACCAAACTCGTCCTCATACACCATTTCCGCCCGCCGTTTAACGGCGAGTAGAGTGCCGAGAGTCGCGCCGTCCCACCAAGCAAAGATACGTTTAATAAATTTAGCCATGTCACATCCAAATTAAGTTCAAAACGAATATGCCGAATTTCACGAGATTCGTCCACTCTTTTTACTGCTAATAATTTGCTATCATGGCAAGAATATGACGCCTATAGTCCCCCACATGAAAACATGGATCATTCTTCTTCGCGGCATTAATGTCGGCGGCAACAACCTCATCAAAATGGGCGATTTACGCGCCTTACTCACTAAGGCAGGATACGAAAATGTCCGTACTTATATCCAAAGCGGTAATGTCGCTTTTGAATACGAAGGTGAAGACATAGACGAAATTTGTGAACATGTGACACAAACTATATATGAAAGCCATGGTTTCGCCCCAAAAACCATGGCACTGTCCTATGATACCGTTGTAAACATCATTGCTGGTAACCCCTATAAAGATGCTGAAGCCACCCCGAAAAACCTACACGTCTTCTTCCTGAAGACACCTGCAATTGACGCCGAAATCGAGGCACTTGAAGCTTTGAAAACTGAAAATGAAAGTTTTACCATTACCGATGAGGCCGCGTATCTCCATTTGCCAGACGGTGTTTGGAAATCAAAACTATCCTCAAAACTAGAAAAACACCTCGGTGTCCCTGCCACAGCCAGAAACTGGCGCACTGTCGGTAAAATCTTGACCTTAGCAGACAAGCGGAAGAAGCTAGTTAATTAATCTTCCTCCTTATTAATGGTTGGTGATAATTGCTGCTTCAGACAAGCTCGCTCATCTTATACAAAATCATTTTACCTAACCCCTTGCCCCGACTCGCTAGCGGGCCTATTTTGTGTTAGAATCTAATTCGGCCCCTATATAAGGTATCAGGACTCCAAAATGCAGATACAACGTCACTATACGAAAGCAGGACAAAGCCCCTACGAAGGCATTGAATTTAAAACGGTTTCCAGCGAAATTCGAGATATTGACGGTACATTAGTGGCAGAAGCCGGAGAATTTAAGGCTCCTGCGGACTGGTCGCAGATGGCATGCGATATCTTGGCACAAAAATATTTCCGTAAAGCGGGCATCCCTGCCAAGCGAAAACCCGTAACCGAAGACGATGTGCCTGAATTTTTATGGCGACATGAGGAAGACACGGCAGCCACAAAAAAGCTGAAGAAGGTCAACCGCCTCATCGGGGAAACAGACGCCCGCGCTGTATTCGACCGTATGGCAGGGTGCTGGGCTTATCACGGATGGAAAGGCGGGTATTTTGACCGCGAGCAAGACGCCCTCACCTATTTTGACGAAATGCGCTATATGTTGGCAAAACAAATTGCCGCGCCAAACTCTCCTCAATGGTTTAATACGGGCCTGCATTGGGCATATGGATTAACCGGGAAAAGCCAAGGCCATTATTTTGTCGATTTTCGAACAGGAAAATTACGCAAATCAGAAAATGCCTATGAACATCCTCAACCTCACGCCTGTTTCATTCAATCTGTCGGCGACGAATTGGTGGCAGAAGGCGGAATTATGGATTTATGGGCTCGTGAAGCCCGACTGTTTAAATATGGTTCGGGTACAGGATCTAACTTTTCCTCTATCCGAAGCGCCAGTGAGCCGTTATCGGGTGGTGGGCAATCATCCGGCCTCTTAAGCTTCCTGAAAGTTGGTGATGTTTCTGCCGGAGCGATTAAATCTGGTGGTACGACCCGCCGCGCCGCTAAAATGGTCATTGTCGACATTGATCATCCCGACGTAGAAGAATTTATAGGTTGGAAATCTCGCGAAGAAATGAAAGTTGCCGCTCTAGTTTGCGGGGCAAAAATGGTGCAAAAACATCTTAATGATATTATTCATGCCTGCATAAATTGCTCAGGCACAGATGAAGACTGTTTTGACGCCAAAGTTAATATGGCCCTCAAACGCGAAATTAAAACAGCACGACGAAACGGAGTTCCTGACGGAGCCATCGAACGCGCCTTACATTTGGCACGACAAGGGTTTGATACCATCGAAGTGCCTGTTCTCGACGCCGATTGGGACTCTGAAGCCTACCGTACAGTTTCAGGGCAAAATGCCAATAATTCAGTTCGTATCACCGATGCATTCTTACAAGCAGTAGAAACGGACGAATATTGGGACCTTATTCGCCGCACTGACGGGGCCGTGGCTAAATCTGTACGTGCTCGCGACCTCTGGCATCAAATCGCCAAGGCAGGCTGGGCAAGTGCCGACCCAGGCGTGCAATTTCACGACACCATCAATGATTGGCATACATGCTCGAAGTCCGGCGAAATCCGTGGTTCTAACCCATGTTCTGAATATATGTTTCTAGATGATACCGCCTGTAACCTTGCCTCACTTAACCTTATGAAATTCAAAGGGGCGGGAAAAAGTTTTGATATTGCCGCCTTTGAACACGCCTCTCATCTCTGGACATTGACCCTAGAAATATCTGTAGCGATGGCACAATTTCCGTCTAAAGAAATTGCGCAAAAATCATATGCTTTCCG
>JAJRSG010000018.1 GCA_024278915.1 Alphaproteobacteria bacterium
GATAAACCTTGGCCAATAATGCGCCCGGACATATCTGTAAGACGTGCCTTACAGGACGTACCGCCAGCATCAATTCCTAATAAATACATATACTAGCACCCAGTGATAATTTACGAAAATTACATAGCCAATGGCAAAAAATAGCTGCCCTTCTCAATCGTTTATCAAGAATAAAAATTATACTGGTATCTAAGTGAATTTCAAGCGCCTTAATATTGCCGCCTATATGGTTATGTTGTCTAAATTGGTGTTATAGAGGTATTGTTTGTTGGTGAGTATATCGGTATATCTATTTTTTGTTTTAACAATGAAAACACGCATGAACCAAGACATAGAACAGCAAACTGCCATGTATAGGGAGGCGAAAGAAGCACCGGATTATGTCCGTTGGCAACTTGATTCAAATAAAGGACCTATAAGTGAGTTGGCTGCTGATCTACGACGTGAAAAACCAACATTAATCGTGATTTGTGCACGCGGTAGCTCTGGAAATGCGGCGGTCTATGCGAAATATTTGATTGAAACCCAACTCAAAATACCTGTTCTTCTTTCATCGCCTTCTATTAGTTCCATCTACACGGCGAAGCAAAATTATGTCGGGCACGTAGTTTTTTTGGCGATCTCTCAATCTGGCCAAAGCCCTGATTTATTAATGGCAACCCGATCTGCACGGGATAGTGGAGCAAAGATTATTTCTATTGTGAACGACACGAAATCCCCGCTAGCGAATACTTCTGATGTGGTGATTCCAATATGTGCAGGTGTTGAGAAGAGTGTTGCTGCAACAAAAACATTTATCTGCACGTTAAGTGCCATCATAAACCTTGTTGCCGAATGGCGACAAAATGATGAATTGTTGCGTGAACTTACGACATTACCAGCCCTCTTGAAAACAGCCTACGCCAAGGACTGGCGTGAAGGGTTAAACAAGCTGATGAATGTGACGAACCTATTTGTTGTCAGTCGTGGTTTGGCACTTGGTGTTGCACAAGAAGCGGCTTTAAAATTAAAAGAAACATGCGGCATACATGCTGAGGCATTTAGTGCCGCAGAAATAAAACATGGTCCGATGGCAATCGTGCAAAAAGGATTTTTGGTATTCATATATTCTCCGCAAGATCAATCACAGGAGAGCATTAATGATATGGCCGTGGCTTTCTTGGAAAGAGGGGCGCAAGTGTTATCCGTCGGACAGCATTATCAACATGCGCTCAATCTGGAATCGACGGTGACATGTTCTCCACCTTTAAGGCCATTGTTGTTTATTCAGTCTTTCTACAAGTTTGCAAATGCACTTTCACTAGCGCGAGGCTATAACCCTGACAGTCCTCCCCATTTAAATAAAATTACGGAGACCATCTAGGTATGCAGGCTCTTATCAATGCACGGGTGCTTACACCACAAGGCTTCATAAGCGGACAAAGCATTCTCTATAGCAAGGGGGTGATTACAGAAATTTGTGATGATAATTTACGCCCAGATGATGCTGTTATCGAACGAGACCTCGGCGGAAAAACTGTACTCCCAGGATTTATTGATGTGCAAGTCAATGGAGGGGGAGGCGTATTATTTAATGATAATCCGACGGTTGAAGGGATAAGGGCGATTGGAGCTGCGCACCGTAAGACTGGCACGACCGGTTTTTTCCCCACGCTAATCAGTGATGACCTAACAGTGATGGACCGTGCCATAAGAGCGGTAGCCGATGCCATCCAACAAGGCGTGCCCGGTGTCTTGGGTATTCACCTAGAAGGGCCGTTTTTAAATGAGGAGAAGCGAGGCGTCCATGATGCGAATAAATTCATGCAAATTGGCAAAGATGAGTTGAAACTCATTTCTAGTTTAAAGTACGGGACAACCATCGTAACTCTTGCGCC
>JAJRSG010000001.1 GCA_024278915.1 Alphaproteobacteria bacterium
ATTGTTTTGGCTTCGCAAATGGTGATGGCTTTCCAAACAATTATTTCCCGTGAAACATCTCCTTTGGACTCTGCAGTACTGACTGTTGGTTCCATACATGGTGGTTTAAAACACAATATTATCTCTGACGAAGTTAAATTACAGCTTACTTTACGTTCTTACAAAGACGGTGTTCGGATGAACACGATTAATTCGATAAAACGGATTGCTGACGGGCTTGGACGTGCTGCAGGCTTGCCTGATGATAAATTACCAATTGTAACGGTTCGTGATAAAGAGTTCACACCAGCGACTTATAACAACCATGAACTTGCCGAGAGAATGGCAACAACTATTCGAGGCGAAATGGGAAATGATACAGTTGTGATGCTGGACCCTGTAATGGGGGGGGAAGACTTTGGTGCCTTGGGTCGCGTAGAACCCAAAATACCAAGTCTAATTTTCTGGCTCGGGGCTGTTAATCCTGACAAACTTGCGAAAGCAAAAGAAAATGGTGAAGTTTTACCTTCATTACATTCTCCGTTTTTTGCACCAGATGCTAAACCAACAATTGAAACCGGTGTAGAAGCCATGAGTGCGGCGGCTCTCGATTTACTTAGAAATTAGGGGCCGATTATGTCTTTACCTAACATATTACAAAATCTGGAGCTACCGATTATTGGTTCCCCTATGTTTATCGTTTCCGGCCCGGAACTGGTAATAGCACAATGCAAGGCAGGAATTGTCGGTTCTTTTCCAGCTCTGAATGCACGACCTGCGGAAGAATTGGAGAAATGGATTGTTCGTATCAAGAGCGAACTTGAAACCTATCAGAAAGAAAACCCGGATAAAAAGGTTGCTCCCTTTGCCGTAAATCAGATTTGCCATGTTTCAAATGATCGTTTGCAACATGATATGGAAGTGTGTGTTCGGCAACAAGTTCCGATTATTATTACATCATTGCGCCCGCCAAAAATAGTTATCGATGCAGTCCATTCTTATGGCGGGATCGTTTTACATGATGTAATAAATATTCGCCATACGAAAAAAGCCCTATCAGAAGGTGCAGACGGTATTATCGCTGTTTGTGCTGGGGCAGGTGGTCATGCTGGACAGTTGTCCCCATTTGCGCTTCTACCTGAAATTCGAGAGTTTCACGATGGCCCTTTATTATGCTCTGGTTCTATTTCTACGGGCGGGTCTGTTTTAGGCGCGCAAGCCATCGGTGCTGATCTCGCTTATATAGGTACTCGTTTTATAGCCTCACAAGAAGCCAATGCACCTGATGATTACAAACAAATGATCGTTGATTCTACAGGGGAAGACATTGTCTATTCTTCACTTTTTACAGGGATTAAGGGTAATTATTTAAAGGCTTCAATTATTGGCGCAGGGCTGGATCCTGAGGCTTTAGAAACGGCTGATAAGTCTGCTATGAACTTTGGGTCAGGTGACGCAAAAGCGTGGAAAGACATATGGGGTTCTGGTCAAGGTGTGGGTAGTATTCATAATATTCCCACAGTGGCTGAAATCGTTGAACAGTTAAAGCAAGAATATCAAGCCGCTAAAAAACGCATCGAATCATAATTTTCATCTATAATATTTTTGGGAGCGACCGTTAAAATTGGGTCATCTTTCTTCTTGAAATGACTGCATTATTAGATTTTTGTCAGTTGCAATATGCTCGCTCTTGGTGCTATTAACATACATTAATATTATTTCATTTCCATAAGAGAGGAAATTATGGGGAATTTAATAAATCATAAGTCTGGTTTATTAAAGGTAATCAATATTTCATTTGAACGCATGTCGGTAATTTGCCGTAACACATTTACAATTATACAGTCTTTATAAGGGGATACTCATGGACAACATTCTTTCTCACATTACAGGTCCAATCTGGTGGCTACATCTTTTAATGGTCTTACTTGGTTTGGTTTTGGGCTATTTCATGTTCAAAGGTAAAGCTGAATCTGGCGACCTTAATGTAGAAGGTGAAAATCAACTTCGTGCAGATGCTGATGGTTTACGGGCACGTGTCGCAGAGCTTGAAGGACGAGTTGGACGCCGTGATACAACGATTTCCGGTTTGGAAAGCCAATTGAGCGCTACGCCTGCGACAGCAACTGCAGCAACTAGCAGCGACGATGATAAATATGCCTTAGAATGGCGTAACCGTTATTTAGCGGCTCGTGTAAAATATCTTGAAGGCCGTATTTCAGAAGCACCTAAACCAAAGAAAAAAGCACCTGCCAAGAAGAAGGCAACTACTAAAAAAACTGCTCCTAAAAAAGCGCTTGCAGCTAAAGCACCTGCCAAAAAAGCAGTTGCTAAAAAAGTAGTTGCTAAAAAAGCAGTCGCGGCTAAATCAACTGTAAAAAAAGCAGTTGCTAAAAAAGCTGCCCCCAAGAAAACGGTTGCAAAGAAAACTGCACCTAAGAAAACGGTTGCTAAAAAAACAGCCGCCAAAAAAGCACCAGCCAAAAAGGCTCCCGCTAAGAAAAAAGCAGCTGCTAACCCGAATGAAAAATACTACGCAATGGTACATAAACACGATGCAAGAGCAAGTAAGACCGTTATTGACAGTATCGTGAAATATTGTGGCGTGTCTCTTCGTTCTCGTGATGCTTCTTTGGTCGCTTGTTCAGACGAAAAAGAACTTGATCGGATTGCGAAAGGCTTCGCAGTTAAAAAGCTAGGCCTGAAAACAGGACAAGCAGAATTGGTTGCTGATACATGTCAGAAAATGAAAGCGACACGCATGAAAAACCGTGTAGCCTTTTATTATTTGATGGCTAAAAAAGCAGGCAAATTAAGCGTGTTTAAGTAATAAACCTCTACACGAATGTGTATTGAAAGGCTCGCCATTTCGGCGGGCCTATTTTTTTGCCGATACTTATCCACGCCTTTTCATCTTGGCGTAATATCATGAAATGGTATTTGAGACATCGAAACAATATAGCGGTAGCCGCAATGTAAACCAAAGCTTATGGAGTGCCGAAAATTGGCCGTCCTTTTCGGTTCTGGAAATGGCATGTCATCATTGTGGTGAAGTTTATTTGTGGCACGAATTTATGGATAAACTCCAAAAAGCAAGGGATCTATCAGGATACCCATTTCGTATTCATTCAGCCCACCGATGTGCCTTGCATAACGCCAGAGTAGGTGGTGCCCCATTATCTCAACATTTAAAGATGGCTGTTGATATTGGCTTGCATGGTCATGATCCACAGAAGCTTTACCAGTATTGTAAAATCGCAGGGTTTACAGGTTTTGGGTTTTATTCTTCATTTTTACACATTGATCTTGGCCGTCAGCGGACATGGTATGGCAATCAGAAAGCAAAACAAATATGGCAGGTTTATTGAATTTTGGCGTCGATGCGGCGGCAGGTGGTTTTTTCGGTATCTTTGGAACCGCTTTGGGGCGTGTAGCCAGTTACTTCGAACGAAAACAAACTTTTTTACAAGAAGAAAAACGCTGGGGCCACGAGCTTAAGCTTCATGAGTTGCAAATGAAAGCGAAGATGCAAGAGACGGAATTGGAGTTAGCAATTGAGGCGCAAAAGGGGTCTTGGCGTGGTCTGGAGGCCTCGCTTGCTGCAGATGCCAATACTGGTATTGCAAGTAAATGGGTGATCAATACCCTTCGGCTTGTTCGTCCTGCTTTAACATTATTGTTGTGGATGATTACAGCTTGGATTTTTTCTCGCACTCAGGATGGAAACATTGCGAATGCAGCCGTTTTTGCTGCCACTGCTGCGACATTGTGGTGGTTTGGTGATCGGGCGCCTAAGCAAAAAAGAATCTAGCTAACCTTAGCCCGCATTTCCGATAAAGGAGAGGGCGGTAACCCCTAGAATCGCAATGATCAAGATAATGCTATAACCAATGCCTACAAATATCGTTGTTATGATTGTTTTAAACCAGCTACGTTTGAACATGCGTTTCAAAGACAGGGGGAGGTAGAGCATGAAGGCAACAATCATGATTTTGGCGACTAACAACCCCGGAATCATTTTTGATATGAGGATTGCTAATAACAGTGATGAAAACAATACCGTGTGTATATAAATTGCATGGATAAGATGGTCATATAGCAAGGCTGTTGGTCCACGAATAAAAATAGCACCGAGTATCATGGCAATTGGCACCATGAAAAAAATGACACGAGGCAGCCATGTGTTGAAAGTAGAGTTGAAAAGGTCAGGGTGTTGCAAGAAATTGGTGAATCCAGATATGGATACTTGATTGTCTTCTTCAGTTTGAAGTGCTGTCTGAGACTCCATATCCTTTATGGCAAGCTCAATATATTCTTGATTTGCTTTTGATTCAAAAGTTGCCTGTGTTTGGAAAAATAATAACTCATATGAATAACCGTTTAATAAATAAACATAATCAGTCTCACTTTTCTCAGGGAGTGTAATGCCAAGCTCTTTTGCCTTTTCTGGTCCCGGCGCAATCGTAACGGCAAGAAGGTTAGTTTTGGATATGGCGAGAAAAGCAAAGAATAAAAAACTGATGACTAAATAAGCGCGGATAGGTGAAGAATATTTTGTTCTGGCGCCATTCGCATATTCATAGGCGACCTTTCCGGGCTTAAATAGTAAGGCGCCCCATGTCCGCCATACGCGAGATTCAATCGAAAAGATTCCACCAAGAGACTCCGCAACCAGTCGCCATAAAGATCGCCGTAAGTCATCGTTTTTTTGGCCGCAATGTGCGCAGTAAATTTCTGTAATTTCTGTACCGCAAGATAAGCAATTTTCGAATTTGTTGTTATCCGGTACGTTAATCTGATTGCCTACATGTGCGGAGGCCAACACAATGCCTTCTTCGATTTCTGCAATATCTGTACTCATATTTTCCCCTTCAACCGCTTTCTATTAATACGCAATTTGTTGCATATAAATGATTGCGCTTGCCTGATTGTTTGTTATCATAGAAAGAAAACAGGGTACAGATATATGATTTCAGGACAAAGTATTGCGATTACAGGCGCTGCAGGTGGTATTGGCCGCGCCATTGCCGAGAAATGTATCGCGGCAGGTGCAAAAGTCGCCATTAGCGATATTAACGAAGAGTTAGTTCACGAAACAGCTAAAGAAATTGGTGCTGTATCATTTGTGTGCGATGTATCTAACGAAGCTTCGGTTAAAGCTTTTATTGAAGGGGCTACCAAAAAAAATGGCCCAATTGATATGTTTGTCTCTAATGCTGGTGTCGGTTTCCCTGATGAGCCAGGTGGTCACGCCGCTGGTGGTTCTAATAAAAGTTGGGAACTTAGTTGGCAAATTAATGTGATGTCTAGTATTTACGCGGGACGTTCTTTGATACCAGGCTGGATCGACAAAGGGCAGGGGCGGTTTGTTATTGTTGCTTCTGCCGCCGGATTGTTAGCGCAAGTTGGCACGGCGTCATATACTGCAACAAAACATGCCGCTGTTGGATACGCAGAGTATATGGCTATTATGCATAAAGATGATGGAATTAAAGTTCACTGTATCTGTCCACAATACGTGCAAACCAATATGACAAAAAACATGACGGTGATTACAGAAGGCCCTGATCGACATATTCTACCATCGGATGTGGCGGATGCCTTATTTAGCTGCATGGAGAAAGATGAGTTCCTAGTTCTACCTCATCCTGTCATCAAGGATTACTTTCAAGCGAAGGCTGGAAATCATGACCGCTATATAGCTGGCATGGCAAAGCATAAGTCCAGTCTGGACACGGCACATATTCCCAAAATGGAGACAAAATAATGGCAAGATTTGATTTAACAGGTAAAGTTGCTTTGGTTGCAGGGGCGAGTAGAGGCATTGGCGCTGCTGTTGCACACGGCATGGCAGAGCAGGGTGCCACAGTAATTTGTTCGAGCCGCCGGATAGAAGACTGTCAAAAGGTAGCTGATGAAATTATTGCCAATGGCGGAAAAGCCAGTGCCATGACATTGCACCTTGGTAAAATGGATGACTTGGAAGATGCTATTAAAAGTATTGGGCTCACACATGGTCGACTTGATATTCTTGTAAATAATGGAGCGACCAATGTATTTTACGGCAAAGCTCATGAATGCCCGGAAAGTGCGTATGACAAGACTATGGAAGTAAATGTGAAAGGCCCATATTACCTCACGGCAAAGGCCATACCGTTAATGTTGAAAAATGGTGGTGGTGCTGTTGTTAATGTGGCTAGCATCGACGGCTTACAACCGGGAATGCTTCGTACAGTTTACGGCATGACAAAAGCTGCTGTGATAAATATGACGAAAGGCTATGCCAAAGAATATGGTCGTAAAGGTATCAGGGTAAACGCCTTATTGCCAGGATTTACGGATACAAAATTAGCATCAGCATTGAAAGAAATGCCTGGTATTCAAGCCTTTATGGATGCAAATTTGGCAATTCCACGTATGGCAGATCCAGAGGAAATGGTTGGGGCTGTTCTCTTTATGGTTTCGGATGAAGCTTCATATGTAACAGGGGAATGCATTGTAGTAGACGGTG
>JAJRSG010000019.1 GCA_024278915.1 Alphaproteobacteria bacterium
AAGTGGGCAGAATACGATTGTCTCCGGCAAGGCGGCCATTGGGGGAGCTTACACTCTTGTTGACCATACGGGCAAAACCGTAACTGAACAAGATTATCTTGGTCGTCCACAAATCATTTATTTTGGCTATGCGTATTGTCCCGATGTTTGCCCGACTGCCTTACAACAAATGGGAGCGGCTCTGTATTTGGCCGAGCAAAAAAAGCCGGGGATTGAAAACTATTATCAACCCATATTTATCACCATAGATGCTGAGCGGGATACGCCGGAAAAAATGGCACAATACGTAACAGCCAACGGCTTTCCAAAAGGCTTGATTGGTTTGACAGGTAGTCCCGAGCAACTCAAGCATGTTCAAAAAGCATTTGCCGTGATTGGCGAAAAAATTGAAGATAGTTCCAACCCCGATGGATACACATATGACCATTCAAGTTTGATTTATTTAATGGATGCCAAGGGTGAATTTGTTGATATCTTTACTCATGCAGATACGCCTGAAAAAATAGCTGATCGACTGATCGCCTATAAAAAAACGGGACGTTAAAAACGCCCCGTTATTAAGATTGTTCTGTTAGGGTTACCTATTCATGAGTGATGGTAAGTCCGAGCGTGCTGACATCAAAATCACCGCTCATCGAACCTTTAGCAATGCTACCAATGACCACTGGCTCTGCGGGATCCATATTGATCACAAGGCTACCACCATTTTCCAACCATTCACCGAGGGCTGTGCTGAGTTCCCCAGCAATTTTTTGCTGCCCTTCATCCTTGGCCATCATTGGTAAAAAAGCGAGTCCCATTTTAGCTTTTTGTTTAATCCCTTCAGGGGTGTCACCTTGTTGCTCGGCTGCAAATTTAAAGGCGCGGTCAATAATTGAATCATCTTTTAAGCCAAGGCGTAATTTTTTGATTTGTAGCTTATCCATCATGCCAAGCATTGCCATGGGATTTGTTTCTGCCTTGCCAGAAAGCGCAATCGCTTCTTGCATATAAGCTTTATAACCTACCATGTCATAATCAAAAGAAAGTTTGAAACCATCTGTCATGGCAATATAGCTATCTTTGATGGTCATGCTGTCTTCTTTGGCGTTGAGGACTGAATTTTGCGCCATTGTGAACTCTAACTTTTCATAACCAAGAGAAGCTAATGTTTCAGTGAACTTCTTCATACCTTTGTCTTTGGACGTTGTTGAAGGCGTGATGGTTAAGGGTGACATGGATTGGGTCATAATAATTTTATCACCTTTGCGCTCTGCTTTTCCGTCCATGGAATCGAGGTTAACTGTGAGGCCATCAGCGTCTAGGTGAAAGTTTTTAAGAGAAAAATCCTGAAAGTCAGGATCATATGGATCCATACTACCCATAAGGGTTTTGAGCGCTTCATCGCTCATGCCTTTCTCGCCTTTTTTACCACTCTTGATGCTCGCAGCAAGAATGCCCTTATATTTTTCTATGTTAACGCCAGTCACATCTATTGAATCGAGGTTCATTTTTATCCGTGTGCCGTCATCTGCCATATCCATATTGAAGTCGTGAATTGAGAAAACGCCAGTCCCGTCTTTTGCTTTACCGAGATTAACCGAATCCAAATTGATTGTGCCGTCTTCATCTGTAACTTTTAAGCCTGCAAATGATAGGGCGGTAAAACTGATATCACCTTCCATGTCGTCAAATGCATCCTTATTTCCATTAAAGGCTTCCGCAAAAGCCGCCGCGAGAGTAGGGGATGGCTCAGTCAGGGACAGGCTTTTAAAGGTGACAATTGTATCATCCTCCTCGACGGCCTTAAAATTATTCAAAGTGATTTGGTCAAATAGTGCTTGCTCACCTTCCATATGCACCCCTTTAAGCTCCAAAGTACCAAGGGTACCTTCATCATCATCTGCATCTGCGGACGTGACATTTGTAAAGACATAATTACCTTTATCGCCGGAACGGCTTTCCCATTTAAGTTCTCCTGTACCGGATTCGTTTAGCCCCATTAGAGTAAGGGCTTGCATCGCATTCGCATCACTTACTGTGCGTGCTTTTACGGTACTGATTTCCGGGGCTTTATTTTTCTTGTTACAACCGCCAAGAACAAGAGTGGTGGTGATGGCTGCGGCAAGAGCTGCTTTTGAAATTGATATTTTAAACATATGCATGAAAAATGTCCTGTTAAATGAGAGGCACTGAATTATACTGTCTGAGACAAAACAATAAAAACGGGGCAATTTCAAGGCAAAATAACTTTATTTCTATTACTGTTCTGGGTATTTTGATCAATAAATTTAAACAGCATAGGTTTGCATGACCGGATTTTTTGATAAGCTGGGTTTAGGAAATTTTGGCGTAAAAACCAATGCAGGCACAGCTGCGCAAACACGTTGGCAAGATGAGGACGACCCGCGCATTTTTTATCAATTGCGTCCAAGGGCACGGCGAATTTCCATTAAAATGGATGCGGCCAAACGGGAAATTGTGGTTACCGTACCAGGCAATGCCAGACGATT
>JAJRSG010000020.1 GCA_024278915.1 Alphaproteobacteria bacterium
GGAAATCAACAATCCAACAAAACTTAAAGACACCTTCTTCAATAAGCCCTAATTGTTTAGCGATTTGCGCCCGCGCAGCACCTGCCAATTTATAAGCATCGCCTGCTTTACCCGCAGAGAAGAACATCGCATCCCCATCGCCGAGGCCAGCTTTAGCTGCCATGCGCTGAATTACATCTTGTGGGAAAAACTTGGCAATCGGACCTTTGCCCTCAAGGCCGTTTTCGCCGTCTTCAAGGCGAATATAACCAAGGCCGGGCGCTTGCATCTCTTTTTGCGCCCATTTATTAAGCTTATCAAAGAAACTACGTGGCTGCTCTGCTGTTGCAGGGGCCGGAATAGCTTGCACCATCCCACCGCTTTCGACGATAGATTTAAAAGCTTTAAACTCTACGCCCTCTTCAGTAAAAAACTCGGAGACATTACATAGTACAAAAGGAATACGCAGGTCAGGCTTATCATTCCCGTATTTTTCCATCGACTCTTTATAAGGAATGCGAGGGAACGGTGTTTCTACCGTACGCCCGTCAGCAAATTCTTCAAATACGCCTGCCATTACTGGTTCAATGGCTTGAAAAACATCTTCCTGAGTCGCAAAGCTCATTTCCACATCGAGCTGGTAAAACTCGCCCGGAGAGCGATCAGCGCGCGCGTCTTCATCGCGGAAACAAGGAGCAATTTGGAAATACCGGTCAAACCCGGCAACCATTAAAAGCTGCTTGAATTGTTGTGGAGCTTGCGGCAACGCATAAAATTGACCAGGATTTAAGCGGGACGGGACGAGAAAGTCACGAGCACCTTCTGGACTAGATGCGGTCAAAATCGGCGTTTGGAACTCCATGAACCCTTGCTCAATCATACGTTTGCGTAGAGAGGAGATAACCTGACTCCGCAGAATAATATTGTTATGAAGCTTCTCGCGACGAAGGTCGAGATAGCGGTGGCGCAAACGAATGTCTTCGGGGTACTCTTGATCTCCAGCCACAGGGAGCGGAAGTTTTGCAGAGGCATTTTCAATGATGGCTTCATCGGCGCGAAGTTCGATTTCACCCGTTGCCCGATTAGGGTTAATTGCCATATCATCGCGAGCCAAAACTTCCCCGGTGATCGTGATCACACTTTCAAGCGGGCATCTCTTTAAATTTTCAAAGAACGGAGAAACTGGGTACACAACGACTTGGGAAATGCCGTAGTGATCGCGCAAGTCAATAAACAGCGCATTTGGGTGTTCACGTTTGGAATGTATCCACCCAGAAAGTTTAACAGTTTCGCCAACATTGGTTGCGCGTAAAGCATTACAAGTATGTGTACGGTAAGCGTGCATGATATTCTCTTCTCAAACGGGGGCTACACCCCTATAATTTCGTCAGACAGGGAGTGATACGCTTACCCGCAAATGTCAAGTGCCGGAAGGCGCGCAAAGTGTGAAAAATAGTGTAAGGCACCTGTCTGAACAACTGATGTGGGGCAATCGTTTTCG
Organism: Alphaproteobacteria bacterium; assembly: GCA_024278915.1. GTDB lineage: Bacteria > Pseudomonadota > Alphaproteobacteria > Caulobacterales > Maricaulaceae > Robiginitomaculum_A. The sequence continues at coordinate 1,481 of JAJRSG010000020.1, forward strand.
ACAGATGCCTTACGCCGGAGTGAACTCCGGATATTATTGAGCCGGCAAGCAGAATCCTTGGGGAGGTAGTTCAGCGCTCGTGCTCACAAGGTCACATGAACACTTTTTTACGACCTCATGTTAGTAACTAACCGTTACACGGTAAGTTTCAAAACAATCAATCTTTGCGGGAAATGTTGATTTCTCGGTAAACAATATGTATGTTACCGTAACATATGGCGAGGGTGCATGCATTACGAAGACACGGAAGCAAATAAATACCCACGAATTACAGACACAACTGTTATTCAAGACGCATTAACACGCGTAATTAACAGCCCCGAGTTTAAAGATTCCAAGCGTTCAAAGCAACTACTCAAATATATTGTAGAAAAATACATATCCGGTGAAACCGAACACATCAACGGCACCACCATAGCGCAGGACGTTTTAGGTGCTGGTGTGGATTTTGATCCCTCTACAAATCCGATCGTCCGTGTTCAAGCCGGGCGGTTAAGAAAATTACTGTCAGAGTACTATCGCCGCTCAGGTAAAGATGACGAGGTTTTAATTTTTGTTGCCAAAGGGCAATACGTTCCGCAATTCGGGAAGCGTCAGCCCCCGCAACCGCCAACAAATAAGGCTCCTTTAATTAGCCTAAGAACCCTTTGTTACAGTATATTTGCACTCGGCATTATTATCCTTGGTATACTTATCCTACCATCTGTTTGGTACAGTTCTCAAAAAATGCCTCTTGTTAAACAAGAAGTGACGATATCACCTCAGATACAAACCTATCCAAGCATTGTTATTTTACCTTTTCAAAACCTGACAGAAGACCCAAAATATGATGTCCTAAAGCAGGGTTTTCAACACCAATTAGGAACAGATTTATCTAAATTTCAAGTAGTCAGAGTTATCTTTTCGGGCGAAACATATGAAGAAATTCTCGCCGCGACAGATCCTCTTGCAGATTATGTGCTGGAAGGAACATTCCTTTCTGTAGAAATTGAAGTTGACCTGATCATCAAATTAACAAATATCAAAACAAGAAAAACGATAGCACAACACCGCATCAAAGAAAAAAGTGGCAGTAACAGTTATTTTGATGCGCTATCAAATATTTCATCAAACTTAAGCATGCAATACGCTGGGCGCACTGGCGTTCTGGCAAATGAAAGCCTAGCCAACTTAAAGAAAGAAATGACGTTATCGGATATTACGCCTAAAAACCTCAAAACCTTTGAATGTCTATCGCTTTTTCACAAGTTCGAAGCAGACAAAACCATTGATAACTTCAACCAAGCCGCGCCATGCTTGCAGTATCAGGTGTCTCAAGGCGAGGCAGATTCGTCAATTTATGCTTCCCTTGCTTGGCTGACTTTACACGCTGCACCTGAAACAGGCCTATTTAACAATATGCCGAATCCAGAAAAATATTCTCTAGAAAAAGCATTAGAACTTGCTGAACAAGCGATAGCAATTGACCCAAGCAATAGCGTCGCTCATAATTACGAGGCTTTAATCCAATGGCGCCTAGGGCATGCTGACGCTGCAATCATGAGCATTCGACAAAGCATTCAACTTAACCCTGCTGATGCAAGTAGTTTATCGAATTTAGGCCAATTTTTGTGTTATTCTGGAGATTGGGGAAATGGGCTAAAAGCAATTAACGAAGCGATTAAACTTAATCCAAATGCCCAATATTGGTATTACATCCCCCTATTCGCAAGAGCAGTTCTTGATAGAGATGGCAAGAAAGCAGAGCAATATGTGCAAAAACACTTCGGAGTTGGTGGGGCGGGTGGAAATGTATTCGCCCTCATTGCAGCATCCATGAATGGGGACATAAAAAAAATCCAGGCATTAAAGCCATTGGTAGAACAATATGCGCTTGAACATGATGGGGACCCTCTATTTATGATCCGACGCACCTTGCAATCATCTATGATTATTGATGCTTTTGAGGCCGAGCTTAAATCCGTAGGCATATCATTACCCACAAAGTGAATATTACTCGTGACCTTCTGTGCGCTTCTTGCTAGACGGGCTCATGAAAATTTTAACAACAACTGATTCCCTAGAAAAATTCTGCGCAAAGGCAAAATCAGCTCCCTTTATTGCCGTAGATACAGAGTTCATGCGGGAGAAAACTTTTTTCTCACAATTATGCCTCGTACAAATTGCCACACCCGATGATGAAGCCATTATTGACCCTCTCGCCGAACATATTGACCTTACGTCTTTTCTCGAACTACTGACAGATAAAAATATTGTCAAAGTGATGCATGCCGCCCGCCAAGACATGGAAATTTTTTACAAATTATGTGGGGAAGTCCCTGCCCCATTATTTGACACTCAACTGGCAGCAATGGCTCTAGGCTTTGGTGATAGTGCAGGATATATGGCCTTGGTCAAAGGGAGGCTCGGCATTAATCTGGATAAAGGCGCTCGCTTTACGGATTGGTCCCGCCGCCCATTAAGTGAAAAACAATTATCATATGCGCTAGGAGACGTCACACATCTACGCGACTTATATCCAGGCATGATCAAAGAACTTGCTGACAAAGGTCGGACGAGTTGGGTGGAAGAAGAAACCGACGGGCTTCTTGACAAAAACCTTTATAGCTTTGACCCTGAACGTGCATGGATGCGAATGAAACCTCGCCAATTCCGCCGTGATTACCTTTCCGTTCTAAAGGCCGTTGCGGCATGGCGCGAGCGTGAAGCAATCCATAAAGACATCCCGCGCAACCGGGTGATTAAAGACGACGGTCTTTACGACATCGCGCAACGCAAACCAAAAACACTCAAAGAGCTGGGCAATTTACGCGGCGTGCCAAATGGTTTTGAACGCCGCAGAAATTCTGACCGCTTAGTCAAAGTAATCATCGACGCCATTAGAAACGCGGAATCTTACGCACCTCACTTTGAGATGAAAAAACAAAAACCACCAAACCTTGGCCCATCTGTCGACATGCTAAAAACACTACTTCGGTTGCGGACGGAATATGAAGGGATCGCTCCGAGACTCGTCGCCAATGCAGCCGATATCGAAGAAATTGCAGCGTTTGGCAACAATGCTGACGTAAAAGCAATGAAAGGCTGGCGTTGGGAAATTTTTGGGCAAGATGCCTTACGCATGTTGGACGGGAACATCAGCCTGCGGTTAAAAGACGGTGAAGTTGTTGCGGTAAAGGCAAATGACTAATTCGGCGGCATTTATTCGCCCCCTTAACTATTGTCCACCGCAAGAACCTATCGATATTTTGTATACTGGCGATCAATATTTAGTCGTCAACAAACCCGCTGGACTATTGAGTGTCGCCGGTAAAGGGCATGGCATGGATGATTGTCTGGAAAGCCGTGTCAAAACCATACATCCCAGTGCTCGCATTATACACCGCCTAGACTTAGCTACGAGCGGGGTCATGGTTATGGCCCTCACCTCTCCAGCCCACCGCCATATTGGACTACAATTTGAACGTCGCCATGTGCAAAAAAGTTACGTTGCAAATGTATGGGGAGATGTTGTTGGCAACACAGGCCATATCGACCTACCACTGATTTGCGATTGGCCGAACCGCCCTCTACAAAAAGTGGACTTTGAAAATGGGAAAAAGGCAGAAACAGATTGGCAAGTCGCACACCGCTACAAAGGTAACTCCCGTCTCTACCTTCACCCTAAAACAGGCCGGTCTCACCAACTTCGTGTTCATTTAAACGAAATCGGGCATCCCATTCTTGGAGACCCCCTCTATGCCCATGAAAAGGCCTATGCCGCGTCAAACCGTCTTATGTTACACGCCCATACTTTGGCATTTTACCACCCAGATGGCGGTGTATGGATGGAATACGAAGCTAATGTGCCGTTTTAAAACAACCCACCTTGTAAAAATTTAGCGGCAAAACTGCGCGTAACATTCACTTTTTGTTGAACAGCCGCCGCGTCTAAATCTGCAACTAATTGCCGTAGCGCACTTACCGAACGATCCGTATTAGACAGCAAATAAGAGATCAAACTATCTGATACCTTCAAGCCCCTGTCTTTAAACAACTTTTGCAAGATGTTAAAAAGTAAATCATCATCAGGCTCTTCAAGGTGGGAAATTTGCACATTTCTTAAACGGGATTGCAGGTCTGGAATTTGTACATTCCAAGCAGAAGGTGTAGTTCGTTCGCAAAGCAATAGTGCTTTAATATCGCCCGTAATGGCGAGGTTTAACAAGGTGAAAAGGGTGAATTCATCTGCACTTTGCGCATTATCAATCCAGATCGCCTGATTCTTCCAATCTGACTTCGGCGCAAATGTATCACGCCCATCCAAAGGCACCGCACTATATTTGCTGGCGAAAATATGCCCAAGGTGGGTTTTTCCACAACCTTGCGGCCCCACTAAGGCAAGAATATTATTTGCCCACTTCGATACATTATGGATAGCCGCCCATGCCTCTTGATTGCATGTCCCCTGTAGAAAGCTGCCTTCGCTTATATCGGGATCGAGCGGGAGATGGAGCGGAAGTTGAGCGGCCATGTTATAATCTAAAATGCACCCGTACGAGACAAAATCATACCCAGATCCTCGTCTTCGACCAACATAACTCCCTTAAAGGAAAGTTCATTTCGTAAACGTTCAAGATCACCGCCATAGGTTAAAGTCATCAAGGCACCACGTTTAGAAATCGCAGTGAGCTGTGCTGACCTAATTTGCGCCGAACCATTGATAATATCTTGCAATTCCTGCCATTCTGATTGCGAGCGGTAAAGAATAGAAACGGGCATAACCACACTTTCAGAAGTTGCGGAACTAACGGCACTGGCCTTCCAGTCTTCTTCTAATGCCTTCATCGTACGAAAAGCAGCTTCATCTGCGCTTAAGCCGCTTATTGACCCCAAGCGACGGCTCGCTTTAGAATCAAGAGAGATATCTTGTAAGGTAACAGCATAGCCATCATAACCAGCGACCGCTTTGGCAATAACAATTTGTTGCACCCCAAACATCCGTCCAATAATTTGTAGTTTTTCCATGCTAATCATGCTAATATTGGCACCAGAACGGTTACCCAAAATCGAACTAAGCCCAGGCCTCGGTGTAATAACTGTCAGAGGTGTTAGAGAGTTTCCAAAATCAGCGGATTGCCAAGCTTGCATCCATTCATTTCGCCCCCAAAGGTTAGCACCATCTAGTACCGGAATTACCAAACGGTCACGTGACTGCGTGGCGATCATCGTAATGCCTTTTGCCCGCATATATTGCGAGACGGCATTCGGGTTAAAGGCAATGGTAATATCCGCAAGATAACGGCTTCCTGATCGTTTTTCATTCCCGATTTCAAGAGCGCGGATCATTTTCGCGCCGTCTTGCGAGGTCACACCGCTAAATTCCTTTTGCGCGCGCTCACTCGCCAAGCTCATCCGGTTGATGATAATGTTGGCCGCTCGCATTTGCCCTTCGGCTATTGCTAATGTTTGTGCTTCCAGTGCGTTTCTAGCGCTAGCATCAACGTGCACTCCCGAAACAATGTAAGGGTCGCCGGCGAATGCTCTGACTGAAGAGAACCAAATAATTACGAATACACTTAAAATTCGAGTCAACATAGAAATCCTTATACTTGTTCCCCATACTAACCAATCATGTGGTAAATTAAAGGCAAGAAATACAGTAATCCTATCTGTGGCTTTTTCTTGAGTTCTGTGTGAAAATAAGCCATTGAGCACTCACATTCGCACACCATCTGGATTCGTATCATGAACACACAAAAACCCACCCTCAGTTATAAAGATGCAGGGGTAGATATTGACGCAGGCGAGAGCTTAATCGAGAAGATTAAACCATTAGCAAAATCCACCCGTCGTCCTGGTGCAGGAGCAGAGCTTGGTGGGTTTGGCGGCGCTTTTGATTTAAAAGCCGCAGGTTATGATGACCCTATCCTCATATCGGGTACAGACGGAGTAGGAACAAAGCTTCGAATTGCTATTGAAAGCGGAAAAGTCGACACCGTAGGGATTGATTTGGTCGCTATGTGCGTCAATGACGTACTCGCGCAAGGCGCGGCTCCTCTCTTCTTTCTCGATTATTATGCCACTGGAAAACTAGATGTCGATACTGCCGCCAGTGTTATTTCTGGCATTGCGGAAGGTTGTCGCCAATCAGACTGTGCCCTTATTGGTGGGGAAACAGCAGAAATGCCCGGCATGTATGAAGGAGATGATTTCGACCTTGCCGGATTTGTCGTTGGTGCAGCCGAACGCGGGAAGCTGTTACCGCTTGAAAACGACATGGTCGAAGGCGATGTATTAATTGGCCTTACCTCTTCAGGCCCACATTCAAATGGCTATTCCCTCATTCGTAAAATTGTTGAAATTTCCGGCCTTGCATGGGACGCGCCAGCGCCGTTTAACAAGGATAAAACAGTGGCAGAAGCCCTCCTCGCCCCGACCCGCATTTATGTCAAAACCATTGTGCCCTTAATTAAAGGCGGTGGAATCAAAGGCCTCGCACATATTACAGGTGGCGGAATTACCGATAATGTTCCCCGCATGTTGCCAGACCATTTGGCTCCTGAAATCGACTTTTCAACATGGCCACGCCCTGCTGTATTTGACTGGTTGCAAGCAACGGGGAATGTAAGCGAAGATGAGATGCGTCGCGCCTTTAATTGCGGTATTGGCATGGTGTTGTGCGTAGAGCCCGAAAATGCGGCCAATATTATGGATACTTTACAACAAAGCGGCGAAGCCGCTTATATTATCGGAAGTTTATGCGCAGGAAAATAAATACTGCCATCCTGATATCAGGCGGCGGCTCGAATATGGAAAGCTTGGTGCGCGCAACTGAAGCATCCGATTTTCCTGCCACAATTGTTTTGGTGATCTGCAACCGCCCCAAGGCGGGTGGAATCGAACGAGCAAAACGTCTCGGTGTGCCAGTAGCAATTATCAATCATAAAGACTACGCAGATCGTGAGCAATTTGAGCGTAAAATGGACGCCGTTTTGCATGAATACGAAGTTGACCTTATTTGTAATGCAGGGTTTATGCGTATTCTCACCCCGTGGTTTGTGAAAAAATGGCTAGGAAAGCAGCTAAATATTCATCCCTCACTTCTTCCAAAACACAAAGGCCTTCATACCCATAAACGAGCTATCGAAGCTGGTGATACTGAACATGGTTGTACTATTCACTATGTGAGTGAAGGTATGGATGAAGGCGAAATCATCGCCCAAGCCGCCATTTCATTACACCCAGACGACACACCAGATACTTTGGCCGCACGAGTATTAATTGAAGAACACAAATTATACCCTAAAGTGCTCAAACAAGTTGCCGCTGCATTTCAGGGCGAAATTCCAGCATAAATTAACCCCCTTCTAACCATAGTCATCAACCGTTTCGAAACCTTGTTTTTTGACGAGGTTTAAATCTATTTCCTATACATTTGGACGCGTTTAGATGTGCCCAGCCCCTTGTTTGTGGGAAATAAAGGTGGGTCATGAGGGAATATTTATGAAGAAAGATATGAAATCGCCAATTATCTTTAAGCGTTTACTTGAAGATAAAAAGAATGTGAAGTCGACAGCTGTTTTTAAAAGATGGTTGACAGATACCAGTGGCGCATTCTCTCTGATGTGGGCAGTGTCTATGACTGGTGTTGTCATCACGATTGGAGCCGCTTACGATCTTGCACAAATTTCAAAAGCAAAGGCCCTTGCTCAATACGCCGCCGATAATATGGCTCTCACGGCATCCATAGCTGTCGAGTTTAACAATGATGACCGTTATGTTGAAGGACAGCCCTATTCATATGCCGAAATCAATGGCGGTGACGCAGATTTCACAGGCACAATGACGGGTGTTGTATATTACGATTTACTAGATACCGAAGATAACGACGACGATGATGATGATGATCATGACGATGATGATGATGATCATGATGACGACGACGACGATGATGATGATGATGATGATGATCATGATGATGATGACGACGATGACGACGATGACGACGACGACGATGACGATGACGACGACGACGATGACGATGATGACGATGATGATGATGATGATGATGATGACGATGATGACGATGATGACGATGATGACGATGATGATGACGATGATGACGATGATGACGATGATGATGATGACGATGATGATGACGACGACGATGATGACGATGATGATGACGATGATGATGATGACGATGATGATGACGATGATGATGACGATGATGATGACGACGATGATGATGACGATGATGATGATGACGATGATGACGATACACCAGCAGCTCGCTTACTAGCGCGTGCGACGGTTACTGGTACATATTCGCCAGCATTTATGACAATCGTCCCTGGCATTGGTGACATAAGCTTCAAAGCAACATCCGATGTAGCCTATGCGGAGACAGAAGGGTCTCCTGCAAGTGTATTCTTCGTCGTTGATAATTCAGGGTCAATGGATTGGGATGATAGTGCGGGCAATGACAAGCTAGATAGTCTCGAAGAGAGTATGGAAAGCTTCATGACAACGCTAAACGGGATTAGCACGGGTGGCAAAAACATTTACCGCACAGCCTTATACCCATATAGTGCAGATTATAATCACTGGTATAATAATATTGATACAGACGGCGTCATCCCAGGTAAAGTTGTTTCACCTAAATGGGGAAGCCTTTCCAATAACAATATTACGCAAATGCAAACTTACTACGGTACGGATTCAAGTGGTGCCATGGAAGATGCAGAAACGGCATTAGGGTTAGAAGACGACATTCACGAAGCGGAAAACGGCGAAGATAACCCGCTTAAATTCCTAATATTCATGTCTGATGGCTCAAATAACTCATCCGATGAATGCCAAACACAAAACGTATGGGTGCCCGGACATTCTGAATATTGGGTTGATACATATCATGGTTGGAATGATGTATATTATTCATACCATAGCTGGTTCGATGAATGGGTAAATCACTACCCAGCATCAGATGGCGCTTATGAAGATCAAGAGGTTTGCACAACAGATTACTGGGCGGACATTCAAACCAAAGCGAGCTGTGATTCAATGAAAGCTGACGGCGTCACCATTTACACCATAGGGTATAACCTGCAAGTCGGTTACCCTACAGAAAATGGATCTACACAATGGCATAATTACATTTCTCAAGCCGAAGTCACACGAGCACAGTCACTACTGTCCTACTGTGCATCAGATGCCGATCATTATATTTTGGCCAGTAACGCCTCAGACCTCAACGTTACATTTACGGAGATCGGGCAGGAAATTGTGAAAGAAGTCATTCGTATTAAACGTTAAACATAAAAAAAGCCGGGTTACAGCCCGGCTTTTTCTTCATTATTTCTTATACTTAGCCAACAATTTCGTCATCAGCAAAGAAGAATGCGATTTCACGAGCTGCCGTGTCGACAGCATCAGAACCATGGGCAGAATTTTCCCCCATACTAAGTGCATATTCGGCGCGGATCGTGCCAGCATCAGCATTTTCAGGATTAGTAGCCCCCATCACATCACGGTAAGCTTTAACAGCATTTTCACCTTCCAGAACTTGTACAACAACTGGCTCGGACATCATGAATTCAACCAGTTCACCGTAGAATGGGCGCTCTGAATGCTCTGCATAAAATCCTTTAGCTTGCTCTTCAGACAAGCGGATACGTTTTTGTGCAATAATGCGAAGTCCTGCCTCTTCAATCTTGGCATTAATGAGACCAGTTAAGTTCCGCTTAGTAGCGTCAGGTTTAATAATGGAAAAAGTACGTTGAATGGCCATAAAAGCCTCCTTTAGTGGAAATAGAATTTGATTTGACGCTCTATAACGGGCACACCCCCGTCTGTGAAGCAAAGTTTTGCATTAAACTGTCATTTATTTTCTAAAAGGCTGACGAATGTTACATATAAATGATCTCGGGTTTCGAATGGAGGGGCGCCCCCTTTTCGAACAAGCGACCCTTGCCATCACGAAAGGCTCGAAAGTCGGCCTTGTCGGACGGAATGGTACGGGCAAATCCACCCTGTTTAATCTCATCAAAGGGTCCCTGAGCCCCGACGACGGCAGTATAAATTTACGCAAAGGCGCCCGCCTAGGCGCCGTTGACCAAGAAGTCCCTTCTGGCCCTGAAAGTCTGATGCAAACCGTGCTCGCGGCGGATACAGAAATGCAGTCCTTACTTGTAGAAGCCGAAACGGCTCAAGATCCCAACCGCATCGCCGAAATTTACACCCGCCTTTCTGATATTGATGCCTATAGCGCCGAAGCGCGTGCCGGCTCTATTCTCTCTGGCCTAGGCTTTAGTGGTGACGACCAGCAAAAACCCTGTTCAGAGTTTTCTGGCGGATGGCGAATGCGCGTTGCACTTGCCGCTATGCTTTTTGCCCAACCAGATCTACTTCTCCTCGATGAGCCGACCAACTATCTCGATATTGAAGGTACGGTTTGGTTAGAAAGCCATATCCGTAACTACCCTGGCACTGCCTTTATTGTCTCCCATGACAGGGACTTTCTCAATGCGGCCATCACCCATATTGCCCATTTACGTGAAGGAAAACTCTTTTCCTATACGGGTGACTATAACAACTTCGAAAAGCAAATGGCCGAGCAACAAAGGCACTCCATGGCCATGCGTGCCAAGCAAGACGATGAGCGTCGCCATCTTGAAAGTTTTGTCAATCGTTTCAAAGCGAAAGCCTCAAAAGCTAAACAAGCTCAGTCTCGCGTCAAACGGCTAGAAAAGATGAAACCGGTCGCCACAATCGTTAATGACCCGATCCCGCCAATCGATCTCCCAAGTCCTGAAAAAGCACTGAGCCCCCCTGTAATCAGGTTTGATGAAGTTAGCCTCGGTTACACGGACGATGTCACTGTGCTACATGGTATCGACATTCGAATTGATGAAGATGACCGTATCGGCATTTTAGGGCGAAACGGTGAAGGTAAATCTACATTCGCTAAGGCCGTCATGGGCATGTTAGAAGCCAAAGAAGGCATGATCCGCCGTCACAAAAAACTCAAGATCGGTTATTTTGCCCAACACGAAATAGACGCTCTTAAACTCGACCACAGTCCCTATGACCATGTGCGCGAACTCATGCCGGACTCCACAGAAGCCCAAAGACGTGCGCGTCTGGCCCGTTTTGGTCTTGGCGTTAAAAATGCTGAAACTCCTGCCCGTGATCTGTCAGGTGGAGAAAAAGCGAGACTCCTTTTCTCTCTGATTAGTTTCCATGCCCCTCATCTACTCGTCCTTGATGAACCAACAAACCATTTGGACATGGATAGTCGGGTCGAGCTGATCAAAGCCTTAAATGCCTATGAAGGCGCTGTTATCCTGATTTCTCATGACCGTAACTTGCTTGAGTCAGTCGTGGATAAACTTTTAATCGTTGGTGATGGCAATATCCGCAATTACGATGGGACGCTTGAAGATTATCGCCGCGAGCAATTGGAAAAACATCGCACTGGTGGCAAAGCCAAGAAGAAAGATAAAGGCTCGAAAACAAACCAACGCCGTGCCAACGCCCAAGCAAGAAGCGAAATTGCACCGCTTAAAAAGAAAGTTGAAAAATTGGAAAAGCAAATGCAATTCCTTAAAGACAAAATGGCACGTCTAGACAGCGAACTTGCAACGCCTGATCTGTTCACGACTGACTTGAAAAAAGCAACGTCTCTTTCCCAACAAAGGGCAGAGCTTCTTACGCAATTAGAAAAACAGGAAGAACGTTGGCTAGAAGCCGCCGAAATTTACGAAGCAGCCAAAGCCAAGATTTAACGGCACGTCAACTCGCGCACATAGCCCCCCGCATCCAATTCTATGGTTAGACGGTCACGCCGAATAGGGCCAAGCCCATCCCCGCGCTGTACAGCACGAATAGCTGACGCATATAGAATTTGCCCTGCCAGATATTCTGTGACCTGTACAAATGGAGGTTCCTCACGCATGTCAGGTAAAAAGTCATCAAAATTGCGTTCGATTTCTGCAGGTTTCACCACCCGTGTTCGTCCCGGTAATGATGCAAAAACGATCCCACCTTCATGTTGACCAATCAATCCCAGATATAATCGTGACCGACAAATGTCTTCTCGTGGGAACCGCTCCGGCGGTTCAGGGCGCTGAAAACCCGGCTGTTGGTATCGCCCCATATTGGCTCGTGGGTTTTGGTTCGGCACGCCACTGCCCATAGCTGCACATCCCGCAAGCCAAAGCAAAGTACCCACCATGAACATCAATATACGCATATTTGCACCTAGCTTAAGCGAATCGACTCACGTTAACACGAAACAGAACCAACATCCCCATCACTTAAACGGTTGTTCCCATTTGCCTCGGTCATCTTGGCGCCAATAGGCTGTGATTTGGTTGGCGGATTTAGCTTGTTTCCAGCGAGTGCGGGCTGTGGCTTTGTCGGTTTCGTCGTGGCCGTTTAAAATGGTGATGCAACGTTGTGCCACGCCAAATTCAGTCATCTCTGCCCCGCCAATCAAGAGAACCACATCGGCGCCATCTGCATGTACAGCATTCGTGCTTAAAACAATGGGGTGAGCATCCGCCATGGGCTCATCATCACGTCCATGAGGTAGAAAGCTGTCCTTTTTATATTTCCATAGATATTCATCCAGACGCTTAATTTCTGCCGCACCTTCGCCTAAAAGCGGGCCGATTTTCACCAAGGCCCGCCATTTTTTGGCGTAGGTTTTTTCCAAAATTTCTGGTAAAATTTGCTCAAGCGAGCTTTGTTCCAGATGGTAAAACCAATGTTCGATCAAGTTAACCCTCAAAATTATCGGCAACCCAACGGTTCATCAAACGCGCACCAAATCCAGTTGCCCACGCAGGTTCACGTGGGTCGGTACTGGAGGCTTTCCACGCTGTACCGGCAATATCTACATGGGCCCAAGGCACATCACCAACAAAGCGTTTTAAAAATTGTCCTGCCGTAATTGACCCTGCCAAACGCCCACCAATGTTTTTCATATCGGCGTTCGGGCTGTCGAGGAGTTTATCAAATGCGGGGTCAAATGGCATACGCCACACCTTTTGGGTGGAGGTTTCAGCGGCAGCATCCAATTGTTTTGCAACTTCATCGGAACTGGCGAATACGCCCGCATATTCATGCCCCAACGAGATCAGAACCGCGCCAGTCAATGTGGCTAGGTTGACCATAGCCTTGGGTTTAAATTTCTCTTTAGCATACCACAACGCATCGCAAAGCACCAAACGCCCTTCTGCATCTGTATTTTGCACTTCGATGGTTTGACCAGACATGGAGGTCACAATATCGCCTGGGTTTTGAGCATAGCCATCCGGCATATTTTCAACCAATCCCACAATACCGATCACATTGGCTTTGGCGTTACGGGCAGCAATGGCGTGCATGGCACCAACCACGGCGGCAGACCCCCCCATGTCACCTTTCATATCCCACATACCAGCACCTGGTTTTAGGGAAATTCCGCCAGTATCAAATGTTACCCCTTTGCCGACGAGACAAACGGGTTTGTCACCCTTTTTACCGCCGTTCCATTTCATGATGACCAGTTGGGATTCCCGCGGGCTCCCTTGGCCAACACCAAGTAAAGCTCCCATGCC
>JAJRSG010000021.1 GCA_024278915.1 Alphaproteobacteria bacterium
ATTAAGGTCCAAACCAAACGGTTTCTTTGAATGTTAATCAATAGGTTTTCAGCCCCTTGTGCGCTAAATGTTGTGTTGATGAAACGGCCTGTGCCGTTCTTAAAATGGGTGAACTTTGTAACCAATCCGGTTTTTAGCTCTGAAAAGGTAATCGATGTGGCATAAAGAGGCGCTGGTTCTTTTTGCATTTGCTGTGTTGGCTCGGGCATAGGGGCGCGTGTTCCTCGTAGGCTTGGAACTTGTTGATTTGCGGTCGCTGGTTTATCGGCGGCCAATGGCGGTTTCTTTAAGCTAAACCCTGCCAACCACTTCCCGAGGCCCACTTTTACGGCTGTAAACCGGGTACCAGTCAAATTTGAAAAAGACTTTGCAGACGGTTTAGCCGGGAAAAACCCTTCCGGTTGATAGCTTGATGTTTGTGCCATTAAGATCGCTTTTTTGTCCCACCGTGTGACACTTCCTTGTAATGTATTCCAGTAATCAGGGGTGGTTAAGGACCTGATTGCTTGCTGGTAATATGCAGGTCGTGTGGCGCTGATAATTGCAATCAATTTGCCATTTGCATAGGGGGAGGGAAAAATAGAAGCGATCCCGCCTTCTTTAATGCGGGACGGTACGCCTATCGTCCGTGCAGCAAGTTTAAAGGCTTGAGCTTCGTTGTTTGTTGCTTGGCGCACAGGCAAGATAGTTGTGGTTGTGCCTGTTAGCGCATTGCCAGCCAAAGCAAGTTTGACGGCGCGCGGTGCATTGGCAATGAGCTTGTTATCAAGCGGAGCATCGGGCCCAATCATCAGGATATTTTTGTTCAAGTTTGCTGGCGATGGGAGAGATGTATAATAAGCAGCACTGACCCATTTAGAGCCAAATTGACGGGCGGCGTAGCCTAGGAATTGTAAACTGGCGGCGCGGTCTTTGGCTGAATTTGCGGTTAAGATCAAAGCGGTATCTTGTGCGCTTTGGCCAAAAATAGAACCAGTACCAGCCAAGCGTGATAAATCGGCTATGGGAGTGGGGGCGGCATGTTTTATGTTTAATTTCGAGTGGGCGCTGACCAAAACGGCTGGGGTGGTATTGGCGACCGCACATGTGCCGCCTGTTTCATTTGTCACCAATTCCGGTGTGAATGTCAGGCGGTTACCGGATGGTTTTAACGACCCTGCCGGAATATCGAAGGCAACATTTTTGCTCTTCTTATCCAATTTTGTATAGCCAATTGACTCCCCATTTAGGCTCAAATTTAAGCGGGAATTTGGTTGTAGGTTTTCGCTTGATGCAATGTTGAGGGTAAGGACGCCAGAACTTGCGCGGGCGTCATCTACATTAAACTGAATATGGGAAGGCGCGGGCTGCCATGAAGGTGCAATGCTCACATCACCAATATCACCCAATAGATATTGGTGGGCGGTGAGGCTCGGTCTTGGTAATAATTTCCCTGCAGCGTACAAATCGAATAATGAGATATTTTTTCTATATTGGCGCGGTAAATGGAAGGCTGAGAAAGCCCGTGCCAGTTCCATTAATTGTGCATCATTGGGCGCACTTAGTACCAGTTTGGGCAGCACCCCCTTATCCATGAATAAACTGGGGGCATTTTCGTTAAGCAAAGACTTGTCCGTTACCAAACGGCGTAATTGTTGGTTTGTCCCGATTAGAACCGAAAAATCAGATCGTTTAGACGCGAATTGAAACTGCGGCAATGTATGGGTGCGTTGGGCCACGCCTTGCGCCAAGATGGCTTCCAAAGCATATTTATTTGGGCCATGGGCTAGAATGGCAACCCGTTTTGGACTTGTCATCGGGTGTGATAAACGGGCTTCCATTTCTGAAATGTTGTAACTTTTTGATTTGGCGCGTGTGGTCGCAACGAGCTTGGCACGGGATAAGTTAAAGTTCCATTTCCCGTGTTCGGCCGTCAGGCAAGTGGCGTCAGACGGGGTTTGGTATGTGATGGTAACTGTATTGTTTCGGGCGCGGATACGCGACGTATCTAAACGAATATGAGCATCAAACCTGGAACCTCGCCCATTGAGAGCGATCGGGGCGGCACCATTAAAACTGATCAAAAGTGGTGTGCGTTTACTCACCCGCCCTTCTGGGGTTGCACTAATAAATAAATCCAGCGCCTCATACCAATCATGGGAGGGAAGTTGAAAATTAATATCATAGCTTTGTGTGCGCCAATCCAGCGTGAATTCACGGTTGCCAGATAATGCAGCAAGGTCTGATTTGAAAATCATGCTTGGGTTTGATTTATGGGTTGGGCCTGCGAGAGTTGCGGCGTGGGCATTGACGCTCAACATGTCAAAAAGAGCAAATAGGGAGATGAATAAACTTCCGATCAGAAAAATACGGAAACTGTTGCTCTTTCTTGCCATTTTTTGTCTATTATGGGACATATCGGTGCCTTTTGTGGGTTTTCTATGATGAACTAAGCAAGTCTGATGCCAGTTTGGCCGATAAATCTGGATCATGACGACGCTCACACAACAACTTTGGAAATGAAATTTGCTATGATGCCAGCCTTGAAAACATCGATTTGGGCCTATGCTTTAATCCGCCGTGCAGAAATTGGCGGTGCCTATGCCGTTATGGCCTTAAAGGGGGATAGCGATGCGGGAGCTGTATTGGTGAAAGTGTGTACGCTTGATGGGCAAGCCGTTTTATATCGCCCGATTAGAAATATGGCAGGGGAGCGCATTTGGTTGCCCAAAGGGCCATTACCTGAACGCGAAATCGATATGTTGATCAGTAAGCGCAAGCAGACCGATCCTGATATGTGGGTGGTTGAAATTGAAGATAAGCAAGGACGTCATTTTTTGACGGAACCTGTGGATGAGCAATAAGCCTTGTTTTGCGTGGCCCGTGGCAGTATGCCATGTTTTTAAATATCAGATGATTTCACAAAGAGCCTCATATGAACCAGTCGGATAGTCGGCGCGTATTTGCCATTATTTCCCATCCTGATGCGGGTAAAACCACATTGACGGAAAACATGTTGTTATCGGCAGGGGCGATCCATGCGGCGGGCCAAGTGGCGGCGCGTGGTCAAAGAAGACGAACCCAATCTGACTGGATGAAAATCGAGCAAGAACGGGGCATTTCGGTTTCCTCATCCGTGATGACTTTCGAGCACCAAGACTTGATCTTTAATCTATTAGATACACCGGGACATGAAGATTTTAGTGAAGATACTTACCGTACGCTGACGGCGGCGGACTGTGCCGTTATGGTTCTGGATGCGGCGAAAGGGATTGAGCCACAAACGCTGAAATTGTTTGAGGTCTGCCGCTTGCGCGATATTCCCATTATCACTTTCATTAACAAGCTCGACAGAGAAGCACAGGAAATATTCGACCTACTTTCAGAAGTTGAAGATAAATTAGCCCTTGATGTTATTCCCATGCAATGGCCTTGCGCGAGTGGACGTCGGTTTAGAGGCCTAACGGATTTGCGAACCAATACATTTGTTCCCTTTGCCGCAGATGGGGAGCATCCTGCTGCTATGCCTTATGATAGTGCAGAGATGCGGGCATTTATCGACGATGATGCATTATATGAGGAGTGTGTAGAGGAAAGTGAACTCGCCCGTGAATACGGTGAGTTCAAATTAGAATCTTTTTTAGAAGGTCATATGACCCCTGTGTATTTCGGCTCTGCCTTGCGTAAATTCGGCGTGCTTGAACTGATTAATGCATTGGCAGAAATCGCCCCGGGACCACAAGCTGAAAAGGCCGTTAAGAATGGCCAAGAGGTGATGATCAACCCAAGCGACAAAGAAGTGTCCGGTTTTGTATTTAAAGTGCAAGCGAATATGGATCCAAACCACCGTGACAGGGTCGCTTTTTTGCGCTTGTGTTCAGGGGTGTTCAAACGCGGTATGAAATTAAAGACCACCGAGAATAAAACCATATCTGTACACAACCCGATTTTATTCTTCGCCCAAGACAGGGAATTGGCAGATAGAGCCTATGCAGGGGATGTTATCGGCGTTCCCAATCACGGCGCCCTTAGAGTGGGGGACAGTTTGTCCGAAAACGGGAAAATTCGGTTTGCAGGCATTCCAAACTTCGCGCCGGAAATCTTACGGCGCGCCCGTCTTTCTGACCCGCTTAAAGCCAAACACTTACGCAAAGCTTTGGAAAGCTTGGCGGAAGAGGGGGTTACCCAATTATTTAAACCTGCCATGGGCTCTGATATGATTGTCGGCGCGGTCGGGAGTTTACAAATTGATGTGATGGCGGAACGAATAAAAACCGAATACGGTCTTGAAGTCGTGTTCGAAGTTGCTCTGTTCCAAACGGCAAGATGGTTGGTGGGTGACGAAGCTCTGATTGAAGCCTTTGCAGCCAAAAACCAAAGTGCCATGGCAGAAGACCTTGACGGTGCGCCTGTTTTATTGGCTAAATCGGCATGGGATATTTCTTATGCGCAAGATAAAAATCCGGATATTCGGTTCTTGAAAGTCAAAGAACGCCTTTAATTTAATATTTATTTTGGCCTTTTGCCTAGAATGGCCCGATCCTTGCTTTGTGTAGTTCAACAAACGAATTACACAACAGGGACGTTCTATGTCAGCACAATTAATTCCGGCAGCGATTATGTTTTTCATCACGGTTGCCGTGGGCGCTTTATTTTGGTTGCCGGCGCTGAAAATTGTGCAAAAGTGTGAAATTATCAAATTTTACTGGGTTGGGTTTTGGGCATTTCTTGGGGGTATTGTTGCCCTATCAGGGGCGCAGTCGGTTTTAGTTATTCTCGGTCAAGACGTAGAAAGATTTGCTGGTGCCATGCTAATTGGCGTGAGCGCTGCCTTTGTTGTTTTTGTCGTCTTTGCATGGGGACGGCTCAGCTTGCGGGGGGCAAGCCACTTACTTAAAAAAGCGAAATAAAGCGCTAACCGCCGACGAGATTTGGCGCTTGTAAGCGGTTCGTTGTAATCGGTTGAACAGGCACGGCGCGGCTGGTTGCTAGGGGGGCGTCTGCATTGTTCGGGTTATCCGGTGCTGTGATCGGTCGCGGAACAATCGTCATGCTACGGGTTAAATCATCATGTAATGAACCGTAAAGAGGTCTTGTCTGCATGTTTTGTTGTGGTTGCGGCGGTATATATTGCGGCGCTGGTTCTAGTGATCTTGGGTTGGTAATGGGCCGTATGTTTTGCGCCGCACGGTTTTGGCTTCTTTGTTGATATTGCAGGCGCTGGGCTTCTTGTCGTCTTTTTTGTTCAAGGTATTGCTGGCGATAATAGGCCTGTTCATCTGTCATTTTTGGTTTAGCAGGCGGCGCGATGCGGGGTTGTTGGCGAGGCGCTTGTTCTTGCCTTGTAGGGGTGGTGGGCTGGACAAGTGTGCCATAGACACGCGGCTTGTTTTTAGAAGCTTGCGCCACTGGCTTTATATTGACAGGCTTCTTGTGACTGGCTTTTTGAGTGTTGATCTGTTGTGGGACAGGTTGGCGGACAACCGTCGTTCGACCTTGTTGCCGCGTTACCGTTTTGGGCACAGCCATAGGCGGGGTTCCGATGCGAATGGTATTGGTACCTCCCGCGACGGCGCGACTAAGGGCGGGATCAAAACGGGCGTTCATAGTGCCACTCATACTGACGGGGCTTTGCACGGGCGAAGAAGAACGGGCGTTAAATTCACAAATACCCGATGCCGCGCCTGCGTTGGGGCGAATAAAATTCCAACTTCTACATTGGGCATCACCAGCACATTGATTTTCGCACTGGCCGTAATGGGTCGCAATGGTTTTAAGATAAGGCGTGCCAGCGCGGTATGTGTTTTGATCAGCGGCAAGGGCCGGTGTTGCAAAGGCGATTGTCGTGCTAATCATCAGGCTATAGATAGCGGGTGAGTGAAGGCGGCGCATGCAATTCTCCTTGAAACGAATCATTTGCATCAGAGTGCCGAAAATATATTAGCGATTTGTTAAGGTTCGCCCGCCTAGGGGCGCGGGGCGGCGACAAGCATTGCCCAATAGGTCAAAAATTTTGTTTTTGGTTCATAAACAAGGGCAAGTCCGAATTCAGTGACCTCTGGCCTTAGCAGGTTTTTATTGTGTCCGGGGCTGTCCTGCCATGCTTTAAAAACCTCCTCCCAAGATTGTTGGCCCGTGGCGATATTCTCGGCGACGATGGCATATTTATATCCTTGGCGTTGCACACGGTCGGCATGGGTGGAGCCATCGCTACCTGAATGGGAAATAATGCCGCGACGGGCAAGGTCATGGGCATGGGCGAGCGAAGCTGCCGTGAGTTGGTGATTATAGATGAGGGGCTGTAATCCATAACTGGCGCGATAGGCATTGAAATCTGCGAGAGCAATATTAAAGTTTAACGGTGGCGGGGGGATGAGTTTTACAGGTGAATTTTCACCAATTCCGTTATTTAACATGCATTGGATAACAGGGTAGCGTGTGTCGGCTTGTATGGCTTCTGCGCCTCGGCATTGGCTGTCGGCTCTACACATGGCGCTGCAATCCTTGAAGGATGATACGGTGACCGTACGGTAAACTCCATCGTCCGTACTTGTGCTTTCAACGGCGATGGCGTTCGCATGAAATAGCAAGGCGAGGCCAAAAAACATTACCATTTGCTTGGTGGTGTTTAACATGCCGCGTATCATAATGTCTCAACTTTCATGAGGAGAAGATAAAACATGCCAAATAAATATGTTTTAATTTTTGGTGGAGAGGTGATTAAATTTTAGCAATTCTAGAGATATAGTTAACTAGCGGTTGCGTCTGACTGTGGCGGCGGTTTGTGTTTTGAGGCCATTTGCTAGGTTTCGTTCTTCAATAAAACTTTCTGCCAAACCTTGATAGAAAACGACCATTGCGCGGGTGCGAGGGTCGTCTTCTTTGGGGTCATGAGACTGAAGAGGACGGTATTTTTTGCCCTTATGCGCCTTTAGCATAAACATTTTCCATGTATCGACAGGTAATAAGCCACCAGTGATTTTGTTGGTTGGTGAGTTGTCGTCATTCCCGAGCCATACCCCGGTTGTGTAATCTGTCGTAAAGCCAATGAACCAAGCATCGCGGTAGTCTTGGGACGTGCCTGTTTTTCCGGCAGCTTGCCGTTTGCCCAACCTCGCGCCGTGCCCTGTACCGGTTTCAATTACGTCTTGTAACATGCCAGTCATTTGGCGTGCATAGGGGGCGGCGAAAACCCGCTCTGGCACGCTATCTTTGCGTTCGTAAAGCGTTGCATTTGCTGTGTCGCTAATGTGATCGATAATATAGGCAGGGCGGCGCAACCCTTGATTTGCAAACACCATATATGCCGATGTCATATCAAGAAGATAAACTTCAGCCGCGCCTAAAGCGATTGAATAATTGGCGCCAAGCTTGGTGGTAATCCCGAAGCGTTGCGCAATTTCAACAACTTTGTCAGGGCCAATTTCTGCCCCGACCTGAGCGGCTACCGTATTTATGGAGAGGCGCAAGGCCTCGCGCAAATTCATCGGGCCACGGTAACGGTTGGTATAATTTTTTGGTTTCCAACCTGCAATGTCTACAGGTTCATCGACGCGAACCGTACCAGGGGTTAAACCAGCTTCCAGTGCCGCCGCATAGACGAAGGCTTTAAACGAAGACCCCGGTTGACGTAAGGCTTGGGTCGCGCGGTTGAATTTACTTTCTTGGTAGTTCTTTCCACCAACCAATGCCCGAATAGCTCCTGTTTCTGTTTCAATACTGACCAGCGCGCCGTTACGGACCTTTTTACGTTTTTCATTTTTCTTGATTACTGAATTCAGGGTGGAAAGCGCAATTTTTTGTAGTTTTGGATCAATGGTCGTACGCACGATAAGGTCTTGGGTTTGCGACCCCACCAAACCCGTCGCTCTTTCGGCGACCATATCAAATACATGACCAAGAGTGTTGTCATCAATATAGCTCGTTTCATCAGTGGCAATTTTGGCAGGGTTTAGTTCGGCTTCTGACATTTCAGCAGGAGATATTTTTCCCTGTATCATCATTTCATATAAGACGAGCTTTGCCCGTTCCTGAGAGGCGATGGGATGTTTTGTCGGGTCATAGGCGCTGGGGGCTTTGGGGAGGGCCGCCAAAACAGCTGACTCGGCAAGGTTTAACTGGGTCGCAGATTTATGGAAATATCGTTGCGCCGCCGCCTCGACTCCATAGGCTCTGTGCCCTAAATCAATCCGGTTTAAATATAGCTCTAATATTTCCGGCTTGGTCAGAGCCTGCTCCATTTTATAGGACAGCCACATTTCCTGAAACTTTCGTTTATAGGTTTTCTCCGGTGACAAGACCATGTTTTTGACAAGTTGTTGGGTGAGGGTGGAGCCGCCCTGAACTTTGCGCCCCGCTTTTGCATTTTCAAAGACGGCTCGCAGGATGGCCTTTTTATCGATACCGGGATGTTCATAAAACCGTTGGTCTTCGATGGCTAAAAAGGCATCGCTCAGGTAACTGGACATTTCAGTTAGTTTTAACGGGCGCCCGTAATAGGGGCCGCGATGACCGATTACTTTTCCGTCCATATCCAACAAAGTCATATTAGGTTTGACGTTCATTTCCCACATGGTGTCTTTTGTCGGTAGTTCGGGTAAGCCGTCTAATAGATAGCGTTTTCCCTGCACATAGCTAACTGTGAAAATCAGGGAAAAAACCAATAACACACCCCATATCCAACGGCGCTTGCGCTTGGCATGATTATCATTGGCGGCGCCAATATCTGCTCTAAAGGTGTACATGTCTACTCTTTAACCCCTATAAGGGGATTTGCCCAGTTTGATTTTAAAACAAATAACAGTGGAATATGGCCAAATTTTGGTTAGTTTTCATCTTTATCGGAAGCCAATACGAAAGAAATGAGCGATATGTTTTGGAAGAATAAATCCATGAACGAAATGACCCAACTGGAATGGGAAAGCCTGTGTGACGGGTGCGGAAAATGTTGCTGTATTCGGATGGAAGACGAAGATACAGGGGCTATTTATGTCACGGACGTTAGTTGCAAACTCTTTGACAAAGAGACCTGTCGATGTGGGGATTACCAAAAGAGAACAGTGCATGTGCCCGACTGTGTGCAATTGACACCTGAAAATGCAGGTGTGTTGAAATGGATGCCGCATACCTGTGCTTACCGTTTGATTGCCAACGGCGAAGATTTATTTGACTGGCATCATTTGGTGAGCGGTTCCAAACAAACCATTCACGACGCCGGAATGAGCGTACAAGGCGCCACCTATAGCGAACTTGATATTGATGAAGACGATCACCCTAAACACATTGTGATTTGGCCCGGAGAACCGGACGTATCGCCCTCAAGTGATTAAGCTTTAAAAGTTTATCCACGCTTTGTCGTGTCGGTGCATAGTGTTTTTATGAACGAAAACACCCATAATGTAAGCGAAAATTCTGTCACTTTTGATGTGCGCCAGCAAATAAGGGCGCAGATAAAAATCCTTGGCGACTGCCTTGAAACGGCGGAAAGCGGCGATATTGAACGCCGCAGTAAAGCCTTGGCTGTCTTGTTTAAATTCACGCAAACCATCGATGAGCAAGATATCCAAGAGCAGAAAATGCGCGCATTAGATAATGAAAAAGCCCATACTCCATATGACCAAATCCCCCCGCCAAATGACGAAGAAATGCGTATTATACAAGACAGACTTAACCGCTTATATAACCACTTGCGCGCGGCAGGAGACCCAAAACTCATTCTTGCAGGAGATGAAGAGCAATGACCAACTTGCTCTTTTACATTGTTGGAAAAACACAGCTCGCCGCGAACAATTACCCCCGCCTGGCGATTGGATTATTTGGTTGTTTTTGGGGGGACGCGGCGCAGGGAAAACCCGCGCAGGCGCAGAGTGGATAAGGGCGCAGGTTAAAGCAGGCGCGCGAAGAATTGCCTTGGTGGCTCCCACATATGCCGACGGTCGCGAAGTGATGGTCGAGGGCATGTCGGGTTTAAAAAATATCGGTTATATAGCTGAGCGACCGCGATATGAGATATCCCGCCGCCGCCTTGTCTGGCCAAATGGGGCGATGGCTTATATATTTTCCGCCGAAGATCCTGATGGCTTACGAGGGCAGCAATTTGATGCAGCGTGGGCAGATGAATTTTGTGCATGGTCCTATCCGCAGGCAACCTTGTCAAATCTAAGATTTGGCCTCAGACTTGGCGAGTTTCCGAGACTGGTCATGACCAGTACGCCCAAGCCAACCTCCGCCTTGCGGGGCTTATTACAAGAACCCGGGATTGCGATTACCAAAGCTTCGACCTTTAAAAACGCAGGTTTTTTATCATCCGTTTTTATCCAGTCCATTAAGGCAACCTATGGCGGGACGCGACTGGGGCGGCAAGAATTAGAAGGAGAAGTTCTTGATGATATGGTGGGAGCTTTGTGGACGCGAAAAATGATCGCCGATGCATTTGAAAAAAACCATCCGCCTTTGGATAAGACCATCATTGCGATTGATCCGCCTGTTACAAGCGGTGAACATGCTGACCGTTGTGGCATTATGGTTGTTGGACGTGCTGGCCAAGTAAGAGACGCGAAAGCCTATGTTTTACATGACGGTAGTGTGCAGGGTTTATCGCCAGAAAGATGGGCGCGGCACGCCGTTGCTCTGTCGGAGCGTTGGGAGGCTGATTATATTTTGGTCGAGACTAATCAAGGCGGCGAGATGGTCAATAGTGTGTTTAAGGCCATCAGTGCCGATGTCATTTTGCGCCCCGTTTATGCGGCAAAAAGCAAATGTGCGCGAGCAGTACCAATCGCTACTTTTTATGAGCAGGGGAGAGTGAAACATATTGGCGGGTTTCCGGCCTTAGAAGATGAGTTATGTACGTTGGGAATTGACGGGGTAATGGGGAGCAAAAGTCCTGACCGTGCAGACGCGCTTGTGTGGGCCGTGCATGATTTGCTACTCACATCCAGAAATATTCCGAGTGTGCGCGCCTTATAGGCTTGTATATATATCGCTTATGTTCCATATTTGTTCTCATGATAGAAATTGCACTGATTATGGTTTTCTGTGTCGGGCTTGCTTTCGTTTACAGGAAGGCTAGCTGGCAAACCCCACAATCCTCATCTGCGGATCAACAAACCTTGCAGTCTTATGAAAGGCGGCAAAGTATTTTCGTTAATGGAGCGGAACTGGCATTTTTTAAAGCATTAGAAAGACACAAACCGATCGGATTTTATGTTTTTTCCAAAGTTAGGTTGGAAGATATCTTGCAAGTTCGCCGCTCTATTAAAGACAGAAAAAAGTACTGGCAGTATCGGGGGAGGATAAAGTCTCGCCATGTAGATTTCGTTTTATGCAATGGGGCGGGGCAGTTTTTATGTGCAGTAGAACTGGATGGATCGTCCCATAACTCCCGACAAACCAAAATGACAGATAGTTTCAAAGACGGTATCTTTGCTCATGCAGGTCTGCCGCTTTACCGCATACAAACGGGTGAAAACTTTGCGCGGCAGGCCGTAAATGTCTGGGCGGAGATTAACTAGCTGTTAAGGCTAAGCTTTAAACCAATGTTAACCACAAAGTCTTATCATTATGGTGCAAATACCCGAAAGAGCTGGGGAAGGTCGTGCGGAATACGGCCGAAATAAAATGCACGGAGAGTATAATGGCAAATGTGAATAAATTTTTACTGCGTAAAACACACCGGCAAACCAATGTGGAATTGGCTCGTTTAAATCGGGAAATGGCTTTAAAAATGATCATGCTTGCCAGTGAGACAGGTGATATTGAGCCACTCATGGATGCCGTGCAAGCTTTCCGCTCTACCGAAGAACTTTTCAATCAAAATTCAGCACCGATCGAAGATGCAAAAATCCAGAAAAAACTGGGTGATGTTCTTTTCTCTATTGGCAAAAATGAAGTCAATATGCGCGCGCTTGAGCATGCCATCATTGCTTATCGGGGAGCGATTACCATTGCTTCTTTATTAGGTGCAGAAGGTCTACGAGCGGAAGTTCGCGAAAAGTATAAGCTGGCACTAAAATATGCTGGTCACGAGGGAGGCAATGCACCTCTGTCCATACAGGTCGTAGCTTAAACCCACGTAAAAACATACGGTTAGCTTAAAAATCAAGAGATACATCCTCGCCCTATGGTGATGGGGTAGATTTCGTTCATGGTCATAACTTCCAAGCCTTTTGGAAACGATCAGGAAAAACGAAATACCCTTTGCCATTTGGCTCTCACTTAGGATGTATCTATGAAACCTTGGTTGCGCTCGGCGTTTACACGCTCGCCTCAAACTAAATCACAAGCGTTGTGCGTGGAAAAATCCCAGCTCATTGCATTGCAATTAGGTGGGCATGCTCATTGGGGCGCGCGTGATTACGCTGCCTTGGCAAGAGAAGGCTACCAAAAAAATGCCGTTGCTTATCGTTGTGTGCGGTTAATTGCAGAGGCAGCTGCTTCCGTCCCATTTTGCACGCGCCGAAGCGGG